>CP028150.1:1680255-2016306 GCA_003028315.1 Neisseria mucosa | reverse complement strand
GCGAAGAACCTTACCTGGTCTTGACATGTACGGAATCCTCCAGAGACGGAGGAGTGCCTTCGGGAGCCGTAACACAGGTGCTGCATGGCTGTCGTCAGCTCGTGTCGTGAGATGTTGGGTTAAGTCCCGCAACGAGCGCAACCCTTGTCATTAGTTGCCATCATTAAGTTGGGCACTCTAATGAGACTGCCGGTGACAAGCCGGAGGAAGGTGGGGATGACGTCAAGTCCTCATGGCCCTTATGACCAGGGCTTCACACGTCATACAATGGTCGGTACAGAGGGTAGCCAAGCCGCGAGGTGGAGCCAATCTCACAAAACCGATCGTAGTCCGGATTGCACTCTGCAACTCGAGTGCATGAAGTCGGAATCGCTAGTAATCGCAGGTCAGCATACTGCGGTGAATACGTTCCCGGGTCTTGTACACACCGCCCGTCACACCATGGGAGTGGGGGATACCAGAAGTAGGTAGGGTAACCGCAAGGAGCCCGCTTACCACGGTATGCTTCATGACTGGGGTGAAGTCGTAACAAGGTAGCCGTAGGGGAACCTGCGGCTGGATCACCTCCTTTCTAGAGAAAGAAGAGGTTGTCGCATTCACACTTATCGGTAAACTGTAGAAGATGCGGAAAAATGCTTGAGTGAAGACAAGGTTCGCTTAAGAAGAGAATCCGGGTTTGTAGCTCAGCTGGTTAGAGCACACGCTTGATAAGCGTGGGGTCGGAGGTTCAAGTCCTCCCAGACCCACCAAGAACGGGGGCATAGCTCAGTTGGTAGAGCACCTGCTTTGCAAGCAGGGGGTCATCGGTTCGATCCCGTTTGCCTCCACCAATACTTTCCAAATCAAAGCGAGTTAAAAAGGCAGTGTGACTGCTTTCTTTTTTTCTAAAGAGAAGTCTGCTGACGAATTAGTTTGACGGAAAAAGAAAGGCTGCTATAATAATCAGCTCATTTTGATTTGCGAAGTAAATAGCAATATTGAACGCATCGATCTTTAACAAATTGGAAAGCCGAAATCAACAAACAAAGACAATGTGTCTGTTTTTGATGATTGACCGATTGCAAACGGTCAGTTGTCTCCTGAACAGGAAAAGAAAAACAGGTACAGTATTTGGGTGATGATTGTATCGACTTAATCCCGAAAGACAAAAGGCGGGATTAAGACACAACAAGCAGTAAGCTTTATCAGAGTAGGAAATTCAAGTTTGATATTCTAGTCAACGGAATGTCAGGCAAAGTCAGAGAAGTTCTTGAAATGATAGAGTCAAGTGAATAAGTGCATCAGGTGGATGCCTTGGCGATGATAGGCGACGAAGGACGTGTAAGCCTGCGAAAAGCGTGGGGGAGCTGGCAATAAAGCTATGATCCCGCGATGTCCGAATGGGGAAACCCACTGCATTCTGTGCAGTATCCTAAGTTGAATACATAGACTTAGAGAAGCGAACCCGGAGAACTGAACCATCTAAGTACCCGGAGGAAAAGAAATCAACCGAGATTCCGCAAGTAGTGGCGAGCGAACGCGGAGGAGCCTGTACGTAATAACTGTCGAGATAGAAGAACAAGCTGGGAAGCTTGACCATAGTGGGTGATAGTCCCGTATTCGAAATCTCAACGGTGGTACTAAGCGTACGAAAAGTAGGGCGGGACACGTGAAATCCTGTCTGAATATGGGGGGACCATCCTCCAAGGCTAAATACTCATCATCGACCGATAGTGAACCAGTACCGTGAGGGAAAGGCGAAAAGAACCCCGGGAGGGGAGTGAAATAGAACCTGAAACCTGATGCATACAAACAGTGGGAGCACCCATGTGGTGTGACTGCGTACCTTTTGTATAATGGGTCAACGACTTACATTCAGTAGCGAGCTTAACCGAATAGGGGAGGCGTAGGGAAACCGAGTCTTAATAGGGCGAACAGTTGCTGGGTGTAGACCCGAAACCGAGTGATCTATCCATGGCCAGGTTGAAGGTGCCGTAACAGGTACTGGAGGACCGAACCCACGCATGTTGCAAAATGCGGGGATGAGCTGTGGATAGGGGTGAAAGGCTAAACAAACTCGGAGATAGCTGGTTCTCCCCGAAAACTATTTAGGTAGTGCCTCGAGCAAGACACTGATGGGGGTAAAGCACTGTTATGGCTAGGGGGTTATTGCAACTTACCAACCCATGGCAAACTAAGAATACCATCAAGTGGTTCCTCGGGAGACAGACAGCGGGTGCTAACGTCCGTTGTCAAGAGGGAAACAACCCAGACCGCCAGCTAAGGTCCCAAATGATAGATTAAGTGGTAAACGAAGTGGGAAGGCCCAGACAGCCAGGATGTTGGCTTAGAAGCAGCCATCATTTAAAGAAAGCGTAATAGCTCACTGGTCGAGTCGTCCTGCGCGGAAGATGTAACGGGGCTCAAATCTATAACCGAAGCTGCGGATGCCAGTTTACTGGCATGGTAGGGGAGCGTTCTGTAGGCCGATGAAGGTGCATTGTAAAGTGTGCTGGAGGTATCAGAAGTGCGAATGTTGACATGAGTAGCGATAAAGCGGGTGAAAAGCCCGCTCGCCGAAAGCCCAAGGTTTCCTACGCAACGTTCATCGGCGTAGGGTGAGTCGGCCCCTAAGGCGAGGCAGAAATGCGTAGTCGATGGGAAACAGGTTAATATTCCTGTACTTGATTCAAATGCGATGTGGGGACGGAGAAGGTTAGGTTAGCAAGCTGTTGGAATAGCTTGTTTAAGCCGGTAGGTGGAAGACTTAGGCAAATCCGGGTCTTCTTAACACCGAGAAGTGACGACGAGTGTCTACGGACATGAAGTAACCGATACCACGCTTCCAGGAAAAGCCACTAAGCTTCAGTTTGAATCGAACCGTACCGCAAACCGACACAGGTGGGCAGGATGAGAATTCTAAGGCGCTTGAGAGAACTCGGGAGAAGGAACTCGGCAAATTGATACCGTAACTTCGGGAGAAGGTATGCCCTCTAAGGTTAAGGACTTGCTCCGTAAGCCTCGGAGGGTCGCAGAGAATAGGTGGCTGCGACTGTTTATTAAAAACACAGCACTCTGCTAACACGAAAGTGGACGTATAGGGTGTGACGCCTGCCCGGTGCTGGAAGGTTAATTGAAGATGTGAGAGCATCGGATCGAAGCCCCAGTAAACGGCGGCCGTAACTATAACGGTCCTAAGGTAGCGAAATTCCTTGTCGGGTAAGTTCCGACCCGCACGAATGGCGTAACGATGGCCACACTGTCTCCTCCCGAGACTCAGCGAAGTTGAAGTGGTTGTGAAGATGCAATCTACCCGCTGCTAGACGGAAAGACCCCGTGAACCTTTACTGTAGCTTTGCATTGGACTTTGAAGTCACTTGTGTAGGATAGGTGGGAGGCTTTGAAGCAGAGACGCCAGTCTCTGTGGAGCCGTCCTTGAAATACCACCCTGGTGTCTTTGAGGTTCTAACCCAGACCCGTAATCCGGGTCGGGGACCGTGCATGGTAGGCAGTTTGACTGGGGCGGTCTCCTCCCAAAGAGTAACGGAGGAGTTCGAAGGTTACCTAGGTCCGGTCGGAAATCGGACTGATAGTGCAATGGCAAAAGGTAGCTTAACTGCGAGACCGACAAGTCGAGCAGGTGCGAAAGCAGGACATAGTGATCCGGTGGTTCTGTATGGAAGGGCCATCGCTCAACGGATAAAAGGTACTCCGGGGATAACAGGCTGATTCCGCCCAAGAGTTCATATCGACGGCGGAGTTTGGCACCTCGATGTCGGCTCATCACATCCTGGGGCTGTAGTCGGTCCCAAGGGTATGGCTGTTCGCCATTTAAAGTGGTACGTGAGCTGGGTTTAAAACGTCGTGAGACAGTTTGGTCCCTATCTGCAGTGGGCGTTGGAAGTTTGACGGGGGCTGCTCCTAGTACGAGAGGACCGGAGTGGACGAACCTCTGGTGTACCGGTTGTAACGCCAGTTGCATAGCCGGGTAGCTAAGTTCGGAAGAGATAAGCGCTGAAAGCATCTAAGCGCGAAACTCGCCTGAAGATGAGACTTCCCTTGCGGTTTAACCGCACTAAAGAGTCGTTCGAGACCAGGACGTTGATAGGTGGGGTGTGGAAGCGCGGTAACGCGTGAAGCTAACCCATACTAATTGCTCGTGAGGCTTGACTCTATCATTTGAAGAACTTCAAATAAAAAGCTTACTGACTGATCCAGTCATCACCGAATATATTGATTAAGGCTTTGCCGATTTGTACAGTTTAAGTTTGGCGGCCATAGCGAGTTGGTCCCACGCCTTCCCATCCCGAACAGGACCGTGAAACGACTCAGCGCCGATGATAGTGTGGTTCTTCCATGCGAAAGTAGGTCACTGCCAAACACCTATCCTAAGCCCCCGACAGATGTCGGGGGCTTTTACTTTGTATTGTTTCGGTTTGGCGAATATCATTACCCTGTATGGCGGCGGTGGAGTGGGGTAATATTCCGGATGATCCGGTTGCAGAAGGATGGGCTTTATTGATGTGGGAGGAGGCCGCTCCGGAATTGAAGTAAGTTGGAGAATGTTGCAGAATAAATACATTTGGGGATAGTGAAGTCGGAAATATTTAAAATTGTTTGAATTAAAATGATGAGAAGCATATGATAATAAAATATTTAGTGGTAACGCCTCCACGGCGGTGCCGTCCATATTAACGAAATGATAGGAAAACGCCCTTATGAAAAAATTCCTCTTTGCCGCACTCTCCGTTCTGACCGCCTCGCTGTCGCTGGCAGCCGTCAACATCAATACCGCCTCTTCTTCCGAATTGGAAGCCCTGCCCGGCATCGGCCCGGCCAAAGCGAAAGCCATTGTGGACTACCGCCAGCAGCACGGTGCCTTCAAATCAGTGGAAGAGCTCAAAAACGTTAAAGGCATCGGCGAGGGTATCTTCTCCAAACTGAAGGCCGAAGCAACCGTCGCGCCCGCACCTGCAAACACAAAAGCTAAAAACACTATTCAAAAGTAAATTAACCGGAAGCATTAGGACAAGGAGTTTGAGATGTAGGCTTCTATTCTGCTCGGAAGAAAATATGGGCGGCTTTAGTTGGTCTGAAAGTAAGTGTTGTAAACCCAAAAGATCTTATTATGAAAGGATATATATTGAAATTGGGTGATGAAATTATTAATAGGTAATAAATGATGAATAAAGAAAATTGTAAAGGGTATTCTCTTACTCAATTAATCTTTGTAATTGCAATAATTGGGATTTTAACTTCAATAGCTTATCCAAGTTATCAAAAATATATTAGAGACTCTGAAATACGTCAGGCTCTGGCAGCGCTTGTTGAGAGTGCTCAGTTTATGGAACGATTTTATCAGCAGAATGGTAGTTTCAAGAAAACTTCTACAGCGTGGCCTGATTTGCCTAACTCTCGGAGTTTAGAAAACTTTTGTATTTATCCTAATGGGCTTGCTAGAGGCGCGTTAGATGGGAAATTTACTTTAAAAGCAGTTGCATTAGATAAGAATAAAGAACCTAGGGTAATAAAGATTAATGAATCTCTAACGACTTTTATTTGTGAGAGTAGTGCTAGTTCTTGTGATGATGTTACGAAAAACTATTTTTCTGGTGCAGATAAAAACTGTTCCGTATATCGGCTTTAAGAGAGTTTGTGCGGCTATTACTGAATGGTTTGTATACACATTTAACTGATATTAATTAAGTAGAGTATGAGCTACTAGTTATATATAAAAGGTCGTCTGAAAACTTTTTTCAGACGACCTGAGACCTTTGCAAAATTCCCCAAAATCCCCTAAATTCCCATCAAGACATTTAGGGGATTTCCCATGAGCACCTTCTTCCAACAAACCGCACAAGCCATGATCGCCAAACACATCGACCGCTTCCCATTATTGAAGTTGGATCAGGTGATTGATTGGCAGCCGATCGAACAATACCTGAACCGTCAAAGAACCCGTTACCTTAGAGACCACCGAGGGCGTCCCGCCTATCCCCTGTTGTCCATGTTCAAAGCCGTCCTGCTCGGACAATGGCACAGCCTCTCCGATCCCGAACTCGAACACAGCCTCATCACCCGCATCGATTTCAACCTGTTTTGCCGTTTTGACGAACTGAGCATCCCCGATTACAGCACCTTATGCCGCTACCGCAACTGGCTGGCGCAAGACGACACCCTGTCCGAATTGCTGGAACTGATTAACCGACAACTGGCCGAAAAAAACCTAAAAGTAGAGAAAGCATCCGCCGCCGTCATTGACGCCACCATTATTCAGACCGCCGGCAGCAAACAGCGTCAGGCCATAGAAGTCGATGAGGAAGGACAAGTCAGCGGACAAACCACACCGAGTAAAGACAGCGATGCCCGCTGGACAAAGAAAAACGGCCTCTACAAACTCGGTTACAAACAACATACCCGTACCGATGAGGAAGGCTATATCGAGAAACTGCACATTACCCCCGCCAATACCCATGAGTGCAACCATCTGTCCCCTTTGTTGGAAGGCATTGCCGAAGGTACGACCGTCTATGCCGACAAAGGCTACGACAGTAAGGAAAACCGGCAACATCTGGAAGACCATCAGTTGTTAGACGGCATTATGCGCAAAGCTCACCGCAACCGTCCGCTGACGGAAGCGCAAACCAAACGCAACCGATATTTGTCGAAGACCCGTTATGTGGTCGAACAAAGCTTCGGTACGCTGCACCGTAAATTCCGCTACGCCCGGGCAGCCTATTTTGGTCTGCTCAAAGTGAGTGCGCAAAGTCATCTGAAAGCGATGTGTTTGAACCTGTTGAAAGCGGCTAACAGGCTAAGTGTGCCTGTTGCCGCCTAAAAGGCGGCCCGGATGCCTGATTATGGGGTATCCGGGGAGGATTAAGGGGGTATTTGGGTAGAATTAAGGAGTGATTGGGGGCGGAAACAGCCGAAAACAGCCGAAAACCTGTGTTTGGGGTTTCGGTTGTCGGGGGAAAAGGAATTTTGCAAAGGTCTCAATACGGTTCGCAGATACCGCTTAATATTCGCCCACACCTTCTCAATCGGGTTGAGCTCAGGTTAATAAGGTGCAAGAGGCAATACCTTATGTCCCCATTTTTCCGCCATTTCCCGTAAGACACCCATACGGTGAAATCGTGCATTATCTAAAATAATCACCGATTTTTGAGTCAATGCGGGCAGTAGGCATTGCTGAAACCACGCTTCAAAAAAGACTCCGGTCATCGTATTTTGATAAACCATCGGAGCAATCAGCCGGTTGCCGACTTGTGCGGACACCAGAGATAAGCGTCGGTATCTTTTTCCACTTATCTGCGCTTTCACTATTTGCCCTTTCGGGCTGCGGGCATAGGGACGGAACAGGTAGCGGTCAAATCCTGTTTCATCCAAATAAACACGTTGGTAGTCGGAAAATTCGGCCAGCTGTGTCAAATAATGCGTTACTTTGGCCGGGTCTTGTTCTTTGTAAGTGGTGGTCTTTTTTTGCGCGTCATCCCCATCTGTTTGAGTGCATAGCAAACGGCGGCTGGCGTACAATCAAAATGTTTGGCGATTTCATGCAGATAGGCATCCGGGTGTTGCCCAACATATTGAGCCAGTTTTTGCCTATCCAATTTGACGGCATTTAGACCGGTAACTTGATGTTTTAGGCTGCCTGTTTGTTTTTTAAGGCGAATCCACAGGTAAAGCGTGTTTCTTGACAAGTTAAACGTTGCTGCGGTTTGGCTGATGTTTTTGCATTGTTTGTAATAGTTTAAAGCTTTGTTTCTTAAGTCCGCAGAGTATGCCATGGTTAGACCTTCAAAGTTGAGTATTGTGCTATTTTGTTTTTAATTGACTATAAGGAGTGATTGGGGGCGGAAACAGCCGAAAACAGCCGAAAACCTGTGTTTGGGGTTTCGGCTGTCGGGGGAAAAAGGAATTTTGCAAAGGTCTCGACTTTTCTACAAATGGAGCATTATCCTCCCAAATACCAGAATTTCAATGCCCACAATACGGCGACTATCCACACCATAGGCGGCACGTCTTTGATGCGGTTGCATAAAAGTTTAATCACGGCGTAGCTGATGAAGCCGAAGGCGATGCCGTCGGCAATCGAATAGGTGAACGGCATGAACACGATGGTCAGGAAAGCGGGAGCGGCTTCGGTCATATCGTCCCAGTCGATTTCACGCGCGCTGCGCAGCATTTGCGCACCGACGTAGAGCAACGCGGGCGCGGTGGCGAAGCCGGGGATGCTCTGTACCAGCGGCGAGAAAATCAGACACGCCAGCATCAATACGCCGACGGTTACGGCGGTCAGCCCCGTGCGGCCGCCTGCGGATACGCCCGCCGCGCTTTCGACATACGGCGTTGTTGAAGACGTACCCAGTGCGGCACCGGCGACAATCGCGGTCGAGTCGGCGAACAGGGCGCGTTTCAGGCGGGGCAGTTTGCCGTCTTCCAGCAGGCCCGCACGGTGGGAAACGCCGACCAGCGTGCCGGTGGAGTCAAATAAATCGACCAAAAAGAAGACGAAAATCACGCTGACCATGCTGAGGGTAAAGAGGCCGTTGAAATCCATCTGCATGAAAGTCGGCGCGATGCTCGGAATTTCGCCAACCACGCCTTTAAACTCGCTCAAGCCCAGCAGGGTGGAAATGGCGGTAATCGTCAGAATGGTCAGGATAATCGCACCTTTGACGCGGAAATGTCCCAAAGCCACCACCATGGCGAAGCCCGCCAATACCAAGAGTGCGGCAGGTTGGTGGATGTCGCCCAGCTTCACCAAAGTCGCGTCGCTGGCGACGATGATGCCGGAACCTTTGAGCGCAATCAGCGACAGAAACAGCCCGATACCGGCGGCAATCGACATTTTCAAGCCCATAGGCAGCGCGTTCACCAGCATTTCACGCACTTTGAAAAAGCTGAATAAAATGAAAATGATGCCGGAAACGAATACCGCGCCCAAAGCCACCTGCCAGGGTACGCCCATGCCTTTGACGACGGCGTAGGTGAAATAGGCGTTCAAACCCATGCCCGGAGCGAGCGCAATCGGATAGTTGCCGACGAAGCCCATCACGAAGCAGCCGATGGCGGAAGCGATGCAGGTAGCGACGAATACCGCGCCCATGTCCATGCCCGTTTCGCCGAGAATCAGCGGATTGACGATGATGATGTAGCACATGGCGAGGAAGGTGGTCAGACCTGCCATCAGCTCCGTGCGTACATTCGTGCCGTTTGCGCGTAAATTGAATATACGCTCCAGCACATTTTGATTTGAAGTAGTCATGATTTATGCTTTTCAAAAAAAAAGGAAATTTGCGGGCGGTATTATACTGAAAACGCTTTGTTATCGGGTGAAAAATTGTCAACATTTCGGTTGAAATGATTTGAGAAAAGGTCGTCTGAAAATCAGAGTTGGGTTTTCAGACGACCTTGGATTCGGATTTCAAGTGCAACACTAGTGTATCAGTGGTTTGAACAGATTCAAGAATAAAACACTTGGCGTTTCGTAGCCAAGTGTTTTTCTCGGCCGGTGGTTCAACTCATCTTGAACCCTGCGTATCTCCCGATCGCTGATATTTCGGAAATCGGTTTGTTTGGGGAAATATTGCCGGATGAGTCCGTTGGTGTTCTCATTCAGCCCTTTCTCCCAAGAATGGTAAGGGCGGCAAAAATAGGTTTTCGCCTTCAATGCTTTGGCTATTTTGGTGTGTTGGTAGAACTCTTTGCCGTTATCCATGGTGATGGTGTGGACTCTGGCTTTATATGCCTTTAATACCCTAATGGCCGCCCGGGCAGTGTCTTCGGCTTTTAAGTTCTTTAATTTGCAGATGATGGTGTAGCGGGTAACGCGTTCGACCAAGGTCAATAACGCGCTTTTCTGATTTTTGCCGACGATGGTGTCGGCCTCCCAATCGCCGATGCGGGTTTTCCGGTCGACGATAGCAGGTCGGTTTTCTATGCCGACGCGGTCGGGCACTTTGCCTCTGGTCCATGTGCTGCCGTAGCGTTTGCGGTAGGGTTTGCTGCATATTCTGAGATGTTGCCACAAAGTGCCGCCGTTGCTTTTGTCTTGGCGGAGGTAGCGGTAAACGGTGCTGTGATGTGTAGAAACCAGTAGCGTTGTTTACAGTATTTCCAGGAGAATACTGAAACATGAACATGCACAAAAACACCCGCCTCACCCCGCACCACCGACAAGCCATTTGGCTGGCCTACACGCAGGAAAAGGAAAGCGTTACCTCTCTGGCACGCCGCTACCAAGTCAGCCGCGTCACCATTTACCGCGCCCTTAAAGCCGCAAGGGCCAAGCTGCTCAAACCGCAAACCAGTACCAACAACCGTTTCAAACAGGCAAAGTACGGAATGAAACGCCTGGCCAAGGTAGAACGCGGCATTCAGGAAAAACTCAAAAGGCAGGCCAAACGCTACAATAAATCCTATCCCGGAGAGCTGGTACATCTCGATACCAAACGGCTGCCGCTGCTCAAAGGGCAGAAAGCCACCGATAAGCGGGATTACCTGTTTGTCGCCATCGACGATTTCTCAAGGGAGCTATACGCCGCCATTTTGCCGGACAAAACCGCAGACAGTGCCGCCAAGTTTCTGACCGAACACCTGATTGATCCCAGCCCATACCTGATTGAGTGCGTTTACTCCGACAACGGTACGGAATACAAAGGCTCGGCCAACCATGCTTTCGGTGTAGCCTGTTACGAGAACGGGATTGGTCAAAAGTTTACCCGGGTTGCCCGTCCGCAGACCAACGGTAAGGCGGAGCGGGTTATCCGTACCCTGATGGAGATGTGGCATGAGAAACAGTCGTTTGAGAGTCCGGAACACCGGCAAAAGGAGTTGTGCCGCTTTGTTAATTTTTATAACACTGTGAAGCCACACCGCAGTTTGAACGGCGATACGCCGTTTGAGGTCTTGCAGGCTTATTTTTCTCAACCTGTTGTGTAAACAACGCGACGATTTTCTACATGTGATGGAGTGTGATCCCGTGGAGACCTTTGCAAAATACCCCTCTTCACCTGTTCCCCCGACAGCCGAAACCCAAACACAGGTTTTCGTCTATTTCCGCCCCTAATTGCTCCTGATTTTACCCAAATACCCCCTTAATCCTCCCCGGATACCCCATAATCAGGCATCCGGGCCGCCTTTTAGGCGGCAACAGGCACACTTAGCCTGTTAGCCGCTTTCAACAGGTTCAAACACATCGCTTTCAGATGACTTTGCGCACTCACTTTGAGCAGACCAAAATAGGCTGCCCGGGCGTAGCGGAATTTACGGTGCAGCGTACCGAAGCTTTGTTCGACCACATAACGGGTCTTCGACAAATATCGGTTGCGTTTGGTTTGCGCTTCCGTCAGCGGACGGTTGCGGTGAGCTTTGCGCATAATGCCGTCTAACAACTGATGGTCTTCCAGATGTTGCCGGTTTTCCTTACTGTCGTAGCCTTTGTCGGCATAGACGGTCGTACCTTCGGCAATGCCTTCCAACAAAGGGGACAGATGGTTGCACTCATGGGTATTGGCGGGGGTAATGTGCAGTTTCTCGATATAGCCTTCCTCATCGGTACGGGTATGTTGTTTGTAACCGAGTTTGTAGAGGCCGTTTTTCTTTGTCCAGCGGGCATCGCTGTCTTTACTCGGTGTGGTTTGTCCGCTGACTTGTCCTTCCTCATCGACTTCTATGGCCTGACGCTGTTTGCTGCCGGCGGTCTGAATAATGGTGGCGTCAATGACGGCGGCGGATGCTTTCTCTACTTTTAGGTTTTTTTCGGCCAGTTGTCGGTTAATCAGTTCCAGCAATTCGGACAGGGTGTCGTCTTGCGCCAGCCAGTTGCGGTAGCGGCATAAGGTGCTGTAATCGGGGATGCTCAGTTCGTCAAAACGGCAAAACAGGTTGAAATCGATGCGGGTGATGAGGCTGTGTTCGAGTTCGGGATCGGAGAGGCTGTGCCATTGTCCGAGCAGGACGGCTTTGAACATGGACAACAGGGGATAGGCGGGACGCCCTCGGTGGTCTCTAAGGTAACGGGTTCTTTGACGGTTCAGGTATTGTTCGATCGGCTGCCAATCAATCACCTGATCCAACTTCAATAATGGGAAGCGGTCGATGTGTTTGGCAATCATGGCTTGTGCGGTTTGCTGGAAGAAGGTGCTCATGGGAAATCCCCTAAATGTCTTGATGGAAATTTAGGGGATTTTGGGGAATTTTGCAAAGGTCTCCCGTGGTGTTTATTCAGGTAGGCACATACCTGTTCGGGACTGAGTTTGCGGCGGATAAGGGTGTCGATGTGTTGAATGAGCTGCGAATCGAGTTTATAGGGTTGTCGCTTACGCTGTTTGATAGTCCGGCTTTGCCGCTGGGCTTTCTCGGCGCTGTATTGCTGTCCTTGGGCACGGTGCCGTTTAATTTCGCGGCTGATGGTGCTTTTGTGGCGGTTAAGCTGTTTAGCGATTTCGGCGATGGTGCAGTCGCGTGACAGGTATTGGATATGGTATCGTTCGTCTTGGGTCAGTTGTGTGTAGCTCATGGCAATCTTTCTTGCAGGAAAGGCCGTATGCTACCGCATACTGGCCTTTTTCTGTTATGGAAAGTTGCACTTCAAATGCGAATCCGCCGACCTTTGGGCATTTTTTCTTTCAAAGATTAAATGCATAAAAAACCCGCAGCCGAAGCTGCGGGTCAATTTAGGTCAGTTCTACGAAGAATATTACCATTCGTAGTTCAAACCTACGTTGTAAGATGCAGAGCCGCCTGAAGAGGTACCCACTGCAAGACCGGCTTTAGCTGCAAAGTTTTCATTGAAGCGATAACCTGCACCCACAGCAACTGCGGTATCAGATTTGAAACCACCCAAAGCAGCAGTAACATTGAATTTACCGACGCTGTAAGGTTGGAACAGGCCGCTGAGGGCTGCTTGTGCTGCCAGACCTTGGCGGGTCTCTTTACGCAGGTTCGCTACGTTTTTATCCAGGCTATCGATGCGTGCTGAGTTTTTAGCAATACCTGCAGCGTGTTGACCATTTGCAGTTTGCAATGCAGCAATATCGGTTTTGTTAGTATCGATTTGCTTAGTATTGGCTGCAATTTGTACCGCATTGGTATCGGCACTTTCTTGAGCTTTGGCAGCAGCGGTTTGTGCAGCTTTGGCATGGCTGTCAGCAGTTTCGGCAGATTTTTGGGCAACTTCAACAGCACCTTTTGCCACTTGAGCTGATTTTTGAGCTTCAACAGCTATTGTTCTTACGCTTTCTACAGCAGTCTTATCAGCTTTGGTCTCAATTGCTGCTTTGTTGGCATCGATATCTGTGCGGTGAGCCTTCAAAGCATCAGCTGCAGCCAAATCTGCTTTTTTCAAAGTAATGATGTCTTCATCCAAGCTGGCAATAGCATTGTTGAAGCCGTCGTTAGCTTCTTTTTGCTCTTCAAGTTTGGCAGTATTTTCAGCGATTGCCGCTTTATTGGCATCAATTTCTTTACGATTGTCTTCTACAGCTTCTGCAGCAAGCTGCAAGCCCTTCGCCAAGTCAACGATGCCTTGTTTATTGGCATCAATATCTTTGCGGTTGGCTTCCAAAGCCTCAGTTGCTTTCAGACCTGCTTGTGCCAAGTCAACGATGTCTTTATCGTGACGAGTAATAGCCGCGCTAGTTGCGTCGCTCAGGGCAGTTACTTCATCACCGATGTCGTTAACTTTTTTGCCCATGTCGGCAGTGTATTTCACCAATTCGTCAACATCAGCTTTGTCGGCTTTGGTTGCAATTGCTTCTTTGTTGGTGTCAATTGCTGCTTTGTTGGCATCAATATCTTTACGGTTGGCTTCCAAAGCCTCAGTTGCTTTCAGACCTGCTTGTGCCAAGTCAACGATGTCTTTATCGTGACGAGTGATAGCTGCGTTAGTTGCATCGCTCAGGGCAGTTACTTCATCACCGATGTCGTTAACTTTTTTGCCCATATTGTCAGTGTATTTTGCCAATTCTTCGAAGTCAGCTTTGTCGGCTTTAGTTTCAATTGCCGCTTTATTGGCATCAATTTCTTTACGATTGTCTTCTACAGCTTCTGCAGCAAGCTGCAAGCCCTTCGCCAAGTCAACGATGCCTTGTTTATTGGCATCAATATCTTTACGGTTGGCTTCCAAAGCCTCAGTTGCTTTCAGACCTGCTTGTGCCAAGTCAACGATGTCTTTATCGTGACGAGTGATAGCTGCGTTAGTTGCATCGCTCAGGGCAGTTACTTCATCACCGATGTCGTTAACTTTTTTGCCCATATTGTCAGTGTATTTTGCCAATTCTTCGAAGTCAGCTTTGTCGGCTTTAGTTTCAATTGCCGCTTTATTGGCATCAATGTCTTGGCGGTTAACTTCTAAAGCTTCCATCGCAGCTTTACCTGCCGAGGCAAGATCACCGATGTCTTTATCCAAGCTGGCGATCGCATTGTTGAAGCCTTCGTTAGCTTCTTTTTGCTCTTCAAGTTTGGCAGTATTTTCAGCGATTGCTGCTTTATTGGCGTCGATGTCTTGACGGTTAGCTTCTAAAGCGTCAGCTGCTGCTTTACCGGCTAATGCGAGATCACCGATGTCTTTATCCAAGCTGGCGATCGCATTGTTGAAGCCTTCGTTAGCTTCTTTTTGCTCTTCAAGTTTGGCAGTATTTTCAGCGATTGCTGCTTTATTGGCGTCGATGTCTTGACGGTTAGCTTCTAAAGCGTCAGCTGCTGCTTTACCGGCTAATGCGAGATCACCGATGTCTTTATCCAAGCTGGCGATCGCATTGTTGAAGCCTTCGTTAGCTTCTTTTTGCTCTTCAAGTTTGGCAGTATTTTCAGCGATTGCTGCTTTATTGGCGTCGATGTCTTGACGGTTAGCTTCTAAAGCGTCAGCTGCTGCTTTACCGGCTAATGCGAGATCACCGATGTCTTTATCCAAGCTGGCGATCGCATTGTTGAAGCCTTCGTTAGCTTCTTTTTGCTCTTCAAGTTTGGCAGTATTTTCAGCGATTGCTGCTTTATTGGCGTCGATGTCTTGACGGTTAGCTTCTAAAGCGTCAGCTGCTGCTTTACCGGCTAATGCGAGATCACCGATGTCTTTATCCAAGCTGGCGATCGCATTGTTGAAGCCTTCGTTAGCTTCTTTTTGCTCTTCAAGTTTGGCAGTATTTTCAGCGATTGCTGCTTTATTGGCGTCGATGTCTTGACGGTTAGCTTCTAAAGCGTCAGCTGCTGCTTTACCGGCTAATGCGAGATCACCGATGTCTTTATCCAAGCTGGCGATCGCATTGTTGAAGCCTTCGTTAGCTTCTTTTTGCTCTTCAAGTTTGGCAGTATTTTCAGCGATTGCCGCTTTATTAGCATCAATTTCTTTACGATTGTCTTCTACAGCCTCTGCAGCAAGCTGCAAGCCCTTCGCCAAGTCAACGATGCCTTGTTTATTGGCATCAATATCTTTACGGTTGGCGTCCAAAGCTTCAGTCAGACCTGCTACGCCTTTGCTTGCCTTGTCGGCTTTATCGGCGACTGCGTCAATTTTAGAAGCAGCATCCACTGCTTTATCGGCGGCATCTTTGGCTTCTTTTACTTTGCTGTCAACGTTGGCAGAAAGTTCGGTTACTTTGTCTTCGGCGGCTTTGGCAGCGGCTTTGGCATCTGCTGTGTCTTGCTCCAAAGTATCCACACGGGTGTTTACTGCGGTTACGTCTTCGCCGATTGCGTCAAATTGGTCGGAAATGTCTTTACCCATATCGGCGACTGATTCATTCAGATCATTCACACCTTTGGCAACTTCGGCAATACGAGTACCATTGGTGGTAATGGCAGTTTTCAGTTCTTCGATGGTTTCGTCTTGATCATCTAAAGCATTTGCCAAGTTGTCAAGGCGGCCTGCCAAACCCACACCTTTCAGGCTGTCGGCTTCGATATCTTCATTGGTGGCTTTACGGACGGTTTTGTTACCTTTGGCATCAGTTGTGATGAAATCCGAACCGGAAGCAAAACCATTAATGGTTTGTTCTAACTCTAAGGTTTTCAAAAGCAGAGCATCGTTATCTTTTTTGAAAGTCAGCTTACCGGTATCTTTATCATATGTTGTGCCTTCGCCGAAGACAGTAAAAAACGCTGCTTGACCTTGATCGTCTTTGCCGCCAACCGCTGCTGCAAAGTTTTGTTCAGCCGCTCCCGCTGCGCCGCTTGCTACGGCTGCCGTAACAGCCATGCTCAATACTTTTACATTGAATTTTTTCATGTTTTTTACCTTTGTATGGTGGGTGTAAGGACGTTGATGCTTTTCCGGCGGCTCCCCGTAAACTGTAAAAGGATTATGCCGTTTCGGGCTGGAACTTAATAATCGCCAAGAAAAGTTTCAATGCATATTGTAAAAGTACGAAATTAAAAATCAAGGCTTGTGTCAATTTTTATGGTGGGAACAGGGGCGCATAGGCCTGTATTCTTCGATTTTTTTGAAATGTATTTTGATGCAATAAATGGCAATAGAATAATAAGCATATGAAATATATGATATTTTAATTTGATTTTTGGGTTTTTTTGATGGGTATTACCTTGTTTGGTAGAAAATATTTTAAATTTCTATTTTTATCAATTTGTGGGGAAAAAGCGACGAACGGTATTTTAATTTGATTATTCGGATGCATTTGGCATTTTGCTACTACAAGTAAATGTTTTAATTTTTGTAAAGAATTCTCTTGCGTATGAGGATGATGTACTTGTTGTCGGCAAGGCTCTGGTATTCTGGCATAAGGCTTAAATAGGTTTCAGACGACCCTTTTGCTTTTTATTTATAGGAGTCTGCATAGTGATGGCGATATAGCTTGGAAAACTGGGGCTTTATGGATAACGAAAGCTGCGATTTGCTATAAAATTCCTTTTCTATATTCAGATACGGATAAGCTATGGAAACCGCCCTGCTCCTTGCCGGCAAAATCACCGAGCTGACCCTGATTGTCCTGATGGGCATGGCGTTGGTGAAGTTTAAGCTCCTGAATTCCGAACACAGCCGCACACTCTCCGTCATCGCGCTCTACCTCATCAGCCCGTCGGTAATGATTCACGCCTTCCAAATCGAGAACACGCCCGATATCATTGACGGACTGAAACTCTCGGTTGCCTTGGCGGTCGTGTTCCATATCCTGCTGATTGCGCTGGGCAGGCTTTTCAAAACCCTGTTCAAGCTCGACACGCTCGAACACGCTGCCACGGTTTACACCAATTCCGGCAACCTCATCATCCCGCTGGTGATGTCCATTTTCGGACCGCAATGGGTGATTTACACCAGCGGTTTTATCATCGTCCAAATGTTCCTTTTCTGGACGCACTTGCGCCTGCTGCTTTGCGGGCGCGGCAATCTTGCGTGGAAAACCGTACTGACCAACATCAACATCCTTTCCATCTTTATCGGCGTGTTAATGTTTGCCTTCCAAATCAAACTGCCGCACATCATCGACAACACGCTCGCCACCGTCGGCGGCATGATAGGCCCGGTCGCCATGCTCGTTGCCGGAATATTGATTGCCTCGCTGCCGCTCAAAGAAATCGTCCTCTCCAAACGGATTTACCTCGTCGCCCTCCTACGTCTGATACTTATCCCACTGATTCTGCTGGTGTTTGTCAAACTTTTAGGCATTGCACACTTGGGCGGACACAGCGATACCGTCGTCCTCATCAGCTTCCTCGCCACCGTCAGCCCCGCCGCATCCACCGTTACCCAAATGGCGATGGTTTATGGTCAGAACGCCCGTAAAGCCAGCGCGATTTACGGCATCACCACGCTGCTGTGCGTCATCACCATGCCGCTGATGATTGCGTTGTATCAAGCGATGGTTTGAAAGGGTAGGGTAAAGAGAAAGGTCGTCTGAAAGCCTAAATCTAGGTTTTCAGACGACCTTTGCTATGTATAGTGGATTAACTTTAAACCGGTACGGCGTTGCCTCGCCTTAGCTCAAAGAGAACGATTCTCTAAGGTGCTGAAGCACCAAGTGAATCGGTTCCGTACTATCTGTACTGTCTGCGGCTTCGTCGCCTTGTCCTGATTTAAATTTAATCCACTATAAATCACACCTGCTTCTGCGGATGCGCTTCGCCTTATTTCGCCATTTCCGCAAACACTTGATGCGCGGTGGCGATGGTTTCGTCAATCAGCTCGGGCATGTGCGCGGCGGAGACGAAGCCTGCTTCGTAGGCGGACGGGCCGAAGGCGGTGTTGCGGTCGAGCATGCCGTGGAAGAAGCGTTTGAAGGCGTCGATATTGGAACGCGCCATGTCGCCGTAGTTTTGCGGGGCATGGGCGGCGAAATACAGGCCGAACATACCGCCCACGCTGTCGGCGGTGAACTCGATGCCGTGCGCTTTGGCGGAGGCGGCAAGCCCGTCGGCGAGGCGGCGGGTCAAGGCGGTCAGGTTTTCGTAGAAGCCTTCGCGCTGGATGATTTCAAGCGTTTTCAAGCCGGCGGCGACGGCAATCGGGTTGCCTGATAATGTACCTGCCTGATACACGCCGCCTAGCGGGGAAATGCATTCCATGATGTCTTTGCGTCCGCCGAACGCGGCAAGCGGCATACCGCCGCCGATGACTTTGCCCATCGTGGTCAGGTCGGGCGTGATGCCGTGCAGCGACTGCGCGCCGCCGAGCGCGACGCGAAAGCCGGTCATCACTTCGTCGTAAATCAACACGGCGCCGTGTTTTTCGGTCAATTCGCGCAGGGCTTTGACGAAAGCCTCGGTCGGGCGGACCAGGTTCATATTGCCGACGAAGGGTTCGAGGATGACGCAGGCGATTTCGTCGCCGTTGCGGGCGAACGCTTCTTCGAGTTGGGCGGTGTTGTTGTATTCGAGGACTAAGGTGTGTTTGGTAAAGTCGGCGGGAACGCCTGCGGAAGACGGGTTGCCGAAGGTGAGCAGGCCGCTGCCGGCTTTGACGAGCAGGCTGTCGGAATGGCCGTGGTAGCAGCCTTCGAATTTGATGATTTTGTCGCGTCCGGTAAAGCCACGTGCGAGGCGGATGGCGGTCATGGTCGCTTCGGTGCCGGAGCTGACGAGGCGCAGCCGTTCGACGGACGGCATGATTTTAGCGATTTCTTCGGCGATGACGATTTCGCCTTCGGTGGGCGCGCCGAACGACAAACCGTCCAACGCGGCTTCACGCACGGCTTCGATGACTTCGGGGTGCGCGTGTCCGACAATCGCAGGCCCCCACGAACCGACGTAATCGGTGTAGCGCGTGCCGTTTTCGTCCCAAACATACGCGCCTTCGGCTTTTTTGATGAAGCGCGGCACGCCGCCGACGCTGCCGAATGCGCGGACGGGGGAATTCACGCCGCCGGGGATGATGGCTTTGGCGCGGTCAAACAGGATTTCGTTACGGTTCATAGCGGGTTCTTTCTGAGGTCGTCTGAAAAATAAGCGGTATTTTATCATCAGATTGCCCGCGCCAGCCGTTTCAGACGACCCCGAAAGCCCAAACCGCCACGGCGCAACGCCGTATCTGAAAATGAAAATTGTTCTGTAAAAACAATCACTCTGTTCATATTTGAAGCGTTTGTGCTATAATCCGCACCCATTTATACCATAAAGAAAACATCATGTTACGCGGATTCATTTTAATGCTTACCCTTTTGGTTTCCACCGTCTCCTACGCCGCCCAGCGCAAGCTGCCGAGCGATATGGACGCGGCGGTTTTGAAACAGGTCGAACTGCCTTATCTGAAAGTAAGCCGTGGCGGCTTCTCATGGACGCGCCTCTTGACGCTGGGCCTTGCCGACGGCAATTCCGCCAAGCTGCAGATTACCCGTTTCACCAAAATCCACGACGAAAACGACCGCTTCATCCCGATGGGGCGGCTGGCGAGCAAAACCGGCAAAACCATCGCCTTCAAACACAACGACACCAACGCCCTCGTGCGTGAAGTATGGGTTTTGACCGACGACGAAGCCTCCCGTTTTACCGCGCAAAAAGAAGTCCGCGACGAGATTAAGCAAGACGCGCAATAAGCCGCGGCCTGCCCGTTTCAGACGACCCAAACACACACCGCGTGGTTGGCTGTTGCAGCCGCAGCAGCGCAACCGCGCATTTTTGCGCCCTGACGAATCAGTGTTTCAGACGACCTGCCAAGCCTTCCTCAAGGTCGTCTGAAATCGAGATTTCCATAACAATCAGCCCCGCAATTACGGGCTACCTGAGAAAGACACAAACCATGAAAAAAGTATTTATCCGCACCTTCGGCTGCCAAATGAACGAATACGACAGCGAAAAAATGCTTGCCGTACTCGCCGAAGAAAACGGCGGCATCGAACAAGTGACCGAAGCCGACGAAGCCGACATCATCCTCTTCAACACCTGCTCCGTGCGCGAAAAAGCGCAGGAAAAAGTGTTCTCCGACTTAGGCCGCGTGCGCCCGCTCAAAGAAAAAAATCCCGACCTCATCATCGGCGTTGCCGGCTGCGTCGCCTCCCAAGAAGGCGAAAACATCATCAAACGCGCGCCTTATGTGGACGTCGTCTTCGGCCCGCAAACGCTGCACCGCCTGCCCAAAATGATTGTGGATAAAGAAACCAGCGGCCTGTCGCAAGTCGATATTTCCTTCCCCGAAATCGAAAAATTCGACCACCTGCCGCCCGCCCGCGTCGAAGGCGGCGCAGCATTCGTGTCCATCATGGAAGGCTGTTCCAAATATTGCTCGTTCTGCGTCGTCCCCTACACCCGCGGCGAAGAATTCTCCCGCCCGCTGAACGACGTTTTGACCGAAATTGCCAACCTCGCCCAGCAAGGCGTTAAAGAAATCAACCTCTTGGGACAAAACGTCAACGCCTATCGCGGCGAAATGGAAGACGGCGAAATCTGCGACTTCGCCACCCTGCTGCGTATCGTTCACGAAATCCCCGGCATCGAGCGTATGCGCTTCACCACCAGTCACCCGCGCGAGTTTACCGACTCGATTATCGAGTGCTACCGTGACCTGCCCAAGCTGGTGTCGCACCTGCACCTGCCGATTCAAAGCGGTTCCGACCGCGTATTGAGCGCGATGAAACGCGGTTACACCGCCTTGGAATACAAATCCATCATCCGCAAACTGCGCGCCATCCGCCCCGACTTGTGCCTGAGCAGCGACTTCATCGTCGGCTTCCCCGGTGAAACTGAGCGCGAGTTCGAGCAAACCCTGAAGCTGGTGAAAGACATCGCCTTCGATTTGAGCTTCGTCTTCATTTACAGCCCGCGCCCCGGTACACCTGCCGCCAACCTGCCGGACGACACCCCGCACGCCGAAAAAGTGCGCCGCCTCGAAGCCCTGAACGAAGTCATCGAAGCCGAAACCGCCCGCATCAACCAAACCATGATCGGCACCGTACAACGCTGTCTGGTCGAAGGCATCTCCAAAAAAGACCCCGACCAGCTCCAAGCCCGTACCGCCAACAACCGCGTGGTCAACTTCACCGGCACGCCCGATATGATCAACCAAATGATCGATTTGGAAATCACCGAAGCCTACACCTTCTCCCTGCGCGGCAAACCGGTCGAAGCGTAAAGCCGTTCCGCCATAGCAAAGGTCGTCTGAAAACCTGTATCTTGGTTTTCAGACGACCTTTTTTCAGACGACCTGAGAGTCTGTCGATATTCAATAATTTCTGTATCTTTTTGTTCTTAAAGCGGCATCTTCTGCGTTGGAAATTCTCGCAAGGTATCCAATCTTGCTGCGGTTTCCAGCTTGATTTTGCCGCTTTTCAAACAAAAATCCACTTCGAAAATCAAATGTCGGCAGCACTTAAGCGTAATGCCGTTCTTCGCCTTTGCCGTCCACATTCTCGGCGCAACGTTTGCAGATGGTTTCATGACCTGCGACTGTGCCGATGTCGTGGGTGTAGTGCCAGCAGCGTTCGCATTTTTCGCCGTCGCTGGCTTTGGCGGTAACGGCAAGTTCGCTGCCGGTTTTGACTTCGGCTTTGGACACCAAGAGGGCAAAGCGCAATTCTTCGCCCAAGGCGTTCAGGTAGTCGGCGGTGGCTTCCGGTGCGGTGATTTCGGCTTCTGCCTGCAAGGACGAACCGACGGTTTTGTCGGCGCGCAAAGGCTCGATGGCGGCGGTTACGGCTTCGCGGGCTTCGCGGACTGCCGTCCATTTTTTCACCAGTTCGGCTTCGGCTTTTTCGTTGATGGGCGGGAACTCGTGCCAGGTGTGGAAGAGGACGCTGTCTTCTTCGCCGCCGCCGATGATGTCCCATGCTTCTTCGCCGGTGAAGCACAAAATCGGTGCAATCAAGAGAACCAGGCTGCGCGTGATGTGGTACAGGGCGGTTTGCGCGCTGCGGCGGGCGTGGCTGTCGGCTTGGGTGGTGTAGAGGCGGTCTTTCAGGATGTCGAGGTAGAACGCGCCCAAGTCTTCCGAACAGAAGGCGACGATGTCTTTCACGGCGAAGTGGAAGGCGTAGCGTGGATAGTAGTCACCCGCCAAACGCTCTTGCAGTTGGCGCGCCAACACTAAGGCGTAGCGGTCGATTTCGACCATGTCCGCTTGCGGTACGGCGTGTTCAAACGGGTCGAAATCACTGAGGTTGGCAAACAGGAAGCTCAAGGTGTTGCGGATGCGGCGGTAGCTTTCGGTGACGCGTTTGAGGATTTCTTTGGAAATCGCCAATTCGCCGCTGTAATCGGTGGATGCCGCCCACAGGCGCAGGATGTCGGCGCCGAATTCGTTATAGACTTCTTGCGGCGCGACGACGTTGCCGATGGATTTCGACATTTTGCGGCCGTTTTGGTCAACCACGAAACCGTGGGTCAGAAGCTGTTTGTACGGGGCGCGTCCCATGGATGAGGCGCAGCCGGTCAGCATGGAGGATTGGAACCAGCCGCGGTGTTGGTCGCTGCCTTCGAGGTAGAGGTCGGCAGGCCAGTCCAATTCTTCGCGCTGTTTCAAGACGGAGTAATGGGTCGAACCGGAGTCGAACCATACGTCCATCGTGTCGGAAAGTTTGTCGTAGTTTTCGCAGTCTTCTGCGCTTAACAATTCGCTTTTATCGAGTGAGAACCATGCTTCGATGCCTTTTTCTTCGATACGTTGTGCTACTTTCTCCAAAAGTTCGGCGGAGTTCGGATGCAGCTCGCCCGTTTCTTTGTGGACGAAGAAGGTCATCGGCGTGCCCCAATAGCGTTGGCGCGAAACGACCCAGTCGGGGCGGCCTTCGATCATGGCTTCGAGGCGCGCGCGACCCCAAGACGGGAAGAATTCGGTGTCGTCCACGGCTTTGATGGCTTTGTCGCGCAGGGTTTTGCCGTCGCTTCCGGCTTTGTCCATGCCGATAAACCATTGGCCTGTCGCGCGGTAAATCAGCGGGGTTTTGTGGCGCCAGCAGTGGGCGTAGCTGTGTTCGATTTTGCTGCTTGCCAAGAGGTTGCCGGTTTCTTCCAGCCATTGCAGGATGACGGGATTCGCTTCCCAAACGCTCATGCCTGCGACGCGCGGCGTTTCGCTGATGTATTTGCCTTCGGCGTTGACGGGGTTGTAAAGCTCGATACCGTATTTGTTGCAGACGGCGTAGTCTTCCAAACCGTGCGCGGGGGCGGTGTGCACCAAGCCCGTACCGGCGTCGGTGGTAACGTGTTCGCCGTTGAGCATGGGAATATCGCGTTCGAGGAACGGATGATTCATGTGCAGGTTTTCCAGCTTGTCGCCGGTGGTTTCCGCGAGGACGTTGAGGTCGTCTGAAGCAAAACCGTAGCGTTTGAGCGCGTCTTCTGCCAAATCTTTCGCCAGCACCAATTTGCCTTTGGGCGTATCGATTAATTGATACACCACGTCCGCACCCGCAGATACGGCTTGGCTCGCAGGCAGCGTCCAAGGCGTGGTCGTCCAGATAACGGCAAACGCTTTACCTTCGATGCCTGCCAAACCGAATGCGGCGGCAAGCGCGGCGGTGTCTTTAAACGGATAGGCAACGTCAATCGCAGGAGATACTTTGTCTTTGTATTCCACTTCTGCTTCCGCCAGCGAAGAGCCGCAGTCCAAGCAGAACTGAACCGGTTTCGCACCGCGGTAGAGATAGCCCGATTTGTAGATTTCGCCGAGCATACGCACGGTATCTGCCTCAGTTTTGAAATCCATGGTCAGGTAGGGGTTGTCCCAGTCGCCCAACACGCCCAGACGGATGAAGTCTTTTTTCTGGCGGGCAACCTGTTCGGCGGCATATTCTCGGCACAATTCGCGGAAACGCGCTTTGGGCATGTCTTTGCCGTGCAGCTTTTCCACCATCACTTCGATGGGCAGGCCGTGGCAATCCCAGCCCGGCACATAAGGTGCGTCGAAGCCGGCTTGGGTTTTGCTGCGGATAATGATGTCTTTGAGGATTTTGTTGACGGCATGACCGATGTGGATGTCGCCGTTGGCATACGGCGGGCCGTCGTGCAGGATGAATTTCGGACGGCCTTTGGCGATTTCGCGCAGTTTTTGATAGCGTTTGTGCTCGTACCAGCTTTTCAGCCACGCAGGCTCGCGCTTGGCGAGGTTGCCACGCATCGGAAACGGGCTTTCGAGCAGGTTTACGGTTTTGCTGTAATCGGTCATGTTGTGATTCTCTATGGTTTCGGTATTTCGGTTTCAGACGACGTTTCGCTAAGGTCGTCTGAAAAAATGCAAAGGGCTATTGTAGCCGAATTGTATTGTTTTTATAAGGGGTTTAGACGAAAGGTTGGGGCTTGGCGCAAGGGCGGAGGAGTCGGTTTTGTCGTCATTTTTGCGGTTTGACGGATTCACATTAAGAGACCTTTGCAAAATTCCCCAAAATCCCCTAAATTCCCATCAAGACATTTAGGGGATTTCCCATGAGCACCTTCTTCCGGCAAACCGCACAAGCCATGATCGCCAAACACATCGACCGCTTCCCACTATTGAAGTTGGATCAGGTGATTGATTGGCAACCGATCGAACAGTACCTGAATCGTCAAAGAACCCGTTACCTTAGAGACCACCGCGGCCGTCCCGCCTATCCCCTGTTGTCCATGTTCAAAGCCGTCCTGCTCGGATAATGGCACAGCCTCTCCGATCCCGAACTCGAATACAGCCTCATCATCCGCATCGATTTCAACCTGTTTTGTCGTTTTGACGAACTGAGCATCCCCGATTACAGCACCTTATGCCGCTACCGTAACTGGCTGGCGCAAGACGACACCCTGTCCGAATTGCTGGAACTGATTAACCGCCAACTGACTGAAAAAAACCTAAAAGTAGAGAAGGCATCCGCCGCCGTCATTGACGCCACCATTATTCAAACCGCCGGCAGCAAACAGCGTCAGGCCATAGAAGTCGATGAAGAAGGACAAGTCAGCAGCCAAACCACACCGAGTAAGGACAAAGATGCCCGTTGGACAAAGAAAAACGGTCTCTACAAACTCGGTTACAAACAACATACCCGCACCGATGAGGAAGGCTATATCGAGAAACTGCACATTACCCCCGCCAATACCCATGAGTGCAACCATCTGTCCCCTTTGTTGAAGGGCATTGCCGAAGGTACGACCGTCTATGCCGATAAAGGCTATGACAGCAAGGAAAACCGGCAACATCTGGAAGAGCATCGGTTACCGGACGGCATTATGCGCAAAGCCCACCGCAACCGTCCGCTGACGGAAGTGCAAACCAAACGCAACCGATATTTGTCGAAGACCCGTTATGTGGTCGAACAAAGCTTCGGTACGCTGCACCGTAAATTCCGCTACGCCCGGGCAGCCTATTTTGGTCTGCTCAAAGTGAGTGCGCAAAGCCATCTGAAGGCGATGTGTTTAAACCTGTTGAAAGCGGCTAACAGGCTAAGTGTGCCTGTTGCCGCCTAAAAGGCGGCCCGGATGCCTGATTATGGGGTATCCGGTGAGGATTAAGGGGGCATTTGGGTAAAATCAGGAGCAATTAGGGGCGGAAATAGACGAAAACCTGTGTTTGGGGTTTCGGTTGTCGGGGGAAAAGGAATTTTGCAAAGGTCTCATTAAACCGAGGCGGCATTGTCTCAATTTGCTTTGATTTTTCGTTACTTTTTGATGAAGGTTGACCTTAAATTGAAATAAAATGATAATCTATATCATTAAATCTCTAGATATCTTCCTCGACGATACCAAACTCTCGACGATGCCAAGCTCGCCGAACTTTGGTTCTTCCGCCGTCCGGGCAGCAACGGCATTGTCCACAGCATCGAGGCCTATGACGACCGCCGCAATTTGTTGCTGCAACTGTTTGGCAGACCTGCCGATGCCGAAGCGGAATCCGAAGCATGGCGCGCGTTGATTGCCGAAGTGCGCCAAACGTACGGGCTGTAATCTTTCTTTGAACAAACACCTCGTCTGAAACCTTGTCATCGGTTTTCAGACGACCTCCAAACCCCGCAAACCATACGGAAACATCATGAAAAAACACATCATCGCCGCCGTCCTGACCCTGCTTGCCGCCCATGCCGCCGCGCAACGCGTCGTTATCCTGACCCCCGACGTTGCCGACATCGCCGCGAAACTCGGTGCAGACAAAGAAGTCGTCGGCATCCACGAGTTCAACCGCAACCCCGCCTATAAAAACACGCCGTCCATCGGCTTTTACCGCAATTTCTCCGCCGAACCCATCATCGCCAAAAAGCCTGATTTGGTCATCGGAAGCTGGATGGCGAAACCTGACGGCATTTACGCCCAACTCAGCCGCGCCGGTGTCAAAGCGGAAAACGTCAATTCAAACGAAACGCTGGAGCAATACCAGCAAAGTTTCGTCCGCATCGGCAAATTGTTGGGCAAGGAAAAGCAGGCGCAGGCTTTGGTGCAGCAGTTTAAAAACAGCATCAAGGCGCAGCCTGCCAACGGCAAACGCTACATCTTGAGCTACGACGGCCGTTATGTTGCGGGTAAAAATACTGTCGGCGACGTGCTTATCCGCTTAGCCGGCGGGACGAACGCGGCGGCTTCGGTGGACGGACTCAAACCGTTCTCGCGCGAAGGCTGGCTCAATGCGAAACCTGACGTCATCATCATCGCCAAACACAATGAAAAAGCCCTCGGCGGCCTCGACAAAATCATGACGCGCCCCGAAATCGCTTCCAGCCCCGCCGGGAAAAACAAACGCATCTTGTTCTGGCAGGCGGACGACTATATGCGCTACGGCCTCTACACACCCGACATCGTCCGCAAGCTGCACGATTTAGGGAAATAAGGCGCGGTCGTCTGAAAGTGGCGTGATGACGCGAAGTCAGATGGGCAATCCGGCTTTTTGTCGGTTTCAGACGACCTTCTTTTGCCGTCGTTGTTTCGGAACAGATGCACATGAAGGCAGCAGCGTTCTGCGTTCGTTTATTGTGAACAGGTCGTCTGAAAACGGGCAACGACGGATCCGTCGGCGTTTCGCAGCCGCTGCCGAAATACTCTTCAAAGAATCACAACATGAAAAAATGGCTTCCGGTGTTGCCGGTTTTATCTTTGTTTCTGATTTGGTTTTGCGCCGGAGTGGGCGAGGGCGGCTGGAGCAATCCGCTTGCCGCCGATCCCGTGCTGATGGAAATCCGCCTGCCGCGTATTTTTGTCGCTTTGCTGGTCGGCGCGGCACTTTCCGCCAGCGGCGCGGCGTTGCAGGCATTGTTTGAAAACCCGCTTGCCGACCCGAGCTTGATCGGTACGTCGGGCGGCGCGGCGATGGGCGTGGTGCTGGCGATTGCGATGGGCTGGAACATCGCCGTACCGCTGGCGGCATTTGCGGGCGCGTTTGCCGTCTGCATCCTGATTCTGCTCGGACACCGTCTGGTCGGCGGCGGCAAGCTGGGGCTGTTGGTCATGGGTTTTGTGGTCAGCGCTTTGTGCGGCGCGTTGGTCAGCCTGATTCTCTTCCTTTCAGACGACATGGCATTACGCAGCGCCATGATTTGGCTCTCGGGCAGCTTCTCCGAAGCAGGTTTTGTTTCGCCGGCTTACGCAGGCGGCGTGATGCTGGCGGGCTTGGTCGTGTTGACCGCCGTCGGCCGCCGTCTCGACTATTTGCTTTTGGGTGACGAAACCGCACACACCATGGGCATCAGCGTCGCCGCCACACGCGTGGCAACCATCATCGGCGCGGCTTTGATGACCGGCGCCGCCGTCTCGCTCGGCGGTATCATCGGTTTCGTCGGCATGATGATACCCAACGTATTGGCGCAGGTGGTCGGCGGATCGCGCACCCGCCTGATTATCCTGTCCGCCGCCGTCGGCTCGATTTTCATGTTGCTCGCCGATACGTTTGCCCGCTGGGTGGTGTACCCCATCGACCTGCCTGTCGGCATCGTCATCGCCATTTTGGGTGGACCGTTTTTCCTGTGGCTGATTGTCAAAGACCAAAGGAGCTGACATGGCATTGCTCATCGAAAACTGCACCGTCAAAGCCGGAAAACGCACCATCCTGTCTTTGGAACGCGCCGAATTTCCAAAATGCGCCGTCAGCGCGGTCATCGGCCCCAACGGCGCGGGCAAGTCCACCCTGCTCAAACAGTTCCTCTACCATCCGCAAGCAAGCTGGTGTGGAGCACCCATGAAGGACGCGCTCAGACAGCATAAAATCGCCTGGGTCGGGCAACACGAACATTTCAACCTCCCCATGACACTCTCCGAATACGTCCTCATCGGGCGATACCCCCAACTCGCCTGGTATCGGCGACCCAAACAGGCAGACACCCGACGCGCCCAATCCCTGCTCGAGCATTTCGACCTCGCCGACCTGCGACACAAACGCATCCAAACCCTCTCCGGCGGCGAACAGCAACGCGCCGCCGTCATCCGCGCGCTGTTGCAGGATGCCGAAGTCCTCTTCCTCGACGAACCGACCAACCATCTCGACGTCCGCTATCAACACAGCCTGATGCAGCACCTCACCACCTTGCCCGAACAAGGCATGACCGTCGTCATGGTGCTGCACGACCTCAACCTCGCCGCCCACTACGCCAGCCACATCACCTTGATGAAAAACGGCAGCATCACCGCCGCAGGCGCAACCGCCGACATCATGCACGCCGAACGCCTCAGCCAAACCTACGACTGGCGCATCCTCGAATGCACCGCCAACAGCAAAACGTGGTTTCAGGCGGAGACTTTGTGAGGGGTCGTCTGAAAAGCGGGTGTATCGTGAGTTATAGTGGATTAACTTTAAACTAGGACGGCGTTACCTCGCCTTGCTGTAATATCTGTACTGTCTGCGGCTTCGTCGCCTTGTCCTGATTTAAATTTAATCCACTATATTAGTCAGTATTGATTCATGCTAAAAGGTCGTCTGAAATCTGTTTCAGACGACCTTTTGACTTGCCGGGGCAAATTCTGATTATTGGGCAGCTTCGGCGTTTTCGGGAACTTCTTCAGAAACTTCTGAGGCAGCTTCGTTTTCTTGTTCCGACATGTCGTCGGCAGATGGTTCTTGCTCAGGGAGGCTGTTGGTATCAAATTTTTCAGAAGGCATGTTGTTCATTGGTGCTTCATATGCAGGCTGCCCAAAATTTTGTTGCTGCATTACTGCGGCAGGAAAGCGTGTCATTACAAAAAATACTAGTGGAATCATGATAATGAAACAAACCAGCATAAGCCACAAATAAGCTTGCATGAAGTGTTTGCGGTTTTTGTTACCGTCCCCAAATGCCCAGACAAATATCATGACAAGGCCTACGATAGGAATGGCGAGTATCAGGAATGTGATGATCCAATCCTTGACGGTCATGACAGCAGTGTCGTTGGGTACATTAGGGTATGGAGTGTTATTTTGATCCATGAATAAACTACCTGAATGAAAGTAAATGAATAGGTCGGCAGCGGGCGGTTTTAATTTCTAATGTTTTAAAATGTGCTGAATGTTAAAGCGGTGACGCTGTGTGGAATCATTTTGCACTTTTACCCGACTGCCCGGCGATTGCAACATATATTTTATCCCAGCTGCAAGGAGGGGAATGTTATCTTTCATTCCGTTTTCATGCAAGTGGGCGGGTGGCGGGATAAGGCATTGAGGTGGGATGTGTTGGATTTTGGGTCATATGTGGATGGGTTTTATAGTGGATTAAAATAAAAATGAGACAAGGCGGCAACGCCTGCCGTGTACGGGTAGTACATAAGGGCGTTGGCAACGCCGTATCATTGCAATTTTATAGTCAATTAAAAACAAAATAGTACAATACTCAACTTTGAAGGTTTAACCATGGCATACTCTGCGGACTTAAGAAACAAAGCTTTAAACTATTACGAACAATGCAAAAACATCAGCCAAACCGCAGCAACATTTAACTTGTCAAGAAACACGCTTTACCTGTGGATTCGCCTTAAAAAACAAACAGGCAGCCTAAAACATCAAGTTACCGGTCTAAATGCCGTCAAATTGGATAGGCAAAAACTGGCTCAATATGTTGAGCAACACCAGGATGCCTATCTGCATGAAATCGCCAAACATTTTGATTGTACGCCAGCCGCCGTTTGCTATGCACTCAAACAGATGGGGATGACGCGCAAAAAAAGACCACCACTTACAAAGAACAAGACCCGGCCAAAGTAACGCATTATTTGACACAGCTGGCCGAATTTTCCGACTACCAACGTGTTTATTTGGATGAAACAGGATTTGACCGCTACCTGTTCCGTCCCTATGCCCGCAGCCAGAAAGGGCAAATAGTGAAAGCGCAGATAAGTGGAAAAAGATACCGACGCTTATCTCTGGTGTCCGCACAAGTCGGCAACCGGCTGATTGCTCCGATGGTTTATCAAAATACGATGACCGGAGTCTTTTTTGAAGCGTGGTTTCAGCAATGCCTACTGCCTGCATTGACTCAAAAATCGGTGATTATTTTAGATAATGCACGATTTCACCGTATGGGTGTTTTACGGGAAATGGCGGAAAAATGGGGACATAAGGTATTGCCTCTTGCACCTTATTCACCTGAGCTCAACCCGATTGAGAAGGTGTGGGCGAATATTAAGCGGTATCTGCGAACCGTATTGTCTGATTACGCCCGATTTGACGATGCGCTACTGTCCTATTTTGATTTTAATTGACTATAATCCACTATAATGGAATGGGGCGGCTTTGCCGTGTTCTATTAAATTCAATCCACTATGGGTAAGAAATTCAGAAGCGAGTTGATGAGATTGGGTGATGTGCGGGTTGGTACCGCAAAAGGAAATTTAATGTAAAGGTCGTCTGAAAATAGGTTTTCAGACGACCTTTAGGATTGTGAACTATTCTGCGGCAGGTTTTACCGTGTTGCGGACATCGCCGCTTTTTTCTTTATGTTTCAGCACTGCACGGTCGAGCTTGTCCATCAGAACATCAATGGCGGCGTACATGTCTTGTTCAACGGCCTCGACGTGGAGGTCTTTGCCCGCCAGATGGATGTCTGCTTCAGCCTGTTGATTGAGTTTTTCCACAGAAAGGGTGATGGTAACGGAAATGGCGTTGGCTGCGTGGCGGTTGATGCGTTCCAATTTTTCGGAAACGTAGTTTTTGATGGCCTCGGTAACGTCGAAATTCAGACCGGTGATTTTCAGATTCATAATACAGCTCCTTCGGTGGGGTTCAGTCCGTCAGAAACGGAACGGGAAAACTGCGGTTTAAAACTGTCATTCGGTAAGTTTGCGTTTGTGTGCCGGCGGGATGTCGAGCGATTCCCTGTATTTGGCGACGGTGCGGCGGGCGATGTCTATGCCCTGTTGTTTGAGGAGGCGGACAAGGGTTTCGTCGGAATGGGGTTTGCTGCTGTCTTCGTTTTCGATAATCTGCCCCAAAACGGCTTTAATCGCGCCTTGGCTCAGGCCTTCTTTGTCGCCTTCGGAATTGACTGCCTGTGTGAAGAAATAGCGTAACGCAAATAGTCCGCGCGGGCAAGACAAATATTTTTGGTTGGCGGCGCGCGAAATGGTGCTTTCGGCAAGCCCCAATTCGGCGGCTGCGTCTTTCATGAGCATGGGCGCGAGTCCGATTTCGCCGAAGATGAAGAAGTCTTCCTGATTTTTGACGATGTATTCGGCAAGGCGGATGACGGTGCTTTTGCGCAGTTCGAGGGAGTCGATGCGCTGCTTGGCTTCGTTGATTTTTTCTTTCCACTCGGGTGCGCCGTCTTCTGCGGATTTCATGAGTTCACAGTATTCGCGGTTGAGTTGCAGTTTGGGCCAGGCAGCTTCGTTGCCGATGACTTTCCAGCCGTCTTTGCCTTCTTTGACCCAAACGTCGGGCTGGATGTAAGCGGTCGGTTCGGAGGAGGCGAAACCGTAGGCGGGGTAGGGGTTGAGCGTGGCGATGATGTCGAGTGCGGCTTCTATGGTTTCGCTGTCGATTTCGGGAAAGAGTTTGCGGAAGCGGATGATGTTTTGTTTGCGGTTTTTGCCCAAATCGTGCAGCGAACTTTGGATGAGGTGGGCGGCCGCCTGACGCGCGGGGCTGGCGGGCAGGCGCATGAGTTGGAGCATCAGGGATTCGGTCAGGTCGGCGGCGGCAACGCCGGGCGGGTCGAAGGTCTGCAAAAGGTCGAGGGCGTTTTGCAGTTCGTCTTCGTCCAGCATCCATTCCAAGGGTGTGTTGTCGATAAGGTCTTGAATGCTGTCGGTGAAATAGCCTTGGTCGTCCAGGAAGTCGATAAGGATGTGGACGTAGGCGGCTTCTTTGTCGGAAAGGGGGTGTTCGCACACTTGGGAGTGCAGGTATTGGTTGAAATCTTCTTCTTTGGCGATGTTGAGCCACGCGTCTTCGGCATCGTCGCCGCCGAGGTGGTTGCTGCGCGGTATGGTGGTGCCGTGATTGAACTCTGCGTCGGCAAATTCGTCGGTTTCGGGACGTTCGAGCAGGGGATTGTCCTGCAACCAGTCTTCGACCTCGCGTTCGAGTTCGATGCCGGACATTTGCAGGATGCGCAGGGATTGTTGCAGACGTTGATTGAGTTGTTGGGTCTGCCTGAGTTTGAGGCCGAGTAAGGTCATGGTGCAATGTATGTTGATTGTTTTTTATATTTCGGACGGCATTTGTCCTCGGGTTTGGTTCGATGGCAAAGAGGTCGTCTGAAAAGGTTTTATGGTGTGTTTGGCGTTTTGGGGAACGCTGTTTTTTATTCGATATGTGTATTTCAACACTTTACACTTCATGCGTCAACTTACTTTGGGTGGTTTCGTCATTTAAAAAAACCGCACAATTGATTGTGCGGTTTGTCATGGTCAGTATTTGAAATCAGTATTTGAAGTTTTCGCCGAGATAGACGGAGCGGACTTGTTCGTTGTTGACCAAGTCGTCCGGCTTGCCGGAGGCGAGGACGGTGCCGTCGCTGATGATGTAGGCTCTGTCGCAGATACTGAGGGTTTCGCGTACGTTGTGGTCGGTAATGAGTACGCCGATGCCACGCGATTTGAGGAAGTCGATGATTTTTTGGATGTCGATGACGGCGATGGGGTCGACGCCGGCGAAGGGTTCGTCCAAGAGGATGAAGCGCGGCTGCATGGCGAGTACGCGGGCGATTTCGACGCGTCGGCGTTCGCCGCCGGACAGGGAGGGGGCGGGGTTGTGGCGCAGGTGGCCGATGTTGAGGTCAGCAAGCAGTTTTTCGACTTCGCCGTCGATGCGGCTTTTGTCTTTGGTGCTGATTTCTAAAATGGCGCGGATGTTTTGTTCGACGGTCATTTTGCGGAAAATTGAGGCTTCTTGGGGCAGGTAGCCGACGCCTAAGCGGGCGCGCTCGTGTATGGGCAGGTGGCGCAGTTCTTGTCCGTCGAGGGTAACGCTGCCTGCGTCGGCGGCGATGAGTCCGACGATCATGTAGAAGCTGGTGGTTTTGCCTGCACCGTTGGGGCCGAGCAGGCCGATGACTTCGCCGCTTTCGATTTCGAGGGAGAAGCTTTTGACGACTTGGCGTTTTTTGAAACTTTTTTGCAGGTTTTGAACGACGAGGCGGCTGGTGTTTTCGCTCATAAATGACTCTTGGTTCGGAGGTTGTCTGAAAATGTGTTTTTGGGGCTTGCTATGTTGGTTTTCAGACGACCTTTGGTGTTGTCAGATGCGGGTTATTTGGTTTTTTGGGTGCTGGACGGCTGGATGACGACGCTGACCCTGCCGGATTTGGCGGCGGATTTGGCACCTGATTTGGAGCTGCCGTTGATGGTATAGACTTCGGTTTTAGTGTTGTAGGTAATGACTGCGCCTTCGGCTACATCGCCGCCGCGTTGGACTTTGGCGTTGCCGGTCAGGGTAACGAGGTTGATGGCGGAGGAGTAGGTTACGTTGTTGGCTTGTCCGTTAACCGTGCCTTTGTTGTCGTCGAGCGTCTGGCTGAAGCGGACGGGCGAGCCGCTGGCTTTCATGAACTGTTCGCCTTTGTCGTTGCGGGAGACGTTGACGCTGCCTGCGCGGATGTTGAGCGAGCCTTGTTTGATGATGACGTTGCCGGTAAAGGTGGTACTTTGGTTGTTTTGGTCGAGCGAGCCTTGGTCGGCTTCAATCTGTATCGGCTGCTTGCTGTCGCTTTGCAGGGCGTAGGCGGGGGCGGTGGCGAAAAATGCGGTTAAAACACATACCTTACATATTTTTTGTATCATAAATCGTGGCTTTCACTCTGGATGGGAAGTTCAACAAACCTTTTTTGTGGTCATACGTCAGACCTTCGGCGTTGCCGCTCGATTCGCCGTATTGGAAGGTAACGGGCGTGTCGGTTTGGGCGTATTGCGATTCGGTGTCGACGTGCAGGAGATCGGTTTTGACGACGCCCGCCTGCCGCTTGGCATCGGCGGCTTTGGTCAGGACGACGTTGTGTTTGAACAGGAGTTGTTTGGTTTGGGTGTTGTACACGGCTTCGTCGCTGCCGACGTCGTAAAGCCGGCTGCCTTCTTGGAAGAAGACGAGGTGCGGCAGCTCGAAATGTACGTCGGTGCTTTCGGGAAATTGTTTCGCCCCTCTTGCGCTCAGATGTTCTTTCAGACGACCTTGTTCGTCAAACCGCCGCCCGTCTATGCCGCCCATCGTATATTGCGGCTGGTTGGGGTTGAGTTTGACTTCTTCAATGTCGATTTCGCTGATGCGCCCCAACCATGCCGACAATCCGCCAAGCGCGACCGCCAGTACCAAAGGGAATGCGATTCCGTACCGCCATCTTACTTTCATTTGATGTACTCGTTCAAAGCCGCGCCCAGCGTACCTTTCGCGCGCATAATCAGGTCGCACACTTCGCGCACCGCGCCTGCGCCGCCCGCATGTTTCGTAATATAGGCGGCGTGTTGCAGCGCAAACCAATGCGCGTCAGGCACGGCAACCGGCAATCCGCAGCGCACCATCACCGGCAAATCGACCACGTCGTCGCCGACAAAGGCGCACTCGCCTTCTTCTACGCCCGCTTTCGCACGCAATTCTTCATAGGCGGCACGTTTGTCCGAAATGCCTTTGAAGTAGTAATTTATGCCCAACTGTTTGACGCGGATGCCGACGGAGGGCGCGTCCCGACCTGTGATAACCGCAGTCTGCACGCCGCTTGCCTGAAGCATCTTCAAGCCGTGTCCGTCCAGCGTGTGGAACGATTTGATTTCTTCGCCGTTGTCGCGGATAAAGATGCGGCCGTCGGTCAAAACGCCGTCCACATCCAATATCAGCAGCTTGATATGCGCCGCGCGCTGTTGCAGCTCGGGGTCTAAGGTTTGCATAGTGTTTCCTTGCGGATTGCTAGGTTTCAGACGACCTATTCTAACATAAAGGTCGTCTGAAAACGGTTAGCCTGTGTTTGTGGGGATTAATGCGGTTTAACGGTCATGGGGCTGCTTTATAACTCTATAATATGTGTCTGTCGGGCAAAGGTCGTCTGAAAACCTGAGATTTGGGTTTTCAGACGACCTTTTGATATTGAAATCGAAGTGCGTGAATGCCTTGACACCCTGTTTCAAGAAAACATCAATCCTGTCCGGGCATTGTCAGTTCGCTTAAGCCGGGGAGGTCGGCGAAGCTGCGTTCGCGGACAATTTGGCAGAAGTTGTCGAGATAGCTTTTGTCTGCGTCTTCGGTGCGCGTGGCGGCGTAGAGTTCGCTTTGCAGACCGTTGGCAGTGATTTGGCGGTGGACGACGTAGCCTTTTTCGAGATAGGGCATCACGGTCCAGTAGGGCAGGGCGGCGATGCCGCGTTTGCTGGCGACGAGCTGGATGATGGCGATGGTCAGTTCGCTGCGGCGGCGCGGTGGGTTGATGCCTTTGGGTAACAATATTTTTTTGGGCAGGTCGAGCATTTCGTCGGGAACGGGATAAGTGATGAGGGTTTCACCGATGAAGTCTTCTGCTTCCCAAACGGTTTTGGCGGCAAGCGGGTGGTCTTGGGCGCAGATGCCGACCATTTCGTAGGCAAACAGGGGGCGGAAGCTGATGCCGTTTTGTTTTTCGGCTTCGGATACGATGGCGAGATCGGCGCGATGTTGCAGCAGGAGTCCGACGGGGTCTGCCTGAAAGCCGGAAACGATGTCCAATTCGACTTGCGGCCACATGGGGCGGAATTCGCCCATCGCGGGCATGAGCCAGTCGAAACAGGTGTGGCATTCGACAGCTAGCCGCAATTCGCCTGCTTCGCCTTCGATGATGCGGGCGAGGTCGCGCTCGGCGGCGGAAACTTGCGGGAGGAGTTCGCGTGCGAGCCTCAACAGGCGTTCGCCGGCGGGTGTAAAACGCAAGGGCGTGGATTTGCGCTCAAACAGGGGGGTGTCGTAATAGTTTTCAAGCGCGCGGATTTGGTGCGAAAGGGCGGATTGGGTCAGGAACACGCGCTTGGCGGCAAGGGATACGCTGCCGGTTTCTTCGAGTGCCAGCAGGGTTTTGAGATGGCGCAGTTCGATGATGGAATCCATTGGTTTTTACGCTTTCAGACGACCTCTTGAAACAGGCAATATTAAAATATTTCATGCCGGGGTGTAAATGCGGGCGCATGTTGAACGGTATGGGGATTGGGCGCGTCAGGGTTTGCGGTTAGAATGTGCGTCCGATTTTGTATGAATGCGGTGAATTGACTTGAAACGGAGATGGCGTTGTTTCGTCTTGTCCTGTGAAATTCAATCCGCTATGTGTTGAAAGGAATGATATGGCGAAACGCAACGATATTTTGGCGTGGTGCGACGAGGTGTTGCAGGTCGGCATGTTCAAAGACTATGCGCCCAACGGTTTGCAGGTCGAGGGCAGGGTGGAAGTCGGCAAAATAGCGACATCGGTAACGGCAAGCAAGGCGGCGGTCGATTTTGCTGCGGAGCAAGGCGCGGATATGCTTTTGGTGCACCACGGGATGTTTTGGAAAAGCGAGCCGGTAACGATTACGGGCTGGAAAAAAGTGCGCATCGAAACATTATTGCAACACCAAATCAATATGGCGGGCTACCACCTGCCGCTGGATGCACACCCAGTGTTGGGCAACAACGCGCAGCTTGCCGATAAGTTGGGTTGGGAAGTCGAAAGGCGGTTCGGCGAACAGAACCTGTTGAATATAGGTCGTCTGAAAACGCCGCAGACTTTGGCTGAATGGTTGCAACACATTGCTGCAGCGTTGGGGCGGCAGCCCGTAGCCGTCGGCGATATGTCGCGCGAAATCAAACGCATCGCATGGTGTACCGGCGGTGCGCAGGGATTTTTTCAGACGACCATAGACGAAGGCGTTGATGCCTATCTGACCGGAGAAATCTCGGAGGCGCAGTTTCATCTTGCCAATGAAACAGGCGTTGCGTTTGTCAGCGCGGGACACCATGCGACGGAACGTTACGGCATCCGCGCCCTGGGCGAAGCCGTGGCACAGCATTTTGAGTTGGAAGTCTGTCATTTCGACGAAGATAATCCCGCTTAAGCCTTGATAATCGTCATGAAAATTTACCTTAATTTAAATAATGCTTTGAGTATCACGGCAAACTAGGTAGAATTACATCGTTTAATGGCTCGGTATTCCCAAAATTTTAGGACGACTGAATAATGGATAATCAAGAAATCAATAGCGGTCGCCGCCGCTTTTTGACGCTGGCTACGTGCGGCGCGGGCGGTGTGGCGGCTTTGGGCGTAGCTACGCCTTTCGTGGCAAGCTTTTTCCCGTCGGAAAAAGCCAAGGCCGCAGGTGCTGCCGTCGAAATCGATGTCAGCAAAATCGAATCCGGACAAATGTTGACTGCCGAATGGCAAGGTAAACCGATTTGGGTGGTTAACCGTACCGAACAGCAGCTCAAAGACCTGAAAAGTTTGAACGGCGCGGTTGCTGATCCCGATTCCAAGGCAGATCAACAGCCCGAATATGCTAAAAACGAGACCCGTTCGATTAAGCCGAACATCCTTGTAGCCATCGGTATCTGTACCCACTTGGGCTGCTCGCCGACCTACCGTCCCGACGTTGCCCCTGCGGATTTGGGTGCAGACTGGAAAGGCGGTTTCTTCTGCCCTTGCCACGGTTCGAAATTCGACATGGCAGGCCGCGTATATAAAGGTGTTCCTGCACCGACCAACCTGGTTGTTCCGCCCTACAAATATCTGAGCGATACGACAGTCTTGGTAGGCGAAGACTAAAAATAAGGAACGATAATTATGGCAAACCAAACCAATAGCAAAGCAAAAGCATTGTTAGACTGGACGGACGCTCGTTTCCCTCTGTCTAAAATGTGGAATGAGCATTTGGCTCAATACTACGCGCCGAAAAACTTCAACTTCTGGTACTACTTCGGCTCTTTGGCTCTGCTCGTCCTCGTGATTCAAATCGTCAGCGGTATCTTCCTGACCATGAACTACAAACCGGACGGCAACCTGAATGCCTATCACCTGCCTGCTGCCTTTACCGCAGTAGAGTACATCATGCGCGACGTGTCCGGTGGCTGGATTATCCGCTATATGCACTCCACAGGCGCATCTTTCTTCTTCATCGTCGTATACCTGCACATGTTCCGCGGCCTGATTTACGGTTCGTATAAAAAACCGCGCGAATTGGTGTGGATTTTCGGTTCCCTGATTTTCTTGGCATTGATGGCCGAAGCCTTTATGGGCTACCTGTTGCCTTGGGGTCAAATGTCCTTCTGGGGCGCGCAGGTGATTATTAACCTGTTCTCTGCCATCCCTGTTATCGGTCCTGATTTGTCCACTTGGATTCGCGGCGACTTCAACGTTTCCGACGTTACCCTGAACCGCTTCTTCGCACTGCACGTTATTGCCGTACCGCTGGTGTTGCTCGGTTTGGTCGTGGCACACATCATCGCCCTGCACGAAGTGGGTTCAAACAACCCTGACGGCGTGGAAATCAAGAAACTCAAAGATGAAAACGGCGTTCCGCTCGACGGCATTCCTTTCCATCCGTACTACACCGTCAAAGACATCTTGGGCGTTGTCGTATTCCTGATTGTTTTCTGCTCCGTATTGTTCTTCGCTCCCGAAGGCGGTGGCTACTTCCTTGAAGCCCCGAACTTTGACGCGGCAAATGCGCTGAAAACACCGCCGCACATTGCGCCGGTATGGTATTTCACCCCGTTCTACGCTATTTTGCGTGCGATTCCTTCGATGGCAGGTACTCAGGTATGGGGTGTAATCGGCATGGGTGCAGCAGTTGTATTGATTGCCTTGTTGCCTTGGTTGGATAAGTCACCTGTAAAATCTGTTCGTTACCGCAACAACTCTTTCAAAGTAATGTTGGCGTTGTTTGTTGTATCTTTTATCGGCTTGGGAATTCTGGGTGCATTGGTAGCAGATGATACTCGTACAGCTTTTGCTCGTGCATTCAGTGCATTCTATTTCTTGTTCTTCATCGGTATGCCGTTGCATACAAATCCTAAATGGTTGGCTGAAAAAGCTGGTGGTATTAAATATTTAATCAGTCTGTTTGTTTATGCAGCTTTAATTATTTATAACCTGTATTTAGTTGCAGTCTTGCCAAATAACATCGTTAAGGCATTCGTTCTGGCTTACACAGTTTTCTTTGCAGCTATTCCATTCCTGAATGCGTTTAATAGCGAAAAAGCTACGCCTGAGCGTGTAACCATGAGCACCACTAAACAAAAAATCATGTTCTTTGTTTATATCGGTATTACCGTCATCGGTGCTTACCTGTTTGCAACCAATATCTGATGAGGGCAGCGAAAATGAAACATACCCTGAAAAACTGGTTTGCTGCCTTGTTGTTGGCAGTGCCTATGAGTGCCGCCGTCGCCAGCGGTGGCGGACACTATGAAAAAGTCGAGATTGACCTGCGCGACCAAGTCAGCTTGCAGCGCGGTGCTCAAATTTTCACCAACTACTGCTTATCCTGCCACTCGGCAAGCGGTATGCGCTTCAACCGTCTGAAAGACATCGGTTTGACTGACGAAGAAATCAAGAAAAACCTGATGTTTACGACAGACAACGTCGGTGATGTCATGTTGGCGGCGATGAATCCTAAAGATGCTGCCAAATGGTTTGGTGCGGCTCCTCCGGATCTGACGCTGATTGCCCGTTCTAAAGGCGCGGATTATCTGTATGCCTATATGCGCGGCTTCTATAAAGACCCGACCCGTCCGAACGGTTGGAACAACGTCGTATTCGACAAAGTCGGCATGCCCCACCCCTTGTGGGAGCAACAAGGCGTTCAAGCGGTTGAGCTGGATGCCAAAGGTCAGCCGGTCATGGTGAAAGACGAACATGGCGAATTGAAACCCAAGCTCTATTGGGAATCTACCGGCGCACACAGCCGTCGTTTGCCAAACGGCAAAGTCGTCCAAACAGAGTACGATGCTTATGTACGCGATTTGGTGAACTATTTGGTTTACATGGGTGAACCGGCGCAACTCCAGCGCAAACGTACAGGCTATATCGTATTGATGTTCTTGCTTGCAGTAATGCTGCCTCTGGCATACTTCCTGAAAAAAGAATATTGGAGAGACGTTCATTAAGTCTTGTAATGAAAAAGGGCAAACCCAATCGGGTTTGCCCTTTTTTATGATTAAAGAATTAATAGTTTGGACTTTGCACATTTCGGATAATTTCAGACGACCTTTCAACCTTTACCGTGTGGCAGTGATGATGAGTCGGCAGGAAATGGTGGCTGATAATGTTTTTAATGTTTGTTTAAACTGACCATAGAACCTAAGTTAAGTATTCAAGCAATCATCTGCACGGCTCGTCTGATTCAGGTTTTGCACATACATTGCAGTCACGATTGTGAGTGAAGAGGAATTCTTGCCATTTGCCGGTCAGCGCGTTGTAAGTTTTCAGTTTGCCGTGTGCCGGTTCTCCTGCGCCGGTGAGTATTTTAAGGGCTTCTGAGGCTTGGGTCGCGCCGATGATGCCGACCAGCGGGGAAAATACGCCGAACAGGGCGCAAGCGCCGTCATCGGCGGTATCTCCGTCAAACAGGCAGGCGTAGCAAGGGCTGTCAGGCAAATCGGGACGGTACACGGCAATTTGTCCTTCAAAACGCACGGCAGCGCCGGAAACCAGCGGGGTACGGGTGGCGACGGCGGCGCGGTTGATGGCTTGGCGGGTGGGGTAGTTGTCAGTGCAGTCGAGGACGATGTCGGCGGTATGCATGAGCTCGGTCAGGCGGGTTTCGTCCAGTTTTTCGGTCAGTGCGGTAATGTCGCACGCGCTGTTGACGGCTTTCAGACGACCTGCCATCACTTGCGCTTTGGCTTGTCCGATGTCGGCTTCGGTGAAGGTGGTTTGGCGTTGGAGGTTGGTATCGTCTATGGCGTCGTGGTCGGCGATGATGAGTTTGCCAACGCCTGATGCGGCAAGGTACGGCAGTGCTGCCGCGCCCAGCCCGCCGCAGCCGACGACGAGGACGCGGGCGGCAAGAATTTTTTCCTGTCCTTCGATACCGATTTCGTCGAGAAGGATGTGGCGGCTGTAACGGAGCAGTTGGTGGTCGTTCATGATGAGGTCGTCTGAAAGAGGTTGTATCGGGGAATTTTATAGCAAATGGGATTTGGAAAGATACAGTAGATTTGTGCGGAAACGGAGATTCCTATTAATGGGATTCTATGCCGGCAAACTTTGTTTTCATCAAGAATGGTTATTATTCGAATAAATATTGTCTCTTTTTGTAGTAAATGTTATCGTTAGCACGATTTTTGGTTTGTATCAGAATTTTATTAAGGTGTTGCCTGATTTATTTTCAGACGACCTTGATTGCCATAACAGCAATTTTGTCCTTTGCCATATCCTGAAGCGATGAGGTATTTATGATGAGATTGTTTTAAAAGACGCCGAAATTCAAAGTGTCCTCTCATGCTGTAAGAGGGCGAAGATGCATTACATTGCCGAACATGGCTGTTGCCGTGTTTTAAATATTTCACATTTTTTCCTTATGTCCGTCAAACCTTTATCTTTAAATTTAATCAACTGCTTTGTGCTGGCGGTGCTGTTTCTCGTCAGCCTGTCGGTGGGCGTCGGCGATTTCCGCTGGGCGGATGTGTTTCGCTGGACTTTGTCTGACAGCACGGAATTGATGCTGGTCAGCCGCCTGCCGCGCACGTTTGCGATTGTGCTGACGGGGGCATCGATGGCGGTGGCGGGGATGATTATGCAGATTTTGATGCGCAACCGTTTTGTCGAGCCGTCTATGGTGGGCGCAAGTCAGAGCGCGGCGTTGGGTGTGTTGGTGATGACGCTGATGTTTCCGGCTGCCGGGCTGACGGCGAAAATGTCGGTGGCGGCTGCGGCGGCGTTGGCGGGGATGCTGGTGTTTATGATGCTGATACGCCGTTTGCCACCGACGGCGCAGTTGATGGTGCCGCTGGTAGGGATTATTTTCGGCGGCGTTATCGAGGCGGTGGCGACGTTTATCGCGTATGAGTTTGAGATGATGCAGATGTTAAGCGTGTGGCAGCAGGGCGATTTTTCGGGCGTGCTGTTGGGGCGTTACGAATTGTTGTGGCTGACGGGCGGCTTGGCGTTGGCGGCGTATTTGATTGCCGATCAGCTGACGATTTTGGGCTTGGGCGAGACGGTGAGCGTGAATTTAGGTCTGAACCGGACGGCGGTGTTGTGGGTAGGTTTGGTGATTGTCGCGCTGATTACGTCGCTGGTGTTGGTCACGGTCGGCAATATTCCGTTTATCGGGCTGGTCGTGCCGAACATCATCAGCCGCCTGATGGGCGACAAGCTGCGCCAAAGCCTGCCTGCGGTGGCTTTGCTCGGTGCGTCGCTGGTGCTTTTGTGCGATATTTTGGGACGCGTGATTGTGTTCCCGTTTGAGATTCCGGTCTCAACCGTGTTCGGTGTGTTGGGTACGGTGTTGTTCTTGTGGATTTTGTTGAGGAAGCCTGCCCATGTCGTCTGAAAACAAGCGTAGCGCGCTTCGCTCGAACAAGGTTGCGTTTATGCAGGGTTCTTCCCGTCCGCTGTGGGCGGCGTTTGTCTTGCTGCTGGCGTGTTGCACTTTGTTCCTGACTTTGAACATCCAAGGCGATTGGGATTTTGTGTTGCAGCTGCGGCTGACCAAGCTGGCGGCTTTGCTGCTGGTGGCGTATGCGGTCGGGGTTTCGACCCAGCTTTTCCAAACGTTGACGAACAACCCGATCCTTACACCTTCGATTTTGGGCTTCGATTCGCTGTATGTGTTTTTGCAAACGCTTTTGCTGTTTGCCTTGGGCGGGGTGGGCTATACGTCGCTGCCGCTGACGGGCAAGTTCGGCTTTGAGTTGGTGATGATGATGGGCGGTTCGCTGCTTTTGTTTTACACGCTCATCCGGCAGGGCGGACGCGATTTGTCGCGCATGATTTTGATCGGCGTGATTTTCGGGATTTTGTTCCGCAGCCTCTCTTCGCTGTTGACGCGCATGATTGATCCGGAGGAATTTACGGCGGCGCAGGCGAATATGTTTGCGAACTTCAATACCGTCCACAGCGAGCTTTTGGGCGTGGGCGCGCTGATTCTGCTGGCGAGCGCGGTGGTGGTTTGGCGCGAGCGGCACCGTCTGGACGTCCATCTTTTGGGACGCGACCAAACGATTAATTTGGGCATAAACTACACGCGCAATACTTTGTGGCTGTTGCTTTGGATTGCCGCGCTCGTGGCGACGGCGACGGCGGTGGTCGGGCCGGTCAGCTTCTTCGGACTGCTGGCTGCCGCGCTTGCCAACCATTTTGCCCCGAGCGTGCGCCATAGCGTGCGGCTGCCGATGACGGTGTGCGTCGGCGGCATCCTGCTGGTCGGCGGGCAAACCGTGTTCGAACACCTGCTCGGCATGAAGGCGGTGTTGAGCGTAGTGGTTGAATTTGCGGGCGGGCTGGTGTTTTTATATTTGGTGCTGAAACGCAAGCGGTAGGTCGTCTGAAAACTTTTCCAGCCTGAATTCAGGCGGTAATTCATCATTTCCAGACTGTATTTTGATTTTGTACACCCTTTAAATTTAATAGGGGGCGTGAAACTAAATATTGAGTTTATACTCATAGTAAACATCACTGAGATTACTATCAGATATGAGTTATGAGTAAAGTGTTGAAATACCGTCCTGATTTGGACGGGATACGGGCATTGGCCGTTTTATCCGTCATCGTATTTCATATCGATCCCCAATGGCTGCCGGGTGGTTTTTTGGGCGTGGATATGTTTTTCGTGTTGTCGGGATATTTGATTACGACCATTATCAGCCGCGAGATTCGCGACGGCAGTTTTTCGTTTCTCGAGTTTTACAAACGCCGCGCCAAACGCATCTTGCCTGTCTTTGCCTGTGTATTGCTTTGCACGACGGTCGTTGCCGCCATTTTCTTTTTGTCTTTCGATTTGCGCCAATACGTCAAATCCGCCGTCTATGCCTTGCTGTTTGCCGCCAACCTGTTCTTTGCCCGCCGCGGCGGCTATTTTGATGCGGATGCGACGGAAAAGCCGTTGCAGCACATTTGGTCGCTGTCGTTGGAAGAACAGTTTTACTTTATTTTCCCCGCGTTGCTGATTTTGTTTTTCCGTCTCAGCAAACGGCGCAATGTGCGGACGTTTATCCTTTTGCTGATTGTCATCAGCCTGTTTTCCGCGCTGTTGCCGACTTTGGGCATGGAGGCGTATTTCCTGCCGCATGTGCGCGCTTATGAACTGCTGGTCGGTTCGCTTTTTGCCTTTATTCCGCCCGCCGAACAAAACGACAAAGCCAGTACGCCGCTATTCGGATGGCTGATGATGGCGGTCATCGCCGTGACGCTGGTGCTGCCCTACGGCGTCCTGCCCGGTGCGGGAAACATCGAACGGCTGCTTTGCTGTACGGCGGTTGGCGGTTTGATTTACTCGGGCAAATCATTGCAGATGCAGGAAGGTTTCAATACGTCCAAACTGTTGAGCCTCAAGCCGGTTGTGTTTGTCGGTCTGATTTCGTATTCGCTGTATTTGTGGCACTGGGTGGTGTTGGCGATGATGCGTTACATCTATATGGACGCGCAGCTTCCGCTTGCCGCATCGGCATTGGCTGTCATCATCATGCTGCTGTTGTCGGTATTGTCTTATTATTTTGTGGAAACACCGGCGCGGAAGGCGAAGAATTTTACGACGGCGAAATTCAAATGGAGCATGGTGGCTTATTTCGCGCTGCTGATTCCTGCGGCAACCTACCTGATGACCGCCAAACCCGCCGCGTTTGAAAGCAGTTTGTACAAAGCCGATGAAAGCAAAATTTGCGCGGACACGCTGACTAAAACCGATTGCGCCGTCGGCGCGGCAAACCAAAAACCTGAAGTTTTGGTCATCGGCGACTCACATGCCGCCCATTTAAGCCCGTTCCTCGACATTGTCGGCAAAAAAGAAGGCTGGTCGGCAGACGTCATTACGTCCAACAGCTGCGCCACCGCGTTTGGATTTACCCTGCCCGACAGCGACCGCCGCGCTGACCGCTGCAATCCGTATAACAGGTTTATCGAACAAAAAACCAAAGACTATCCTGTCATCATCATTTCGCAACGCTGGTTCCTCCATACCGCCAAACCGGAATTTTTGGAACGGTTCAACACAATGCTGGAGGATTTGGTGAAGGCGGGCAAAAAAGTGTACGTTTTGGCCGATACGCCCATGGACGGGCAGCTGCCGTTGCGGCGTTATTACCTGAGACAAAAGCTTGGCATCGACATCAATTATGTTTCAGAGGATAAAAAAGAAGAAGTCCGCGATTCCGCCAAGTCGGAAGACGAAGTCGAAAAAATCGTGAAGCAGCACCGCGGCGTGCAGTGGGTGGACTTTATGCAGTACATCCCCGCGGACAAACTTATAGACGGGCTGCCGGTGTATTTCGATACCAACCACCTCAACCCGTTCGGTTCAAGTAAAATTGCCGAAATGTTTATCAACGATAAACGCACCCTGTTGAAATAAGCACAAAGGTCGTCTGAAAACAGATTCAGACGACCTCTTTAAAGCAAAAGGATACCGTATGACTCAAGAACACTTTCCCGTATTTTTCGAGCAAGCCCCGACGCTGACCGTCCAAGACGCGCTCGCCGAATTTCTCGGCGCGGCAGAGGAGGGCATCATGCAGTATCGCTACGCCGATGCCGTCCGCCTGTGCGGACACTCCTGCCCCACCGTTGCAGGCGCGTACCTCATGACGCTTAAAGGCCTGAAAGCACTTTACGGCAGCGATCTGCCGCAGCGCGGCGGAATCGAAGCCGCCATGCAAGGCGCGCGCGACGAAGGCACGGTCGGCGTTACCGCATCCGTCGTCCAACTCTTAACCGGCGCCGCTCCCGAAACCGGCTTCGGCGGCGTCGGCCCGCAAGGACGCTTCGCCCGCCGCAACCTGTTGAGTTTCGATGCCGACATCGAAGGCACGCTGACCCTGCGCCGTAAAGACAACGGCAAAACCGTCACCGTCAGCCTCAACGCCGCCATGCAGCCCTTCGCCCCCGAAATGCGCGACATCATGCCCAAAGCCGTCAGCGGCACCGCCACCGCAGAAGAACTCAAACGTTTCGGCGAACTCTGGCAGGCGCGTGTCAAAGCCTTCTTGATTGATTTGGCAGACAATCCCCAATTCGTCATCGTTCGCGAAATCTGAAGCCCATCCTTTTCAGACGACCTCTCATGTTCGGAGGTCGTCTGAAAACAAATCCACACATCACACTCATCATGATTACCATCCGCAACGTCAGCTTCCACATCGGCGGCAACCCCATCCTCAACAACGTCAGCCTCGACATCCCCGAAGGCGGCATCACCGCGCTCATCGGTCCAAACGGCGCAGGTAAATCCACGCTCCTCTCCTTCATGGCGCGCCTCCGCCCGCTGGAACAGGGCAGCATCAGCTACGCCGGCAAAGATGTTTCGACCACGCCCACCGCCGAGCTGGCAAAAACGCTCTCCATCCTGACCCAAGAAAACAGCGTCATGAGCCGCATTACCGTGCGCGACCTGCTCATGTTCGGGCGTTATCCCTACCATCAAGGCAGACCGACCCCCGAAGACCTCGCCATCGTCGAAAACGCACTTTCCGAGTTCAAACTGGACAGCTTCGCCAACCGCTACCTGACCGAACTCTCCGGCGGACAACGCCAACGCGCCATGATTGCCATGGTCTTCTGCCAAAGCACCGATTACGTCCTCTTGGACGAACCGCTCAACAACCTCGATATGTACCACGCCCGCGCCCTCATGCAGCTGCTCCAACGACTGACCCGCGAACACAAGCGCACCACCGTCGTCGTCCTGCACGACATCAACCAAGCCGCCGCCTACGCCGACCACGTCGTCGCCATGAAAAACGGACAAGTCGCCATGACTGGCGCGCCGAACGACATCTTTACCGCTGAAAATATTAAAGATTTGTTTGATATGGATGTGGACGTATTGGACTATCAGGGCAAGAAGCTGGTTATCCATCACGTTTGAGATGCGGATGTGGAAAAGGTCGTCTGAAAAGTTTTCAGACGACGGCGGATTCGCATTTGAAGTGCAACTTTCCATAACAGAAAAAGGCCAGTATGCGGTAGCATACGGCCTTTCCTGCAAGAAAGATTGCCATGAGCTACACACAACTGACCCAAGACGAACGATACCATATCCAATACCTGTCCCGCCACTGCACCATCGCCGAAATCGCCAAACAACTTAACCGCCACAAAAGCACCATCAGCCGAGAAATCAAGCGGCACTGCATCCAAGGACAGCAATACAGCGCCGAAAAAGCACAGAAGCAAAGCCGGCTGACCAAACAGCACCGGCGAAAACCCTATAAGCTCGATTCGCAGCTGGTTCAACACATCGACACCCTTATCCGCCGCAAACTCAGTCCCGAACAGGTATGCGCCTACCTGCGCAAACACCACGGTATCACACTCCATCACAGCACCGTTTACCGCCACCTTCGCCAAGACAAAAACAACGGCGGCACTTTGTGGCAACACCTCAGAATATGCAGCAAACCCTACCGAAAACGCTACGGCAGCACATGGACCAGAGGCAAAGTGCCCGACCGCGTCGGCATAGAGAACCGACCCGCCATCGTCGACCAAAAAAAACGCATCGGCGATTGGGAAGCCGACACCATCGTCGGCAAAGGACAGAAAAGCGCATTACTGACCTTGGTCGAACGCGTTACCCGCTACACCATCATCTGCAAATTGAAGAACTTAAAAGCCGAAGACACTACCCTAGCAGCCATTAGGGTATTAAAGGCACATAAAGCCAGAGTGCACACCATCACCATGGACAACGGCAAAGAGTTCTACCAGCACACCAAAATAGCCAAAGCATTAGCAGCGAAAACCTATTTTTGCCGCCCCTACCATTCTTGGGAGAAAGGGCTGAATGAGAACACCAACGGACTCATCCGACAATATTTCCCCAAACAGACCGATTTCCGAAATATCAGTAATCGGGAGATACGCAGGGTTCAAGATGAGTTGAACCACCGGTCAAGAAAAACACTTGGCTACGAAACGCCAAGTGTTTTATTCTTGAATCTGTTCAAACCACTGATACACTAGTGTTGCACTTGAAATCCGAATCCAAGGACCTTCCATCATCAACCCCAACGTAACCCCGTTTTCAGACGACATCAAGCTGCGGCTGAATGTAAAGGATATTTGATGGGGAATAAGTACGGATGAGTCTGAAAAAGCTTTAGAATGCATCGGCAATAATGAATATTTGTTATTGAAAAACCTACCGACGGGCTTCAATCAGGAAAAGCATGAAGCAGCAAGGGTATGGATGTATCGTTGGCAGCGTCGGAACTTTTGGAAATGGTGTGAGGTATTCTATGAAAAACTGGAAGCAGTTTATATTTTTCGTCATATTGGTCATAGCTTGTTATCAATTTCTATATTTTTTATCCGATATGTTCCTTCTCGGCTATATCAATAAATACAGTTGGAATTTGAATTTTATTCAGGGGACTTTGAATTTTCTTTCAATAGACCTCTTGCGAAAATATTCATCCCATCGCATTAACCAGTCCTGCAATCAGATTTGCCCTTAACCCGAACCGTTTCCGCCTGTTGCGGTAAGGTAGCGACAAGATTTTGAATATCTTAATTTTTCTGTTGATGTGCTCGATGACGGTTCTGAGTTTGCCTAACCACCTGTTCGCCTCTTTATCCTGTTTGTTCAGCGGATGATGTTTAGATTTCTTTTTCGGGGTCTGTAATCCGGTTTTAGCCAATCCTTGATAACCCCTATCCGCAATGACTATTTTGTAGGGATAAAGCTCTGCAAGGTGCTTCTTGGCTAAACGCATGTCATGCTGAGCACCCATCCCCGTCTGGATGCTGATGATTTTTTCAGTTTCTCTGCCGTATATGACTTGGATTTTAACCGTGTGTCGCTTTTTCTTGCCGCTGTAATACTGCCGCTGTTTTTTTGGGACGTTCAATCGGGCTTTCGGTAACGTCAATGATGACCGTTTGATCGCCCGGATTCTTGTGTTTTGGCAGGGAAAAGCGTTTGCAACGAATGAGAGCGTCCTCAGTTTTACGGATGGTGCGGCAGACATTACTTTCAGAAAGACCGTAGATAGCGGCCAATTCGAGTTGGGTATGATAATGGCGCAGATAACTTAGGGTAAGCAGCAGTTGGTCTGCCAAACCGAGCGTATGCGGCCTGCCCGACTTGACCTTCCGGCTTTCTGCTTCTGTGGTGACTTGCAGCATTTCATGAAAAAGGACGGGCGTTACACCTGTGAGCCGTTTGAATTCCCTGTCGCTTCTTTGGATTAGGTTTTCGTATTTCATTTGGGAATTGTAAATCTTCAGGATACTTTCGCAAGAGGTCTAATATTTCTTCCCTATGTTTTTGTTAGACGAATTTTCAGGAAAACCAATCAAGAAAAGGAAGATGCAAATAATTGAAGTTCGACTTCATGAATTAAAGCCGTTTTCATATTGAATCGGGAGACTGATGGCGAACCGAAATAATAAGGTTCCTGCCGTTATTCCCGCGCGGGCGGGAATCCATAGGAAATTTTACGAAATAAGCGTTTAAAAACCGTTGCCGGATTCAAAAGCAAATTTCCAGGGCGGGAAGGGCGGCAGGAGGAGCAGTATCTTTTAATCCTCGATGTCCGTTTCTCTCCGCCCCAAAACCATCGCGTCCCCGTAGCTGAAAAACCGGTATTCATGTTCGACCGCATGGCGGTATACCGAACGGATGTGTTCCATGCCCGAAAACGCGCTGACGAGCATCAGAAGCGTGGATTTGGGCAGGTGGAAATTGGTAATCAGGCGGTCGATGACGCGGAAGCGGTAGCCCGGCGTGATGAAAATATCGGTGTCGCCCTGTCCCGCTTTCAGACGACCTGTCTCGCGCGCGGCGGATTCGAGGGCGCGCATGGAAGTGGTGCCGACTGCCCAAACCTTGTTTCCGTGCGCATGGGCGGCTTCGATGGCGGCGACGGTTTCGGGCGGTACGTCAAACCATTCGCTGTGCATTTTGTGTTCTTCGATTTTGTCCACGCGCACGGGCTGGAACGTTCCCGCACCGACGTGCAGGGTGACTTCCGCCGTTTCCACGCCTTTGGCTTTCAGACGACCTAAAAGCTCGTCCGTAAAATGCAAACCCGCCGTCGGCGCCGCGACCGCGCCCTGATGTTTGGCGTAGACGGTTTGATAACGTTTGTCGTCATCCGCGCCGGCTGCGCGTTCGATATAGGGCGGCAGCGGCAGATGGCCGTTTTGCTCCAGAAGTTCGTAAACGGTTTGTTCGCCTTCAAAGCGCAGGCAGAACAGTTCGTCCGCACGCTCAACCATGACGGCACAAATATCGCCTTCAAAAATCAGCTTCGTGCCGGGTTTGGGCGATTTGGACGAACGGATGTGCGCCAGCGCGGTGTGGTTGTCCAAAACGCGCTCTATCAATGCCTCGATTTTTCCGCCGCTCTCTTTTTGCCCGAACAGCCGCGCTTTCATGACTTTGGTGTTGTTGAACACCAAAACGTCGCCCGCCTCAATATAATCAGGCAAATCGCCGAACACGCGGTCTTGCAGCGGCATATCGGGCAGCGCGACCAAAAGACGGCTGCTGCCGCGCACTTCGGGCGGATGCTGGGCAATTAATCGGTCGGGCAGGGTGAAATCGAAATCGGAAATGTCCATAATCTTAATTTTGATGCTTACAAATTTTGTCAGGCGGTCATTATACGCATTTCCCCGCGGGCTTGGCGTTTCATGCGAAAGGTCGTCTGAAACGCCAAGCCCGCAATATTTTGCGTCCGAACAAGGCAATACGGTATCATTCGTTCTGTTTCAAACGCCACCGCATCAGAGAGAACAACATGAATATCCCCGCCATTTCCGCTGCAATCGAAGCAGTAAAAATCCCCGGCACCGAACGCACGCTCGGCAGTGAAAAAGCCGTCAAACTGTTGGAAGAACGTTCCGACGGCCTCCATATCGGACTGAAATTCGGATTCCCCGTCGGGCATATCGCCGCCGACATCGCCAACAGCCTGCAAGAAGCCGTCATCGGCATCACGGGCGATGCGCATATCCACCTCAGCATTGACACTGAAATTACAACACACAAAGTACAGCCCGGCGTCGCCACCATCAAAGGCGTCAAAAACATCATTGCCGTTGCATCCGGCAAAGGCGGTGTCGGCAAATCCACCACCACCGCCAATCTTGCCACCGCCATGGCACGTATGGGCGCGCGAGTGGGCGTACTGGATGCCGACCTCTACGGCCCCAGCCAGCCGACCATGTTGGGTGTGCAAGACCGCAAACCCGACCAACAAAACAAAAAACTGGTTCCCGTCGAAGCCGACAGCGGCATCCAAGTGATGTCTATCGGCTTTCTGGTCGATACCGATCAAGCCGTAGTTTGGCGCGGCCCGATGGTAAGCCAGGCCTTGCAGCAGTTGATGTTCCAAAGCGAGTGGGACGAAGTGGACTACCTCTTCATCGACCTGCCGCCGGGTACTGGCGACATCCAGCTCACCCTGTCGCAGAAAATCCCCGTAACCGGTTCGGTCGTCGTTACCACGCCGCAAGACATTGCCCTGATTGACGCGCGCAAAGCAGTCGATATGTTCCACAAAGTCAATATTCCGATTTTTGGCGTACTGGAAAACATGTCGGTACATATCTGCTCCAACTGCGGTCATGCCGAAGCTATTTTCGGTTCTGAAGGCGGCAAAAACTTGGCAGGCCGTCTGAATGTCCCGCTGCTCGGACAACTCCCGTTAAGCCTGCCCGTGCGTGAAGCAATGGATGGCGGCACGGCGAAACAGTTGTTTGACGAACATCCCGCCATTGCCAAAATCTACACAGACGCAGCCTTCCAAATCGCACTGACGATTGCAGACAAAGGCAAAGATTTCAGCAGCCGTTTCCCAAAAATTGTAGTGGAATAACGGGCAGAGGTTGTCTGAAAGCCTTTCGAACGGTTTCAGACGACCTTGTGGTGCTGAAGATTATGCAAAAGCGAATAATCGGAAAATCAAATATTTAAAGATTTAATCTTGTTGTTTTGAGAAAATTGCTTGACACGAAAAGTCTCGCCTTCTATAATTCACAGCTTATCGGGTCGTTAGCTCAGTCGGTAGAGCAGCGGACTTTTAATCCGTTGGTCGAGCGTTCGAATCGCTCACGACCCACCAAATTTAAAAAGCCTGGACAAATGTCCGGGCTTTTTTATTTGCCGGTATGTTTTGAGATTGTTACAGCCTACCCGTTACGGTTTTGATACGGGTTTGTTTGTTATAGTGTATTAACTTTAAACCAGTACGGCGTTGCCTCGCCTTAGCTCAAAGAGAACGATTCTCCAAGGTGCTGAAGCACCAAGTGAATCGGTTCCGTACTATCTGTACTGTCTGCGGCTTCGTCGCCTTGTCCTGATTTAAAGTTAATCCACTATATGAATAAAGGTCGGCGGATTCGCATTTGAAGTGCAACTTTCCATAACAGAAAAAGGCCAGTATGCGGTAGCATACGGCCTTTCCTGCAAGAAAGATTGCCATGAGCTACACACAACTGACCCAAGACGAACGATACCATATCCAATACCTGTCCCGCCACTGCACCATCGCCGAAATCGCCAAACAACTTAACCGCCACAAAAGCACCATCAGCCGAGAAATCAAGCGACACTGCATCCAAGGACAGCAATACAGCGCCGAAAAAGCACAGAAGCAAAGCCGGCTGACCAAACAGCACCGGCGAAAACCCTATAAGCTCGATTCGCAGCTGATTCAACACATCGACACCCTTATCCGCCGCAAACTCAGTCCCGAACAAGTATGCGCCTACCTGCATAAACACCACGGGATCACACTCCATCACAGCACCGTTTACCGCTACCTTCGCCAAGACAAAAGCAACGGCGGCACTTTGTGGCAACATCTCAGAATATGCAGCAAACCCTACCGCAAACGCTACGGCAGCACATGGACCAGAGGCAAAGTGCCCGACCGCGTCGGCATAGAAAACCGACCTGCTATCGTCGACCAGAAAACCCGCATCGGCGATTGGGAGGCCGACACCATCGTCGGCAAAAATCAGAAAAGCGCGTTATTGACCTTGGTCGAACGCGTTACCCGCTACACCATCATCTGCAAATTAAAGAACTTAAAAGCCGAAGACACTGCCCGGGCGGCCATTAGGGTATTAAAGGCACATAAAGCCAGAGTCCACACCATCACCATGGATAACGGCAAAGAGTTCTACCAACACACCAAAATAGCCAAAGCATTAAAGGCGGAAACCTATTTTTGCCGCCCTTACCATTCTTGGGAGAAAGGGCTGAATGAGAACACCAATGGACTCATCCGGCAATATTTCCCCAAACAAACCGATTTCCGAAATATCAGCGATCGGGAGATACGCAGGGTTCAAGATGAGTTGAACCACCGGCCAAGAAAAACACTTGGCTACGAAACGCCAAGTGTTTTATTCTTAGAACGTGTTCATTGTCTCAGCCTCTACTGTAAACTATCGGCATGAACAGAAAAACCTACCCAAGCGATATCAGTCGCGAGCAATTTGCGCCTCTCCTTCCCCTGCTGGAAAGTGCCCGTAAACGCACAGCGCCACGCCAGGTGGACTTGTACGATGTCTTTTGTGCCATTCTCTACCTGCAACGCACTGGCTGCTCCTGGCGCGCTTTGCCGGGCGACTTCCCCAAATGGCGCACCGTGCATTCCTACTTCCAGAGATGGACCGAACCACGCGAGAGTGGCATCAGCATCCTTGAGGAAGCATTAAAAAAATCAGGTAGTTGCGGAGCGTCGCAAGCAGGGGCGCCATGAAGCAACTACTTTCCTGATTATTGATGCGCAGAGTGTGAAGAACACGGATACCGCCATGAAAAAAGGCTACGATGCGGGCAAGAAGGTTAGCGGTATCAAGCGACATATAGCGGTTGACACGCAAGGTTTGCCGCATGCCCTTGCGGTAACGACGGCGGATGTTACGGATAGAAAAAGCTGCCTGGTGGCATTGGAACGTGGGCGGGATAATCTTGGTGCGATACAAAAAATCCTTGCTGACGGTGGTTACACGGGTAAGGCATTTGCTTCGTCGGTACAGGAGTTGATTGGTGCGGAGGTAGAGATTGCCAAACGAAACGAATTGCACCGTTTTGCAGTATTGCCGAAGCGATGGGTAGTAGAGCGCAGCTTTTCCTGGTTGGAAAAGAACAGGTGGCTTTGGAAAAACTGCGAGCGTAAGTTGAGTACCAGTCTGCAAATGGTAGCTTTGGCTTTCTTGGGAGTCCTGCTACGAAGACTATGAACACGCTCTTAAATCTGTTCCAACCACTGGTACCCTAGTGTTGCACTTGAAATCCGAATTCAAGGTCGTCTGAAAACAAGATTTCAGACGACCTTTTTGCTTCAAGCAATGTAATGCAAGCGTTCGGGCGGGGTTTGGCGTTTATGCCCGCTTATTCGTACTCGGGGTAGAGCGGCATGGTGCCGGCTTCTTCGAAGGTCGAGTGTGCTTTGACTTCTTGCAGGCGGCGGCTGATGCGGCGGGTGACGGCTTCGGCTTCGTTTTGGTGGTCTATGGTCAGTCCGGGGACGGTTTTGCCGAAAAGTTCGGCATCGAGCAGACGCTCGGCGTGGATGCCGGGGCGGTAGTTGTGTCTGACGGCGGGGTCGCGTTCTTCAAAGAGGTAGCCGACGACGCTGTTGCGGGTCAGGGCGATGCTGAGTGCGGCATCTTCGCCGCCGAAGATTCGGAAGAGTTCGTCTTGCGGAAAGCCGCCGCAGGCGAGAAAGATGCTGCGGCGGAATACGGTGTTGCCGCCGCCGGTCATTTGCAGCCTTTCCCATGCGGTGGGGAATTGCGGGTGGTTGAGGTAGTGTTCGGGAAAGCCGACGGGACGCAATTTGAGGCGGACCAGGCTGAGGTAGGAGTAGGCTTCCAGGCCGAGGTAGGCGGCATTGAGGACGTTGTTTTCATAGACGTCGTCGGCGTCGAGAAAGGCGATAAAGTCGGTTTGGCTTTGCATGGCGCCCCAGTTGCGGGCTTTGGCGGCGCCGCCGTTTTCGAGCATGTATTCGCAACGGACTTTGGGATGGATGGCGGCAAGGTCGCTCATGATAAGGCGCGTGTCGTCGATGGAGGCGTCGTCAATCAGCCAGACGTTTTCGACGGCGGGTTGGGAAACGGCGCTTTCGACAGCCGCTTGAAGGGTGGCGGCGGAGTTGTAGCAGGGGATGATGACGTCTAGTGTGGGTCTCATAATGTGATGCTTTAAGAGTGTGTTCATAGTCTTCGTAGCAGGACTCCCAAGAAAGCCAAAGCTACCATTTGCAGACTGGTACTCAACTTACGCTCGCAGTTTTTCCAAAGCCACCTGTTCTTTTCCAACCAGGAAAAGCTGCGCTCTACTACCCATCGCTTCGGCAATACTGCAAAACGGTGCAATTCGTTTCGTTTGGCAATCTCTACCTCCGCACCAATCAACTCCTGTACCGACGAAGCAAATGCCTTACCCGTGTAACCACCGTCAGCAAGGATTTTTTGTATCGCACCAAGATTATCCCGCCCACGTTCCAATGCCACCAGGCAGCTTTTTCTATCCGTAACATCCGCCGTCGTTACCGCAAGGGCATGCGGCAAACCTTGCGTGTCAACCGCTATATGTCGCTTGATACCGCTAACCTTCTTGCCCGCATCGTAGCCTTTTTTCATGGCGGTATCCGTGTTCTTCACACTCTGCGCATCAATAATCAGGAAAGTAGTTGCTTCATGGCGCCCCTGCTTGCGACGCTCCGCAACTACCTGATTTTTTTAATGCTTCCTCAAGGATGCTGATGCCACTCTCGCGTGGTTCGGTCCATCTCTGGAAGTAGGAATGCACGGTGCGCCATTTGGGGAAGTCGCCCGGCAAAGCGCGCCAGGAGCAGCCAGTGCGTTGCAGGTAGAGAATGGCACAAAAGACATCGTACAAGTCCACCTGGCGTGGCGCTGTGCGTTTACGGGCACTTTCCAGCAGGGGAAGGAGAGGCGCAAATTGCTCGCGACTGATATCGCTTGGGTAGGTTTTTCTGTTCATGCCGATAGTTTACAGCAGAGGCTGAGACAATGAACACGTTCTAAGGGGTTGTTGTGTCAAAAGGTGGGGAAAGGTCGTCTGAAAACGGTATTTAGGTTTTCAGACGACCTTTTGGTATTGCCTGATGCGGATTACAACACTTTTACGATGCTTTCGCACAGGTAGTCGATGTTGTCATCGGTAATGCCGGCGACGTTGATGCGGCCGGAGCGCACGGCGTAGATGGCGAACTCGTTTTTCAGGCGGTCGACTTGTTCGGGCGTGAGGCCGCTGAAGGAGAACATGCCGTTTTGTTCGATGATGAAATCGAAGTCTTGATTTGCGCCTTTGGCTTTGAGCAGTTCGACGAATTTTTGACGCATGGCTTTGATGCGGCCGCGCATTTCGTCGAGTTCGCCAATCCATTGTGCTTTCAAATCCGCGTCTTTCAACACGAGGGCAATGGTATTCGCGCCGTGGGAGGCGGGGTTGGAGTAGAGGGTGCGGATGATGGTTTTGACTTGGCTGTGGGCGCGGGCGGCGGTCGCTTCGTCTTCTGCGACTAAGGTGAATGCGCCGACGCGTTCGTTATACATGCCGAAGTTTTTGGAATAGGAGCTGGCGATGAGCAATTCTTTGTTGTATTTCAAGAAAGTGCGCAAGCCGTATGCGTCTTCTTCGAGACCGTTGCCGAAGCCTTGGTAGGCGAAGTCAAACAGGGGCAGCCAGCCTTTTTCGGCGGAGAGTTTGGCGAGGGTTTCCCATTGTTCGGGCGTGGGGTCGATGCCGGTGGGGTTGTGGCAGCAGCCGTGCAACAGGACGACGTCGCCTTTTTGCGCTTGGCCGAGGTCTTCAATCATGCCGTCCCAGTCTAGGCCGTGTTTGGCGGCGTCGTAGTAGCGGTATGGCTTGTCTTGGATGCCGACGGCTTTGAAGATGGCGTTGTGGTTGGGCCATGTGGGGTTGGAAATCCAGACGGTTTGTGCGTTCAACTGGCGTTTGGCGAACTCGGCGGCAATACGCAATGCGCCTGTGCCGCCGAGGCTTTGGGCGGTTTTGGCGCGGCGGCTGGCGACGATTTCGTGGTCTGCGCCGAAAAGAAGGATTTGGGTTTGCTCGTTGTAGTCGGCAACGCCGTCGATGGTGAGGTAGTTTTTGGTGGTTTCGCTCTCGAGCAGGCGTTTTTCGGCTTCTTTGACGGCTTTGACGATGGGGGTCGCGCCGGATGCGTCTTTATAAACGCCGATGCCGAGGTTGACTTTTTCGGGACGGGTTTCGGCTTTGAATGCTTCGCCCAAGCCTAAGATGGGGTCTGCGGGGGCGGCTTCGATGTGCTTGAAGAACATGGTTTCTCGCTTTGCAAAAAATGAAGGGACGGGATATTTCCTTTGGGATTTTACGCTGTTTCAGGTCGTCTGAAAATGAATGCGGCAGGTTTTGCGCAAATGGTTTACATCATGCCTTTGATACCGGCGAGGATGATGCCGTAGCGCAGGATTTTTCCGGTCAGGAGCATGAGTGCGGAGGTGTAGGGGTTGAGCCTGAGCCAGCCTGCGGCAATGGGCAGCGCGTCGCCGATGACGGGCAGCCAGGCAAACAAAAGGGGCAGGGTACCCCAGCGTCGGAGCAGGCGCAGGGTCTTTTCAGACGACCTTTTCTTGGACGGAATCAGCCGCCCCATCCAATAGGAAACCATGCTGCCCAAGCCGTTTGCCAGTCCGGCACACAACCACGCGCCGTATGCCTGTTCGGGATAGTTATAGATAAACGCGGCGAAGGCGGCTTCGGATGTGCCGGGCAGGATGGTGGCAGAGGTAAAGGCGGAGGCGGCAAGTCCGAGATAGGCGTAAATGAGGGGCATGGCGGATAAGTTTGCGTCAGGTCAAAGGTCGTCTGAAATAAGATTTTAAGTCGTTTGCGGTTAGGTTAATTGTAAAATTCAGACGGATTCTGTCTATAAAAATGCATTATCGGATAGAATCTTGCTGAAACCCGATGTAGTCGGCGTATTTCCATTGTTTGCAAGAATGGCAAAAGCCAGCATGATTCAGCCCGTTATTAACGGATATTAACTGTTTGTACGGTCAATTCCAATAAATCGAAAGGCAAATCATGTCTGCGCCATCACAGCAAAACCATAATTCCGCGCTGGTCGTCCTGACCACGCTCTTCTTCATGATGGGTTTCATCACCTGCATGAACGACATCCTGATTCCGCATCTGAAAGAAATTTTCGAGCTGACTTATGTTCAGGCGATGCTAATTCAATTCTGTTTTTTACCGCCTATGCCATCATGTCGATTCCGATGGGGCATCTCGTCGGTAAAATCGGCTATAAAAACGGCGTCATCGGCGGCTTCTTGCTGACCGCCGTCGGATGCTTGTTGTTTTATAGTGGATTAACTTTAAACCAGTACGGCGTTGCCTCGCCTTGCCGTACTATCTGTACTGTCTGCGGCTTCGTCGCCTTGTCCTGATTTAAATTTAATCCACTATATCCTGCCGCAGACAGCCAATCTTACCCGACTTTCTTGGGCGCGCTCTTCATTCTTGCTTCAGGCGTAACCCTATTGCAGGTTGCAGGCAACCCGTATGTAACCTTGTTGGCAAAACCGGGCAAAGAATCCGCTACGCTGACTTTGGTGCAGGCGTTCAACTCACTGGGTACGACCATTGCCCCGCAAATCGGCGCATTCCTGATTCTGGCAGATGCAACGCAGACCGCCAGCAAAGCCGAACAGATTTCCTCCGTTCAAATCCCTTACTTGGGTTTGGCAGGTCTGTTGATTATCCTCGCCGTCTTCGTGAAGATGATCCGCCTGCCTGACGCGCGCAAAATCGCCGAAGAAGAAAGCGAACACAACCACGACGGCAAAAGCAGCGTGTGGCAATACAAACACCTCGTCCTCGGTGCGGCAGGTATTTTCTGCTACGTCGGTGCCGAAGTATCCATCGGCTCATTGATGGTCAATGTCTTGGGCTTCCTGAAAGGGATGGATCATGCTTCCGCCGCCCAATACCTGTCGTTCTACTGGGGCGGCGCCATGGTCGGACGCTTCCTCGGCTCGGCAGTTATGGCGAAAATCGCGCCCAACCGCTACCTTGCCTTCAATGCCACTATCGCTGTTGTCCTGCTCATCATCGCCATGATGACCGGTAAAGGCAATGCCGACGTCGCCATGTGGTCGCTGCTTGCCATCGGCTTCTTCAACTCCATCATGTTCCCGACCATCTTCTCGCTGGCGACCAAAAATCTCGGTAAATTCACCAATGCTGCTTCAGGCGTACTCTGTACTGCCATTGTCGGCGGTGCGATTGTTCCGGTCGTACAAGGTTGGGCGGTCGATACTTACAGCCTGATGTCGTCTTTTGTCGTATCAGCCGTGTGCTACCTCTACATCGTCTTCTTTGCCCTCAAAGGTTATAAAGCCGACGAGTAAGCATGGTTTGAACAAAAGGTCGTCTGAAAACTTGGAAATCAGGTTTTCAGACGACCTTTTTGCTTTGCGGCGGACTTTTAAACCTGATCCGTTCCAACAGAGGTCGTCTGAAAATACGGCAACAGATTTTAACCGGAGCTTAAACCCGTTTTCAAAAGACAAAATGCGTCCGCAATACGGTCTGACTGACTTATGGCATAATGCTGGCGGCAAAAATACAGGAGGTCTTCATGTCGAAAATCATCTTATTACACGGACTGCACATGCACTCTTGGGTGATGAAACCTTTAGCGGATATGCTGGCAAAGCAGGGCTTTGACGTTGCCCTGTTCGGTTATTACAGCGTCTGGCACACCATGCCGCAGCACACGCAGGCATTGGCGGAATTTGTTGAAAAACACGATACGGGCGAGCCTCTGCATTTTGCCGGACACAGTCTGGGCGGGTTGGTGTTGCGCCACTTTGCCGCCGCCCATCCCGAAAAAATTACCGGACGCATCGTTACCTTCGGTACGCCCCACCAAGGCAGCAGGGCGGCGCAAAGGGTATTCCGGCTCGGATTGAAAACGCCTGTACTTGGCGGCGCTTATCGCGATGCGCTCGACGGCGGTACGCCCGATTTGCCCGAACATATCGAACTGGGCAGTATCGCCGGCAACAAGCCGCTCGGACTGGGGCGCGTATTGGGTTTGCACGGCGAACACGACGGTACGGTTTTGGTCAGCGAAACCCGCTGCCCGAATATGCGCGACCACGTTATCTTGCCCGTCAGCCACAGCGGTATGCTGTTTAAACACATTACCGCCGAACAAACCGCAACATTTTTGCGCGAAGGGCAGTTTAATCATGGGTAAAAAACATGGGATGACGAGAACTTGAGAATAATAAAAAGGTCGTCTGAAAACTTGGAAATCAGGTTTTCAGACGACCTTTTGGCTTTTGGCAGATTGGATTGCTAAGCTATCCGCTTTATGCCAACTTGACGGCGAGTTCTGCCAGCCGTTTGCCTTGTGCGAAGGCGATGTCGTTTTCTTCGGCGGTCAGGACGGGTTTGCTGTCGTGTCCGGCGACGTGGGATGAGCCGTAGGGGGTGCCGCCGCTTTGGGTGCTGCCGAGGGCGGATTCGGTGTAGGGGATGCCGCTGATGATCATGCCGTGGTGCAGGAGGGGGAGCATCATGGTGAGGAGGGTGGTTTCTTGTCCGCCGTGTTGGGAGGAGGTGCTGGTGAAGACGGTGGCGGGTTTGCCGGCGAGTTCTGCGCCAAGCCACAGGGGGATAGTGCCGTCGATGAAGTATTTCATGGCGGCCGCCATGTTGCCGAAGCGGGTGGGGCTGCCTAGGGCGAGGGCGGCGCAGGTTTTGAGGTCTTCGGCGGTGGCGTAGGGGGCGCCGCTGTCGGGGATGTCTTTTTCGACGGCTTCGCAGACGGTGGAGACTTTGGGGACGGTGCGCAATACGGCTTCGCAGCCTGCGACGCTTTCGATGCCGCGTGCGATTTGGCGGGCGAGGTTGAGGGTGCTGCCGTTTTGGGAGTAGTAGAGGACGAGGATTTTGAGGGGATTTGGGTTCATTTGGGTATTCCGTTACAATGGGGTTGGTTGAAAATCGGTGTTTGGCTGTTGAAGCTGTGTTTTCAGACGACGTGGTGTGTGCTGCGGGCGTTTTCTGTTTTTTATTTTCAATTCGTTATTTTTTCGGGAAAGATTATGCCGTTTTTGAAATGGTGGCAAGGTTTGTCGGACAGTAAGGCGTTTGCGTTTGCTTGGTTTGTGGTCCGGCGTTTCGATGAGGAGCGTGTGCCGCAGGCTGCGGCGAGTATGACGTTTACGACGCTTCTGGCTTTGGTGCCGGTATTGACGGTGATGGTGGCGGTCGCTTCGATTTTTCCTGTGTTCGATCGTTGGTCGGATTCTTTTGTTTCGTTCGTCAATCAGACTATTGTGCCGCAGGGTGCGGACATGGTGTTTGATTATATCAATGCGTTCCGCAATCAGGCGGGGAAGTTGACGGCGATCGGCAGTGTGATGCTGGTGGTGACGTCGCTGATGCTGATTCGGACGATTGATAATGCGTTCAACCGGATTTGGCGGGTCAATTCGCAGCGGCCTTGGATGATGCAGTTTTTGGTGTATTGGGCGTTGCTGACGTTTGGGCCGTTGTCTTTGGGCGTGGGGATTTCTTTTATGGTCGGGTCGGTGCAGGATTCTGCGCTGGCTTCGTTTGCGCCGCAATGGGTGGTGGGGTTACTTCAAACCTTAGGCACGCTGTTTTTCGCAACGCTTTTGTTGTGGGGGTTGTACCGTTTCGTACCCAACCGCTTCGTGCCTGGGCGTCATGCGTTTATCGGGGCTTTGGTCACGGCGTTTTGCTTGGAGACGGCGCGTTTCCTGTTTGCTTGGTATATGGGCAATTTCGACGGCTACCGCTCGATTTACGGGGCGTTTGCCGCCGTACCGTTTTTTTTGGTGTGGCTGAATTTGCTGTGGACGCTGGTGTTGGGCGGCGCGGTGCTGACTTCGTCGCTGTCTTATTGGCAGGGCGAGGCGTTCCGCAGGGGCTTCGATTCGCGCGGGCGGTTTGACGATGTGTTGAAAATCCTGCTGCTTTTGGATGCGGCGCAAAAAGAGGGCAAAGCCTTGCCTGTTCAGGAGTTCAGACGACATATCAATATGGGCTACGATGAGTTGGGCGAGCTTTTGGAAAAGCTGGCGCGGCACGGCTATATCTACAACGGCCGTCAGGGCTGGGTGTTGAAAACGGGGGCGGATTCGATTGAGTTGAGCGAACTCTTCAAGCTCTTCGTTTACCGCCCGTCGCCTGTGGAAAGGGATCATGTGAACCAAGCCGTCGATGCGGTGATGACGCCGTGTTTGCAGACTTTGAACATGACGCTGGCAGAGTTTGACGCGCAGGCTAAAAACCGGCAGCAGTCTTCTTGAGGATTTTGAAATACACAAAAGGTCGTCTGAAAACCGTTTTCAGACGACCTTTTGCTATAATCGGGCTTCATCGTCCCGTTCGGTTTGGAACTTTATGAAACCCCTCGTCCTCCTTCTGCTTTCCTTCTCCTCTGCCACCGCTTTTGCCGCATACGGTTTGGGTTTGGGGCAGGAGCCGAAATATCCCGCCAACTTTCGCGCCTACGAATACGTCAATCCCGACGCGCCAAAAGGCGGCGTGTTTTCCCTGCCGATACAGGGCGGCTTCGATACGTTCAATCCGTTCACCCTCAAAGGCGACAAAGAAGTCGGCGTCCTCATGCTGACCGTGGACATGCTTACGGACAACAGTTGGGACGAACCTTTCTCCATGTACGGGCTGCTGGCGGAAGACTTCTCACTTGCCGAAGACGGGCTGTCGGCAACATTCAGGCTTAACCCGAAAGCCAAATTCCACAACGGCGATCCCGTCCTTGCCAAAGACGTAGCCGCCTCCTTCCGCCTGCTCACCCAAGACAAAGCTGCCAATCCCTTCTACCGCATATACTGGAGCGACGTTGCCAAAGTCGAAACACCCGACGACAGGACAGTCGTTTTCCGCTTCAAACAGCGCAATGCCGAATTACACATGGCATTAGGTCAACTGCCTGTGTTTTCTCATAAAAGCTATCCCGAAGGGCTGGAAAAAGGCGCAAACAAAATGCCCATCGGCTCCGGCCCCTACCGTTTCGTCAAAGCAGACATCGGGCGCATGAGCGAATACGCGCGCGACAAAAACTACTGGGCGCAAAACCTCCCGACCCGCAAAGGCAGATATAACTTCGACACCGTCCGCTTCAAATATTTCAAAGACAACAGCGTCCGCCTCGAAGGCCTCAAAGCCGGACAATACGACTTCGTTTACGAAAATGTCGCCCGAAACTGGGCGCGGGGCTATTCCGACGAAATGCTCGCCAAACGCGGCATGGGCAAACACGAATGGATACAGAAAAGCGATGCCGGCATGCAGGGCTTCGTCATGAACCTGCGCCGCGCCCCGTTCAACAACATCCTCGTGCGGCAGGCGATGGTCGAGAGTTTCGACTTTGAAAGCATCAACGCGCGCATTTTCTACGGCGCATACCGCCGCAGCAACAGCTTCTTCACCAACAGCGAGATGGCGGCGACAGGCAAACCGCAAAGGCGCGGAACTGAAACTGCTCCAGTCCCTCGGCAACACCCTCGATCCCGCCGTCCTGAACCAACCCGTCCCCGAGCCGCCTCAAACCGACCCGAAAACAGGCATACGCCCCAACCTGCTCAAAGCCCGCGCACTCTTGGAAAAAGCAGGCTACCGCTATAAAAACGGCAAACTGACCGACAGCCAAGGCAAACCCCTGACCTTTGAGTTCCTGACCGCCTCCAAAACCTACGAACGCATTACCGCCAAATGGCAACGCGACCTCGCCAAAATCGGCGTAACCATGAACATCCGCGTTACCGACCCCGCCTTATACCAAAGGCGGCTCAACGATTTCGACTTCGACATGACCATTACCGTCTATGCCAACAGCGAAAGCCCCGGCAACGAACAATACGATTATTTCGGCTGCGAAGCCGCCAAAATCCCCGGCAGCCGAAACCTCGCCGGCGTGTGCCGCCCCGAAGTCGAAAAGCTGCTCAAACATTTCGGCAGCTTTACCAACCGCGAAGAGCTGAAAACCACCTCCCGGGCACTAGACCGCACCATCCGCCACCAATACATCATCGTCCCCGCCTGGTACGCCGACCGCTACCGCGTCGTTTACCGCAACAACCTCGGCATCCCGCAACAACTGCCGAAATATTACGACCCGGTATTTTTTTCGCTGAGTAGCGGGTGGTGGAAATAGGAGGGGCAATCCGTAGCGTGGACTTTGCCCGCGAGATGAAAGCAGGTTCGACTGTTGTCTTGGATTATTGAATGATAGATTTCGTGGGCGAAGCCCACGCTACTTGAGTCCCAAGCCTGTATTGATTGAATAAACGAGGTCATCTGAAAACGAGCGTGAACGAGTTTTTCTAAAACTCAAATCTCAAAGTTTTCAGACGACCTTATTTTTACCTGCAACCTACTCCCTCTCCCGTCCGGCGGGAGAGGACTGGGGAGAGGGTGGCTCTACGGGTTGTACGAATTTATTTGACCTAGACCCATAAAGCCACCCCCATCCTAACCTTCCCCCGCCAGACGGAGGAAGGGACAGGTTGTCGTTGCCACAACGAGTAGCGTGGGCTTTGCCCACGAGATGAAAGCCAAAATGGATGCCCATTTGGCTGTTGTCTGATTTGGATTTTTAGATAGCGGATTTCGTGGGCGCAGCCCACGCTACGGGTTGGATTTCCAATTTAATTGAATAAAACCTGCGTTGATTGCATAAAAAATTGAATCCAAGGTCGTCTGAAAATCCCCAACCGCCACCACTCAAGCCGTATTCCTGTTTGCTGGGCATACGGCTTGTCGTTTCTGCCGGTTTATTTCTTCTGCCACGCTTGGCGGAGGTATTCGATGTGGTCGGGGAGGGCGTAGAAGGGGGTGTTGCCGTGGTTGGCGTTGGGGTAGAGGGTGAATTTTGCGTCTGCGCCGAGGTGTTGGAGGGTGCCGGCAAGCAGTTTGGCTTGGGCGACCATTTCCCTGCCGATTTGTTCGGGGCGGTTGCTGCGGCCTTCGTGTTCGCCGACGCTGATGCGGACGGCGGTGTCGGCGGGAAGGGCGGACGGGAGGAAGTCGAGGACGCGGCGGTTGTGCCACCAGACGGAGGGGGAGGCGAGCAGGTTGTGTTTGAAGCGGTCGGGGGCGGTGAAGAGGGAATAGAGTCCGAACAATGCGCCGAAGGAGTGTCCGAACAGGGCTTGTTCTTTGGGGTTGACGGGGTATTTGGCGGCAAGGGCCGGGGCGAGTTCGTGGTCGAGGAAGGCGGCGAAGCGGTCGGCTTGTCCGTACTGGCGGCGGTCTGCTTCAGTGGCGGTTTCGGGCAGGGGCGGGGTGTAGTCGAGGGCGCGTTGGGTCAGGTCGCGGACTTCGCCGTTGGGGTAGCCGATGCTGACGATGAGGCAGGCGGCGCGGCTTCGGGTCATGGGGTTGATGAGCAGGGATTGCGCCATGCTGAGGGCGGCGGGAAAGAAGGCGTCGCCGTCGAGGATATGGAGGACGGGATAGCCTTGCGGGGGCGGGTCGCCGATGGCGGCGGTTTGGATGCGGTAGCTGCGGCCGGTGTGCTCGGAGCGGATGTGGGTTTCTTCGGCTTGCAGCAGGCGGGCGGCTTGCCAGTGTGCGGTGCGTGAGGTCATGGCGGGGTTGTCGGTTGTGTTGGTGGGGTGGGGTGTGTGTGTTATCGGGTTGTCGGATGTTTCAGACGACCTTTGGGCTATATCTGCTGTTTCTCTATGTCAAACATGAACATATAGTGGATTAAATTTAAATCAGGACAAGGCGACGAAGCCGCAGACAGTACAGATAGTACGGCAAGGCGAGGCAACGCCGTACTGGTTTAAAGTTAATCCACTATAAATGATAAAACCGGACAGGTGGTGTGCCCTGCCTGTCCGGTCTGTTTCCGTAATGTGTTGGTCTTCTGGTTTTTGGCGGTGATTTGTTTTCCTTTTGCTTTTCCCGTTTTTAGAAGTCGTAGCGGAGGTTCGCCATCAGGCTGCGCTCCGAGCCGGGAATGTTGAAGGTGTTTGCGCTGCCGACGCGGGCGTAGTAGTGGCGGTTGAAGATGTTGTCGGCGTTGATTTGCAGCTTCAGTTTAGGCGTGAAGCGGTATGCCGCCATGGCGTCGAAGGTGGCGTAGCCGCCTGCACGCAGCCCTGCCGCCGAGGAGATGCTGCTCATCGCGTTCACGCCGCCGCCGAGGGTCAGCTTGGGCGTAACTTCATAAGTTGTCCACAGGTTTGCGCTGTGTTTGGGCATCAGCAGGAAGATGCCGTCGTCGCGGGCGTTGGCGGCGGTTTTGATTTGGCTGTGTAGATAGCTGTAACCTGCGTGGATTTGCCATTTCGGTGTAATCGCGCCGCTGATTTCGGTCTCAACACCTTCCATCACGCGTTTGCCCAAGGCGGCGTAACGGGTGTTGCGGTTGTTCGGGTTCAGCGGTGCGGCGGCGTTTTTGTCTTTCAGGTGGTAGAGGGAGACGCGGGTGTTGAGGCGGTCGTCCATGTAGTTGCCTTTGTAGCCGACTTCAAACTGGTTGCCTTCGCGCGCTTTAAGCAGGTTGCCGTCGGTGCCGAGGCTGGTTTGCGGCGTGTAGAGTTGGGACATGCTCAGGTAGAGGCTGTTGTTGTCGTTCAGGTCGTAAACCGCGCCTGCATAGCCGGTGAACTTGGTTTTGCTGGCTTTGTGCAACTCGTCGCCGTCGCCCGCTTCGATTTTGTAGTGTCCCAAACGCCAGCCACCGATGAGCGACAGTCTGTCGACCGGATGGAAGACGGATTTGCCGTAAATGCCGAATTCGTCAAGGTTTTCGGTAGCGACGGTATGGCTGTAACCGCGCGCGCCGGCACGGGTGTTCTGCATCAGGTTGACATAGGGAACGGAGTGGAAATCGCCCAAGGCAACATTACGCGCAACGGCGGCACGGCCTTGCTCGTTGGTGCTGCGCAAGCGGTTGTAGTCCGCACCGACGACGAGTTCGTTTGCGGTGTTGCCCAAGGCAAACGGACGGCTGTAGCTTGCGTCAACCGCGAAGGCTTTTTGTTTGATTTCCGTACCTAAGCCGACGACGTTTGCCTTATTGTCGGCAGAAAGTTTGTTGGCGGCGAAGGTGTAGTTGGAGTCGGCATCGCGGTCGGAATAGCGCATACCGATTTTGCCGTAGCCGCCGTCGTCAAAATAGTGTTTCAAATCGGCGAACACGTCATGGCTGTTCATTTTAAATTTGTTCCAATCCGCGCCGACGAAAGTGTGGTTGGGCAGGGACAGCAAATTGCCGCTGCTGCCGACGGGCAGACCGTTGTACGGCGCGAGGTGGCGTTGCTGGTAGAGATAGCCTACGCCCAAAGTCGTGTCGGGGTTGATGTCCCAATCCGCCGCCGCATAGAAGGTTTCGTGGTGGTTGTTTTTCTCGGCAGGACGGGGAGACGCGCCTGAAGTTTGCGCCATCACACGGCCGCGCACGCTGCCGTCGGCGTTCAGAGGACCTGAAACGTCGGCTTCGGCTTTATATTGTTTGTGCGTACCGAACCCCGCCGCCGCATGACCTTGAAACTCTTTGGTCGGGCGTTTGCGCACCAAATTCACAATACCGCCCATCTCGCCGCTGCTGTCGAACAAGCCGCTCGGGCCGCGCATCACTTCGACGCGGTCGAAGGCGAACAGGTTGGGCAGCGTGCCGTTGATACTCTGCATCTGTGCTGGCAGGCCGTCGATATTGTATTCGCTGTATTCGTAGCCGCGCGCGTAAACCGAAGAGCGGCCGTCGTCATTACTCAACACGCGCAGACCCGGCGTTTTGCGCGCCAATTGGTCAAAGGTATCGACGTTGCGGTCTTTTACCTGCTGGTTGGTAATGATGCTGACGGATTGCGGAATCTCGCGTAAAGATGCGGGGATTTTTGTACCGACGGTGGCGGCAAACGAGCTGTAATCGCCGTTTTTCTCGGTGGCAATCGCGTTATACGAACGCTGCCCCTTCACATGGACAGTATCCAGCTCGGCCGTTTCGGCGGCAAATACAGTGGAAGATAAAGCGGCCACAACGGCGGCAGCGGTCAGATTGGGTCGGAACATCAATTTCTCCGGTCTTTTACAAATGAGAATTGTTGTATTTTATATTTTTGATGGCTGACATTGTGGAAAAAAACTATCGTTTTCCCGACAATCTTTTGTGAATATGCGACAAGGTCGTCTGAAAACCTCAATTTGGGTTTCAGACGACCTTGTCGCAACTGCTTGAATCAGCTTGCCGATTCTACGCCATAAGGTTTGTTTGACGTTTTGATGGTCAGGGTCAGTACGGCGGCGATGGCGAGGAAGACGCCGGCGAAGGTCATGGCGTTGGACGGGTTTGCACCGAGGAAGGTGTCATAGATCCAACCGAAGGTAACGGTTTCAATCAGCATCGGAATCACAATCATCATGTTGACGATGCCCATATACACGCCGTAGCGTTCTTTCGGGATGGAGTGTACGACAATCATAAACGGCACGCCCATCATACTTGCCCAGCCGATACCGAAGCCGATCATCGGGGCGAACATCAGGTATTTATTGGTGATGTGCGGGATGGTTAAGAGGGCGAGCGATGCCAGGATAACGGCAAAGGCGTGGACATATTTCGCGGCATATTTACGCGCCATCCACATCAGTCCGAAGGCGGAAACGAAGGTTACGACATTGTAAAAACCGTTGACCAAACCGGTCCATGCCACTGCCTGTTCATAGGCAGCCTGGTCGGCAGATGTCGAACCCCAGACGGATTTGACGATACTGTGGGAGATGTATTGCCAGTAGATGAAGAGGGCGTACCATTGGAAGAGGTAAACGGAGGCAAGCTGCCACAGTGGAGTAGGCATTTCCTTAATGGCTGTGCCGATGTCTTTGACGGCGTGGACGGGGCCTCTAGGTTGGGCTTTGATTGCCGCCATTTCTTCGGGAGAAGGTTCGTGTTCGGGCGTGGACAATACGGTTACTAAAACAGAGCCGATGGAGCAGACGGCGCCGATATAGAACGAGCCGAATACCCAGTAGGGGATACCTGCTTCGGAGGTTTGTTGCAGCCAGCCGATTTGTTGGAAGATGTAGAGCGATACGTTGGCAAGGGTAATGCCCAAGCCGGTGAACACGGACTGCATCAGGAAGCCGGTGGATTGTTGGTGTTCGGGGACGGTATCGGCGATGAAGGCGCGGAAGGGTTCCATGGCGGTGTTGTTGCTGATGTCCAAGAGCCACAGCAGCAATACGGCAACCCACAATGCGGTAACGTGCGGATAGATGAAGAGGCAGAGGCTGCAACCGATGGCTCCGATTAAGAAATACGGGCGACGGCGTCCCAAGCCGGGAATCCAGGTGCGGTCGCTCATGGCACCGATAAGGGGTTGAACGAGCAAGCCGGTAATCGGACCTGCCATATTCAGAATAGGCAGTTGGCCGGGGTCGGCATGTAAGAAACTGAAAATCGGGTTGATGGCGGTTTGCTGCAAACCGAAGCTGTATTGGATGCCGAAGAAGCCGAAGTTCATCAGCATAATCTGGCGAAGCGTCATCGATACTTGTGGGGAAATCTTCATTTTGAAGCGACTCCTGGACTTTGTAAGAAGAAAACATGGAACAACAAACTGCGGGAAACACTGCATAGTTGAAGCGGTTGGGCCGCTTTCTTTATTCTTTGGCGTATCGTATTGATACGTTGCAAATGGATAGCGTGATGCGTTGTTTGTGTTTTCAGACGACCTTTTGTTGTCGTATTGTGTCTGCCTCATAAAGCAGACGTCGTCTGAAATAATGTTTTACTTCAATGCTGTAACCGACTGCCGCCAAATCGTTTCCCCTACAACCCGAACGGGCGGACGGACGGTTTCTTTGGTCTCGATAATGTCGAACAGGATTTCCGCCGCCAGCGCGCCCATGCGCATATAGGGCAGCTCGGTGCTGGTCAGCGGCGGGAACAGGGTTTCGGCAATTGCGCTGTGGTTGTCGTACCCTGCCACCGATACCTGCTCCGGAACGCGTACGCCGCGCGTCCTCAAAATGCCGTAAACGCGGACCGCCATTTCGTCGTTGCCGCAGCAAATGACCGTCGGCGGGTCGGCAAGTGACAACAGTTTCAACACTGCCGCAATCAAAGGCTCGCTGTCGTTGGCAAAGTCGGTGATGCCGGTTTGCACCAAGTCAGGATCGAACACCATGTCCGATTCGTCCAAAGCGCGGCGGTAGCCCGCCAAACGCAGCCGCGTCGCTTCTGCGCCTGCCTGCAAGGTGATGTAGGCGATACGGCGGTGTCCGTGACGGATGATGTTGCGTACCAAATCGTATTGCCCGCGCTCGTCGTCCGGCAAAACCGACGGCGTACCCGCTGCGTCGAAACAGTTGACCAAAACCATCGGGCAGCGGTTGGGCATTTCGGGCAGGACGATTTCGCGGTGCGATTCGGTTACATACAAAATGCCTTCCGCGCGGTGTTCCATAAACGTCCTGACCAAAGGGTCGATTTGCTCGTAGCGGTTGTCCGTATCCGCAATCATCAGCGTTTTGCCCGCTTCGCGGATTTTCTGCTGGATGCCTTTGATTAAAAACATATCCGGCAGACCGTGTACCCCGCCGTATTCGCCCGTGCGCGAGATGGCGCCGGTAATCAGTCCGACCAAGTCCGAACGGTTTGACCGCATCACCCGCGCCGCCGAAGACGGGATATAACCCAAAGCCGCAATCGCTGTTTCGACTTTTGCACGGGTTTTATCGCTGACCGGCGCATCGCCGTTGATGACGCGGCTGACCGTTTTGGGTGAGACGCCCGCATAAGCAGCAACATCATAAATTGTAGCCATCTTACGACTCCCGCCTCAGCCCTGTTTCATTTGATTACGAAGCATATCACACCTGACATCGGTGTCATACTGAAAATTTTAAAAAACTTTGATGAAAATCAAGCACATCGTTTGCATATTGCATACAATTCTTAACTAAATTGCTTACCCGTATCCGGCAAACCCGCGCCGTCTTGTTAAACTACATTAAACTACAAAAAAATCATTAAGTAGCGAACCAATCAGCCGCGGTACAATCTATAACTAAATCACATCCCGCCAAATGAGCGGAGCGAACCCAATCCCGAAGGAAACCCGATGACCGCATTTACCGAAGCATGGCAAGCCCTTGAACAACACCGGCTCGACACACAACACCTCCACCTGCGCGACCGCTTCGCCGCCGAACCCGACCGCTTCGGCAATATGCACGAAACCCTCGACGGCCTCCTCTTCGATTACAGCAAAAACCGCCTCGGCGAAGACACTTTGCAACTCTTGTGCCGCCTTGCCGAAGCCTCGCCCCTAGCCGGACAGATGCACGCCATGCAAAACGGCGAAAAAATCAACCTCAGCGAACACCGCGCCGTCCTCCATACCGCCTTGCGCCTGCCGCCCGACGCCGCGCCCGTTTACGTTGACGGCGAAAACATCCTCCCCAAAATCCACCGCGAACTCGACCGCGCCCTCGCCTTCGCCGAATCACTCAACAACGGCAGCCACAGAGGCATCACCGACAAACCCATCACCGACTTCGTCCACATCGGTATAGGCGGCTCCGACCTCGGCCCCAGAATGTGCGTAGAAGCCCTCAAAGCCTACCGCCAAAACATCCGCGTCCACTTCGTCAGCAATTCAGACGACGCCGACATCAGCCGCACACTCGCCCACCTCAAACCCGAGACCACCGTATTCAGCATCGCCAGCAAATCCTTCCGCACGCCCGAAACCCTGCTCAACGCCTACGCCGCCCGCGCCTGGTATCGTGATGCAGGTTTGCCCGAATCCGGCATCTACCGCCACTTCTGCGCCATCTCCTCCGACGTTGCCGCCGCCCGAAACTTCGGCATCGCCCCCGACAACGTCTTCGCCATGTTCGACTGGGTCGGCGGACGCTATTCCGTCTGGTCGACCATCGGCCTGCCCGTCATGGTCGCCGTCGGCACAGACCGCTTCCGCGAACTCCTCGCCGGAGCGCACGCCATGGACACCCACTTCTTCCAGACCCCCTACCGCCGCAACATCCCCGTCCTCATGGCGCTCATCAGCATCTGGTACAACAACTTCCAGCACGCCGACGGACAAACCGCCGTCCCATACAGCCACAACCTACGCCACCTCCCCTCGTGGCTCAACCAGCTCGACATGGAAAGCCTCGGCAAAAACCGCACCGCCGACGGCCGTCCCGTCCCCCACACCACAGGCGGCATCGTCTTCGGCGAAGAAGGTGTCAACTGCCAGCACGCCTATTTCCAACTCCTCCACCAAGGCACACGGCTCATCCCCTGCGACTTCATCGTCCCCATGACCACCGCCTACGGCATCAACCGCCAACACCGCTTTACCGTCGCCAACGCCTTCGCCCAAGCAGAAGCCCTGATGAAAGGCAAAACCCTCGAAGAAGCCCGCGCCGAACTTGCCGACCTGCCCGAAGCCGAACGCGAACACCTCGCCCCGCAAAAAGAATTCCCCGGCAACCGCCCGAGCAACAGCCTCCTCCTCAGCGCCACCGACCCCCGCCGCCTCGGCATGCTCATGGCGGCATACGAACACCGCACCTTCGTCCAAGGCGCAATTTGGGGCATCAACCCCTTCGACCAATGGGGCGTCGAATACGGTAAAGAACTCGCCAAAACCATCGAACCCGAACTCGAACGTGGCAACCCGCAGCACGACAGCTCCACCAACGGCCTCATCGCCTTCTACCGCGCCAGCCAAAACCGATAGGCAGTTCAAACATAAAAGGTCGTCTGAAAACTGAACTGGCCCCCAAATCTTGGACACTCATAAAAGCCTTTTCAGGCGCTCTGTGCAAGCTGGATTCTGTATGCGACAGGACTCAGCTTTTTCAATTTCAAACTGCAACGCTCCCGGTTGTATAGTCAATTAAAAACAAAATAGTACAATACTCAACTTTGAAGCTCTAACCATGGCATACTCTGCGGACTTAAGAAACAAAGCTTTAAACTATTACGAACAATGCAAGAACATCAGCCAAACCGCAGCAACGTTTAACTTGTCAAGAAACACGCTTTGAGACTTTTGCAAAATTCCCCAAAATCCCCTAAATTCCCACCAAGACATTTAGGGGATTTTCCATTAGGGGATTTTCCATGAGCACCTTCTTCCAGCAAACCGCACAAGCCATGATTGCCAAACACATCGACCGCTTCCCACTATTGAAGTTGGATCAGGTGATTGATTGGCAACCGATCGAACAATACCTGAATCGTCAAAGAACCCGTTACCTTAGAGCGTGTTCATAGTCTTCGTAGCAGGACTCCCAAGAAAGCCAAAGCTACCATTTGCAGACTGGTACTCAACTTACGCTCGCAGTTTTTCCAAAGCCGCCTGTTCTTTTCCAACCAGGAAAAGCTGCGCTCTACTACCCATCGCTTCGGCAATACTGCAAAACGGTGCAATTCGTTTCGTTTGGCAATCTCTACCTCCGCACCAATCAACTCCTGTACCGACGAAGCAAATGCCTTACCCGTGTAACCACCGTCAGCAAGGATTTTTTGTATCGCACCAAGATTATCCCGCCCACGTTCCAATGCCACCAGGCAGCCTTTTCTATCCGTAACATCCGCCGTCGTTACCGCAAGGGCATGCGGCAAACCTTGCGTGTCAACCGCTATATGTCGCTTGATACCGCTAACCTTCTTGCCCGCATCGTAGCCTTTTTCCATGGCGGTATCCGTGTTCTTCACACTCTGCGCATCAATAATCAGGAAAGTAGTTGCTTCATGGCGCCCCTGCTTGCGGCGCTCCGCAACTACCTGATTTTTTTAATGCTTCCTCAAGGATGCTGATGCCACTCTCGCATGGTTCGGTCCATCTCTGGAAGTAGGAATGCACGGTGCGCCATTTGGGGAAGTCGCCCGGCAAAGCGCGCCAGGAGCAGCCAGTGCGTTGCAGGTAGAGAATGGCACAAAAGACATCGTACAAGTCCACCTGGCGTGGCGCTGTGCGTTTACGGGCACTTTCCAGCAGGGGAAGGAGAGGCGCAAATTGCTCGCGACTGATATCGCTTGGGTAGGTTTTTCTGTTCATGCCGATAGTTTACAGCAGAGGCTGAGACAATGAACACGTTCTTAGAGACCACCGCGGCCGTCCCGCCTATCCCCTGTTGTCCATGTTCAAAGCCGTCCTGCTCGGACAATGGCACAGCCTCTCCGATCCCGAACTCGAACACAGCCTCATCACCCGCATCGATTTCAACCTGTTTTGCCGTTTTGACGAACTGAGCATCCCCGATTACAGCACCTTATGCCGCTACCGTAACTGGCTGGCGCAAGACGACACCCTGTCCGAATTGCTGGAACTGATTAACCGACAACTGACCGAAAAAAACCTAAAATTAGAGAAGGCATCCGCCGCCGTCGTTGACGCCACCATTATTCAGACCGCCGGCAGCAAACAGCGTCAGGCCATAGAAGTCGACGAGGAAGGACAAGTCAGCGGCCAAACCACACCGAGTAAGGATAAAGATGCCCGTTGGACAAAGAAAAACGGTTTATACAAACTCGGTTACAAACAACATACCCGTACCGATGAGGAAGGCTATATCGAGAAACTGCACATTACCCCCGCCAATACCCATGAGTGCAACCATCTGTCCCCTTTGTTGGAAGGCATTGCCGAAGGTACGACCGTCTATGCCGACAAAGGCTACGACAGTAAGGAAAACCGGCAACATCTGGAAGACCATCAGTTGTTAGACGGCATTATGCGCAAAGCCTGCCGCAACCGTCCGCTGACGGAAGCGCAAACCAAACGCAACCGATATTTGTCGAAGACCCGTTATGTGGTCGAACAAAGCTTCGGTACGCTGCACCGTAAATTCCGCTACGCCCGGGCAGCCTATTTTGGTCTGTGTAAAGTGAGTGCGCAAAGCCATCTGAAGGCGATGTGTTTGAACCTGTTGAAAGCGGCTAACAGGCTAAGTGTGCCTGTTGCCGCCTAAAAGGCGGCCCGGATGCCTGATTATCGGGTATCCGGGGAGGATTAAGGGGGTATTTGGGTAAAATCAGGAGCAATTAGGGGCGGAAATAGACGAAAACCTGTGTTTGGGTTTCGGCTGTTGGGGGAAGGGCTTTTTTGCAAAGGTCTCGCTTTACCTGTGGATTCGCCTTAAAAAACAAACAGGCAGCCTAAAACATCAAGTCACCGGTCTAAATGCCGTCAAATTGGATAGGCAAAAACTGGCTCAATATGTTGAGCAACACCCGGATGCCTATCTGCATGAAATCGCCAAACATTTTGATTGTACGCCAGCCGCCGTTTGCTATGCACTCAAACAGATGGGGATGACGCGCAAAAAAGGACCACCACTTACAAAGAACAAGACCCGGCCAAAGTAACGCATTATTTGACACAGCTGGCCGAATTTTCCGACTACCAACGTGTTTATTTGGATGAAACAGGATTTGACCGCTACCTGTTCCGTCCCTATGCCCGCAGCCTGAGAGGGCAAATAGTGAAAGCGCAGATAAGTGGAAAAAGATACCGACGCTTATCTCTGGTGTCCGCACAAGTCGGCAACCGGCTGATTGCTCCGATGGTTTATCAAAATACGATGACCGGGGTCTTTTTTGAAGCGTGGTTTCAGCAATGCCTACTGCCCGCATTGACTCAAAAATCGGTGATTATTTTAGAACGTGTTCATTGTCTCAGCCTCTGCTGTAAACTATCGGCATGAACAGAAAAACCTACCCAAGCGATATCAGTCGCGAGCAATTTGCGCCTCTCCTTCCCCTGCTGGAAAGTGCCCGTAAACGCACAGCGCCACGCCAGGTGGACTTGTACGATGTCTTTTGTGCCATTCTCTACCTGCAACGCACTGGCTGCTCCTGGCGCGCTTTGCCGGGCGACTTCCCCAAATGGCGCACCGTGCATTCCTACTTTCAGAGATGGACCAAACCACGCGAGAGTGGCATCAGCATCCTTGAGGAAGCATTAAAAAAATCAGGTAGTTGCGGAGCGCCGCAAGCAGGGGCGCCATGAAGCAACTACTTTCCTGATTATTGATGCGCAGAGTGTGAAGAACACGGATACCGCCATGGAAAAAGGCTACGATGCGGACAAGAAGGTTAGCGGTATCAAGCGATATATAGCGGTTGACACGCAAGGTTTGCCGCATGCCCTTGCGGTAACGACGGCGGATGTTACGGATAGAAAAGGCTGCCTGGTGGCATTGGAACGTGGGCGGGATAATCTTGGTGCGATACAAAAAATCCTTGCTGACGGTGGTTACACGGGTAAGGCATTTGCTTCGTCGGTACAGGAGTTGATTGGTGCGGAGGTAGAGATTGCCAAACGAAACGAATTGCACCGTTTTGCAGTATTGCCGAAGCGATGGGTAGTAGAGCGCAGCTTTTCCTGGTTGGAAAAGAACAGGCGGCTTTGGAAAAACTGCGAGCGTAAGTTGAGTACCAGTCTGCAAATGGTAGCTTTGGCTTTCTTGGGAGTCCTGCTACGAAGACTATGAACACGCTCTTACGGGAAATGGCGGAAAAATTGGGACATAAGGTATTGCCTCTTGCACCTTATTCACCTGAGCTCAATCCGATTGAGAAGGTGTGGGCGAATATTAAGCGGTATCTGCGAACCGTATTGTCTGATTACGCCCGATTTGACGATGCGCTACTGTCCTATTTTGATTTTAATTGACTATATATTTGGTCATAAAAAACTGCACCTTGTGAGTTGTAGGGGATGTGTCCAACTTTTGGGGTGCAGTTCAAACCTACATCGGGTTTTCAGACGACCTTTTGCTCTGTTATGGGCAGAGTAACTCGGATGATGCTCATACTACGGCTGATTGTCGCGAGTGGAACGATTAATCTATACGTTTTAGCTGGCTTTTGTGGATATATCCTTGAATTGATACATTGTTACCGTCTTCGTTTTTTTCTGTGTAAGCCCCCTGATTGCTGTACCACAACCAGTCGCCTTTTCTGAAAGTTGGGGCAATCTGTACACGCGTTCCGTTTGGGAGTGTTTTGATGATTTCGCCTTGGCTGATCGGTTCTTCGGGGTAGCTGTTGTTACGGACGTTTGCCGATCCGTCCGGACTGGCTACAACATAATTGTGCACGATAAAACCTTGGCTTTGATGGACGTAGCCTGTACGGATCCCATCTAATTGAATATGAAACCATTTACCCTGTTTCCTGAGTATTTTGTGTTTTCTGCTTTCATAATTCAGTACCGTCATGATTTTGCTGCGTGTATCAGGAGCAACACGAACGTTTGCAGAGCCATCGCATTCGGTATGAGGCAAAAAGTAATCAGCGGCTTGGGTTACGGTGGCTAATAATAAAACGGTTAAGAATACTGCCAATTTTTGCATGCTTGGTCTTTCTTTTTGGGTTGGAGTAAGTGTGTTGTCTCCGTAAGGTGGGCTTATGAGCGGGCATAGTACGGTTAAAATACGATGCCTAGTTTACCCTAATTCTATTTCCTCCACGAACACTTCCTTCCACAATTTCCTGACATTGCCGTAATGTGCCAGTAATTCGTCGGTTACTTCGGTTTTTTCCGCGTCGCGCAGTTTGGTGTTGTGTTGCTGCTGGCGGTAGAAGCGGTAGGCGGTGCGGCTTTGTTCGGCGAGGGTTTTGTCGATGAGGCCGCAGTCGGCGGCAATGTTCAAGAGGGCGATGTTGCCGTAGTTGTCGAGGAGTTGCGGATATTTTCGGGCATGGGCAAGGATGAGGTATTGGACGATAAATTCGACGTCGACCACGCCGCCGCGTGCGTATTTGACGTTGCTGTCGGCAGGCGGATGGGTGGGGAACATTTTTTCGCGCATTTCGATGATTTCGCCTGCCAAGGCGGTTTGGTCGCGCTCGGCGGTGAGGATTTCGGTGCGGATGCGGTCGAAGGCCGTCTGAATTTCGGGTGTGCCGCAGATGAAGCGGGCGCGGGTGAGGGACTGGTGTTCCCACGTCCAGGCGTTTTCGCGCTGGTATTTTTCGAAGGCGGCGATACTGTGGGCGAGGAAGCCGGCGTCGCCGTTGGGGCGCAGGCGCAGGTCGGTTTCGTAGAGGCTGCCTGCGCCGGTGGCGGCGGAAAGCCAGTTGGTCAGGCGGCGGGCGAGGCGGCTGTACACGTAGCCTGCGTCGGGATGGGGATCGTCGTAGAGATAGACGAGGTCGAGGTCGGAGGCGTAGCCGAGTTCTTTGCCGCCGAGTTTGCCGTAGCCGACGACGGCGAATTGCGGTGTGTCGCGGTGTTTTTTAGGCATGTCCGCCCACGCGCACGGCAGGGCTGCGGCGAGGATGGTGTCGGCGAGGGCGGAGAGTTGGTCGGAGAGGGATTCTACCGTCCACAGTCCGGCGAGGTCTTGGACGGCGAGGCGGAAGACTTGGGCGTGCTGGAAGCGGCGCAGGGTGTCCATTTGCGCTTCGGTGTCGCCGCCGCAGGCTTTGAGGTCGTCTGAAAGGGCGGCGGCGAGGGCTTGCCAGTCGAAAGTGGTATCCAAAAGCTGCGCGCTGATGAGTTCGTCCAGCAGAATCGGATATTTGCTCAGATACGCCGCCACCCATGAGCTTTGGCTCATAATCTGCGCCAGTTGCGCCAAGGTCTGCGGATGTTCGTTAAGGAAGGCGAGATAGGCGGATCGGCGGCTGATGTTTTCGAGGAAGTCAAACAGCCGCATCAGCGTATCGGTCGGGTTGGGTTGCTCGGCCGCCGCCTGTACGAACAGCGGCACGATGGCGTCAAAACGCGGCTGGGCGTGTGCGGAGAGGTGGCGGTATTTATGGCCGTGCCGGATTTGGTCTAGCCTTGCGGCGATGGTTTCGGCATCGAACCCGTGTTCTTTCAGACGACCTTGCCGCTCTTCTTCGTCGGGCTTGTCCTGCCACGCCCATTGCCATTCGCTGTTGTCCTGTGTTTGCTCTTCGGGTTCGCTCAAAATTTCGTTGAACAACTGATTGACCTTGGCGCGGTGGGCGTTGAGGTCGTCTGAAAAGGCGGTGTAGCTGTCGAAACCCATACTTTCGGCAAGCAGTTGCTGCTGTTCGGGCGAGGCGGGCAGGGTTTGGGTTTGCTGGTCGTCCCAGTATTGCAGGCGGTGTTCGACGTCGCGCAGGAAGCGGTAGGCGGCGAGCAGGGTTTCGACGTTTTCAGACGGCATGATGTCCAGCTCGGCAAGCTTCTTCAGCGTTTCCTGCGTGCCTTTCAGTTGCAGCGCGCGCATTTGCCCGCCGCGTATCATTTGAAAAATCTGGGCGATAAATTCGACTTCGCGGATGCCGCCTGCGCCGAGTTTGATGTTGTCCGCCATGCCTTTTTTGCTGACTTCGCTGCGGATTTGGCGGTGCAGGTTACGCATCGCCTCATACGCGCTGTAATCCAGATATTTGCGGAACACGAAGGGGCGCACCAGCGATTTGATGTCGTTCGGATACGGCGTAACCACGCGGCCTTTGCACCACGCATAGCGTTCCCATTCGCGCCCCTGCGTAATCAGGTATTGCTCCAGCGCGGTTTCGCTCAATACCAGCGCGCCCGAATCGCCGTCCGGCCGCAGCCGCATATCGACGCGGAACACCTGCCCGTCGGCGGTGATGTCGTTCAGCAGCGCAATCAGTTTCTGTCCGACTTTGGTGAAAAACTCCTGATTGCCCCGTTCGCGCCTACCGTCGGTGTCGCCCGATTCGGGATAGACGAAAATCAAATCGATGTCGGAAGACACGTTCAACTCATAGCCGCCCGCCTTGCCCATCGCCACCACGCTCAAATGCTGCGGCGATTTGGTATAACGCCCGATCGGCGTGCCGTACATATCCCGATAATAGGCGTAGGCAAAATCCAGCGCGGTATTGACGGCAAAATCGGCAAACAGCGTAATCGTGCGGGTTACTTCGTTCAAATCGCTAATGCGGTTTATATCGCGCACGATAATCTGCGACACCACATAACGGCGCAACTCGCGCAACTGCCGCGCCAATTCTTCCTCGTTTTCTTCCGCGCGGATTTTGTCCCAGTCGGCAAAGGCTTGGAAATCCGCTTCGGTCAAAACTCTATCCAGCATGGGCAGGAAAATTTCGGGCTTGAGTTTGCCGTTGTCGAGTTGGCGGGCGAGGAACAGGGAATGGCGGCGGGCGGTGTCAAGGCGGTTGTCGGACATTTTGGATTCCGTTTGGAAGGATGACGGGAGTGGGATAGTGGATTCACTTTAAATCAGGACAAAGCGAGGCAATGCCGTACTGGTTTAAAGTCAAGCCACTATATCATAGCAATCTTGGAGGTCGTCTGAAACAGTAAAACACCTTTCAGACGACCTTTGCAAAAGCTGACGGCAAAGCGTTTACATGGCAAAATACCGCCTGTTTGCAGGTCATCCGAATTTTTCAGACGACCTTTTACCCTCTTCAAAAGGAATCCCCATGTCTTTGCAAAACATCATTGAAACCGCCTTTGAAAACCGTGCGGACATCACCCCGACCACCGTTACCCCCGAAGTCAAAGAAGCCGTGTTGGAAACCATCCGCCAACTCGATTCAGGCAAATTGCGCGTCGCCGAACGCTTGGGCGTGGGCGAATGGAAAGTCAACGAATGGGCGAAAAAAGCCGTGTTGTTGTCGTTCCGCATCCAAGACAACGAAGTCCTCAACGACGGCGTAAACAAATACTTCGACAAAGTGCCGACCAAGTTTGCCGACTGGTCTGAAGACGAATTCCGCGCCGCCGGTTTCCGCGCCGTACCCGGTGCCGTTGCGCGCCGCGGCAGCTTTGTTGCCAAAAACGTCGTCCTGATGCCGTCTTATGTCAACATCGGCGCATACGTTGACGAAGGCGCAATGGTCGATACTTGGGCGACCGTCGGCTCTTGCGCCCAAATCGGTAAAAACGTCCACTTGAGCGGTGGCGTCGGCATCGGCGGCGTACTCGAACCCCTGCAAGCCAGCCCGACCATCATTGAAGACAACTGCTTCATCGGCGCGCGTTCCGAAATCGTCGAAGGCGTGATTGTCGAAGAAGGCAGTGTGATTTCCATGGGCGTGTTCATCGGACAATCCACCAAAATCTTCGACCGTACTACCGGCGAAATCTACCAAGGCCGCGTACCGGCAGGCTCGGTTGTCGTGTCCGGCAGTATGCCTTCCAAAGACGGCAGCCACAGCCTCTACTGCGCCGTTATCGTCAAACGCGTAGACGCGCAAACCCGCGCCAAAACCAGCGTCAACGAATTGCTGCGCGGTATTTAACCGGCGAACAGAAAAGGGGAGGTCGTCTGAAACAGCCCGAAACATAAACGGGCTTCAGGCAAACGGTTTCCCTGTTTGAATAGAAAAAGGTCGTCTGAAAAACCGGATTTCGGGTTTTCAGACGACCTCTTTATTTACGGTATGCAGCGATATTGCGTTGTATGACTTAAGATAGAGAAGTCGAAAAATATAATTTAAAACAATATATTATCCTGTTTTTCTAGAATTGTTGTATGCAATCGCGTATAATTCTGCGATTAATTTGTTTAACGGTCGTATCAGACGCATGCCGTCTGAAACCGGATACAGGAGCCCAATTACCATGATGACCTTATATTCAGGCATTACCTGCCCGTTCAGCCAACGCTGCCGTTTCGTGTTGTACGAAAAAGGCATGGATTTTGAAATCAAAGATGTCGATATTTTCAACAAGCCCGAAGACCTTGCCGTAATGAATCCGTACAATCAAGTGCCTGTTTTGGTTGAACGCGACCTCATCTTGCACGAGTCCAACATCATCAACGAATATATCGACGAACGTTTCCCGCATCCGCAACTGATGCCCGGCGATCCCGTGATGCGCGGACGCGGGCGTTTGGTGTTGTTCCGCATGGAAAAAGAATTGTTCAACTTCGTCCATGTTTTGGAAAACCCCAACGCGACCAACAAAGAACAGGCTAAAGCGCGCGAAGCCATCGGTAACGGGCTGACAATGCTGGCTCCTGCTTTTGCGAAGAGCAAATACATCCTCGGCGAAGATTTTTCTATGATTGACGTAGCGCTGTCTCCTTTGTTGTGGCGGCTTGATCATTACGACATCAAACTCGGCAAATCCGCCGCACCTTTGTTGAAATACGCCGAGCGCATTTTCCAACGCGAGGCTTTCATCGAAGCACTGACGCCCGCCGAAAAAGCCATGCGCCGATAAGCTTCCGAAAGGAGATACCATGACGACTTCGACCAAGCCCTATCTGCTTCGTGCCTTATATGAATGGTGTATCGATAATAGCCAAACGCCGCATCTGGTCGTTTGGGTTAACGAACATACCCGCGTACCCATGCAATATGTCCGCGACAATGAAATTGTACTGAATATCGGCCCGGCCGCCAGCCATAATCTGAATATCGATAACGATTGGATCAGCTTTTCCGCCCGTTTCGGCGGCGTGGCGCACGATATTTGGATTCCCGTTGGTCATGTCATAAGCATCTTTTCACGCGAAAGCGGGGAGGGGATGGGGTTCGAAGTCGAGCCTTACGAGGCGGATGCTTCCGGTAAGGAGGCGCAGCAGGAGCTGGCGGCAGATAAGCCAACTGACGGAGAGCCCGCCAAGTCAGGCAAGGTATTGAAGTTCGTCAAATAAAATGAAAGGTCGTCTGAAAGTAGATTTCAGACGACCTTTTTACTCATATGCATGATCTTTCAGGTTGGGTTCTTTAGAGGAAATTACGTTATCCGTTTGCCCAAGATAACCACATCCGCTTCAAATGTTTCCAAATCGCACACTGCGGGCAATCTGCCCCATTCTTGAAAACCGAACGAGTGGAAAAGATGCAGGCTGGGGTGGTTGTGTCCGAAAATCACGGCCAAAACATTTTTAATACCCAAGGAGGGCGCGCGCTCCAACATATTGCGCAGCAGGATTTTACCCACGCCGACCCCGCGCATATTGTGTCGGACATAAATACTGATTTCCGCACTGATGTGATACGCGTGGCGCGGATAATAATCGCTGAAGCTGCCCCATGCCAGCAATTCGCCGCTATGGTTTTTCAAGACATAAAGCGGACGTTTGCCGGAATGTGCTTCAAACCAAGGCTTGCGGGTTTCGATGCTGACGGGCGATAAATCGGCGGTAGATTGGCGCGCTTCAATCGTACTGTTGTAGATTTCGACAATGTCGGGCAAGTCTTCTGTTTTCGCTAGAGTAATCGTATATTCCATTTTCAGGCGACCTGACGGCTATTGGATGAGTTTGGAAATGGTTTTAAAGGCAGGATGTTTCGCATCACCCATCAGGTTGAATAATAGGCTCTCAACGTTGGATACGGCGGCTCCGGCAGTAAGCATCTGCTGCAAGGCATTGTCTTTGTTAAGCGCGTTTCTGGAGGTGGTGCATTCGTAAGGAATGTGGACGCGGATATTGTGCTTGAGCAAGTCCAAGGTCGTCTGAAGCATACAGATGTGCGCTTCCGCACCGATTAAGATGATGTTTTCGATTTGTTTCTCTTTCAGAATCGCCATGACTTCGGGTGATGCGGCGGAAAAACGGGTCTTTTCAAATATCGGCGTATTGTGCAGAAGCAGGGATATGGCGGGAGTCGTTTTACCCAAACCCTTCGGATATTGTTCCGTTGCTGTAAACGGTATGTTTAGAGCCGACAAGCCTTGCAGCAGGATGCGGCAATGTTCGACCATTTGTTCACTGCCGTGCAATGCGGGCAGCAGGCGTTCCTGAATATCGACAATCAGGCAAAGCGTATTTTCCGTGTTCATTTGGATTTCCTTTCAGACGACCTAGGAAAGAGGTTATTTGTGTATATGCTGCATCAAAACGGTAAAAGTACTTAAAGTCTGTTTATTTTAAGAAAAACAAGTGGGAAAGGTAAGACGGTCGGTCAAACTGTTCTGTATTATACAAAGGCTTTTCTAAGAAGAGCCAATTAAAACAACTTACATATCACACGGAGGTAATACTATGGGATGGATCGTTACGATTATTATCGGTTTCATCGTTGGTGCTTTGGCAAAATTCCTGCATCCGGGTAAGGAAAATTTCGGATTCATTATGACGACTCTGTTGGGTATTGGTGGGTCGGCGTTGGCAGGATTTGTGGGGCAAAAATTAGGTTGGTATCACGTGGGTGAACCTGCCGGATGGATTGCCTCAACCATTTTCGCCGTAATCATTTTGGCGGTTTATACACGGTTTTTGAAAAACCGCTAATCTGATATAGATGATTAAAGCAGGCCGGAATATCGGTCTGCATTTAGGATTGAAATGGAAAAGCCCATGTTGTTATTTCCCGTACAAGCGGGAACGGCAGCTTGGGCTTTTTGGTTTGAACTTTATATATTTGAAAGAAAAATGGGGGTATAGATAATGGAACAATATAAAAAGTAAAAGACCTGCATATTTTATGCAGGTCTTTTATTTTGGGGTGGCTGATGGGGCTCGAACCCACGACAACTGGAATCACAATCCAGGGCTCTACCAACTGAGCTACAGCCACCGTAAAACTAAAATTTTGGCACGCCCGACAGGAATCGAACCTGTAACCCCCGACTTAGAAGGTCGGTGCTCTATCCGGTTGAGCTACGGGCGCTCATGCCGATTCGTGCTAAAGCATTATTGGTCGGGGCGGTGGGATTCGAACTCACGACCCTCTGCTCCCAAAGCAGATGCGCTAACCGGGCTGCGCTACGCCCCGACTTGAAGAGTGAAACTATACAGATAGGTTTGTAAAAGGTCAACTGTATTTTTAAGTTTGTTTTTATTTCTTGTCCTATCTTTTTATTTTTTATTAAGATTTATTTTTATGAGTATGCCAGGGAATAGAATGAGAATATGAGTTTGAATGTGCAGGAATGTGGTTTTACGGGATGTGTCAAACCGGTTTAAAAATGCGATAATCGCCGATATTGTTCATTTTGATTGGGAAGGAAGGTTTATGGCTGCACAATTAATCAACGGTAAAGAGGTGTCGGTCAAAAGACTGACAAAAGTTACCGAAGCGGTGGTAAAGCGTCAGGAAGATGGTTTGCGCGAACCTTGTTTGGCGGTCATTTTGGTGGGTAATGATCCTGCCAGTGCGGTATATGTCCGCAATAAAAAGCTGGCTTGCGAAAAATGCGGTATCCGTTCTTTGTCTTATGAGCTGCCCGAATCGACTTCCCAAGAAGAGTTGTTGGATTTGGTCGGGCGATTAAATGAAGATGATGCTGTGGACGGTATTTTGGTGCAGCTTCCGTTGCCGGTACATATCGACAGTCAGGCCGTTCTAGAAAATATTGTTCCACATAAGGATGTGGACGGCTTCCATCCTTACAATATAGGACGGCTGGTGGTGAAAATGCCGCTGATGCGGCCATGTACGCCCAAAGGCGTAATGACGCTTTTGGAAGAATACGGGGTCGATCCAAAAGGGAAAAAAGCGGTTGTTGTCGGCGCTTCAAATATTGTAGGCAGACCCCAGGCTTTGGAACTATTGTTGGCACGTGCGACGGTAACGGTATGCCACAGTGCGACGCAAAATCTTGCTGATGAAGTGGCTGCGGCGGATATTTTGGTCGTCGGTGTGGGTATCCCGAATTTTGTTAAAGGCAGTTGGATTAAGCCCGGTGCGGTTGTGATTGATGTCGGTATCAACCGTTTGGAAGATGGCAGTTTGTGCGGTGATGTGGAGTTTGATGTGGCAAAAGAACGGGCTGGCATGATTACCCCTGTTCCCGGCGGCGTCGGCCCGATGACGATTGCGACGCTTTTGGAAAATACCTTGCACGCGGCTGCACTGCATGACTGAATGATATAAATTGTTATGGAAAAGCCGAGCCGGAATACACGGGAGGGATACGGTATCCCGCGTGTTCCGGCTTGGCTTTTTGATGTCGTGGTAAAGGTTGTCTGAAATCAGTCGGTACATGATTGTCCCTTACGATTTCAGACGACCTTTTTTTATTTTTTCAACAGGTGCAGCAGATATTGACCGTATTGGTTTTTTGCCATCGGGCGGGCGAGTTCTTCCAAGCGCTCGTCTGAAAGCCAGCCGTTGCGCCAAGCGATTTCTTCGAGGCAGGCGACTTGTAGGTCTTGGATGTTTTGCACGGTTTGGACGAATGAAGCGGCTTCGTGCAGGCTTTCGTGCGTACCGGTGTCCAACCATGCAAAGCCGCGCCCCAAAAGCTGGACGGACAATGAACCGTCGTCAATATACATTTGGTTGAGTGTGCTGATTTCGAGTTCGCCGCGTGCGGAGGGTTTGACTTGTTTGGCAAACTCGACGACGCGGTTGTCGTAGAAATATAAGCCCGTTACCGCCCAGTCGGATTTGGGTTGTTTCGGTTTTTCTTCGATGGATAAGGCGTTGAAGTTTTCGTCAAATTCAACGACGCCGAAACGTTCGGGGTCTTTGACTTGGTAGCCGAACACGGTGGCGCCGTGTTTTTTGGAGGCGGCTTGTTTCAGGGTTTGGGTAAACGATTGGCCGTAGAAAATATTGTCGCCCAAGACCAAGCAGACGTTGTCGTTGCCGATAAACTCTTCGCCGATGATGAATGCTTGCGCCAAGCCGTCGGGGCTGGGTTGTTCGGCGTAGCTGATGGAGATGCCGAAATCGCTGCCGTCGCCGAGCAGTCGTCTGAAAGAGGGATTGTCTTCAGGGGTGGTGATGACCAAGATTTCGCGTATTCCCGCCAGCATCAATACGGACAGGGGATAGTAAATCATGGGTTTGTCGTACACGGGCAGGAGCTGTTTGGATACGCCGCGCGTGATGGGGTAGAGGCGCGTGCCGCTGCCGCCGGCAAGGATGATGCCTTTCATAAGTTTCTCCTGAAGGGGTGTGTTTTTTGATTTTCAGACGACCTCTCTGACTGAGAAGGTCGTCTGAAAACTTATTTTCCTGTTCCTAAGCGTTCCAAACGGTAGCTGCCGTTCAGTACATTTTGCCACCAGGTTTTGTTGTCCAAATACCATTGCACTGTTTTGCGGATGCCGGATTCGAACGTTTCCTGCGGTTTCCAGCCCAGTTCCCTGCCGATTTTGGCGGCATCGATGGCGTAGCGCACGTCATGACCGGGGCGGTCTTGCACGAAGGTAATCAAGTCTTCGTAGCGCGCCACGCCGGCAGGTTTTTCGGGAACGAGTTCTTCCAGTAGGGCGCAGATGGTTTTAACCACTTCGATATTGGCTTTTTCATTGTGTCCGCCGATATTGTAGGTTTCGCCGACGACGCCTTCGGTAACAACCTGATACAGCGCGCGGGCGTGGTCTTCGACAAACAGCCAGTCGCGGATTTGCATTCCGTCGCCGTACACGGGCAATGGTTTGCCGTCGAGCGCGTTCAGAATCATCAATGGAATGAGTTTTTCAGGGAAGTGGTACGGACCGTAGTTGTTCGAACAGTTGGTTACGATGGTCGGCAGACCGTAGGTGCGCAGCCATGCACGCACAAGGTGGTCGCTGGATGCCTTGGAGGCAGAGTAGGGGCTGGACGGGGCGTAGGGCGTGGTTTCGGTAAACAAATCGTCCGTGCCGTGCAAATCACCATAGACTTCGTCGGTGGAAATATGGTGGAAACGGAACGCCGCCTGTTTTTCAGACGACATTTGCTGCCAATAGGCACGCGCAGCTTCAAGCAGGTTGAACGTGCCGACGATGTTGGTTTGGATGAATTCGCCTGCTGAATCGATAGAGCGGTCAACATGACTTTCCGCTGCCAAGTGCATCACGGCATCGGGCTGGTGTTGTGCAAACACGCGGTCAAGTTCGGCACGATCACAAATGTCCACTTTCTCAAAAGCGTAACGGGGACTGTCGGCTACATCGGTCAGAGATTCGAGATTGCCCGCGTAAGTTAATTTGTCGAGGTTGGTGACGGAATCTTGGGTATTTTGGATGATGTGGCGGACAACTGCCGAGCCGATAAAGCCCGCACCGCCGGTAACGAGGATTTTTTTCATGGGATGGGTCTGAGATACAGTACAGCTTTGAATTATAACTGTATATATATTTTTTGTATCTTGGGTGTCAATTAATATCACGGCATTATTTTGATATTTCGGTAGATCATCTCATTTAACTCTAAGAATATCATGAATATATTTTCTATGATTATTTTGGCGTATCTTAAACGTTTTACTATAATTTAATTTCAGCAGTATGAATCTCAACAGTCCTGCCATCTTAAATCTGCAATCAGATTACCCCCTTAAAAGATAATCGAATTTTGCATCGTCCCTGAATGAAAATTTGTATAAAATGCTATTGGCAATATCGAAGAAGAAATTATTAAAATAAATTTTGTTTCAAAACCCTTTTATCAATCCACTACAATAAAATCATTATGAAACACACACCTGTACCTTATGAGCGTCAGGAAATCATCCGGCGTGAGCGCGAGTTGGCTAAATATGCCAATACTATGGATAGTTTGTTTTGCATTCCTTTTACCAAACAAGGAATCGGCGTTGATGCCATATTGTCGCTGATTCCTTTTGTCGGGGATATTGCCGGGCTTTTGTTGACGATGAAGGCTTTTCGAATGGGGCGGGAGTTGGGCGTGCCAGAACATAAAATGCGTCCTGCCGTATATCTTGCTTTTGTCGATATGGTGCTTGGCATGATTCCTGTTGTCGGTACGCTTATCGATATTTTCTTGCAACCAAGCCGCCGTACTTTGAAAGTCATCAATGAACATGTGCGCAGTGAGTATGGCATCGACTACGACATACATTTGGAGCGTCCGTTTATGCACGCGGCTTTGGAGAAGAAACAACAAAAATCAGACTTTTGGCGCAAACCTGTTGCGGCTTGGTTTTATCTGCATATGCCTGATTTTTTTGGTTTGATTGTGTTGGTTTTGATGGGTTGGATAACGGTTGCAGTAAGTAAATGGGCATGGAGCGGTATGGCTTATCTGTTTCACGCTGTTGCCGGTTGGTTTTGAATGTTTGTGATTTGAATGGAGATATATAGCAGGTTAAGTTTAAATCAATATTGTGTTGCAATGTCTCAGTATAGAGAGAATGGCTCTCTAAGTATGAGCGTACCAAGTTGACTGGTTTCCTACTGTCTATACTATCCGCGATTTTGCCCTAATTTAAACTTAACCTGCTATATCTAAAACATACGTTTAGGTTTTGCTTCCTAAACGTGCAGGCAATGGCAAAGCACCGATTTAATTGATGTCCAAACGTTCCATACGGTAGCGCATGGAACGGAAGCTGATGCCCAAAAGCTTGGCAGCCTGAGTGCGGTTGTAACGGGTTTGCTGCAACGCTTGTTCGATAATGCCGCGCTCGATTTGGTCAAGGTAATCTTGAATCTGCATGGTGCGCGGGTCAAACGGCGGAAGCGGTTGGTGATCCAACGTTTCACCTTTTCGTGTTTCGGAATCGGCGATGTCGTCAAGGCTGAGGTTTGGATGGTCGTTTTTGGGCGCCGTCGTGTTTTGGATTTGCAAATCATCCAACTGGATAACTTGTCCGACAGTCAGGGCGACGGCGCGTTCGAGGATGTTTTCGAGTTCGCGGAAGTTACCGGGATAGCTGTAATGCAGCAGGGCTTCTTGCGCTTTGGGACTGAGTTTGTAGGTTTGTGTACCGTGGCGGTGTTTATAGAGCAGGTACAGAATCAGCGCCCCCAAGTCTTCACGCATTTCGCGCAGGGGCGGCATATGCAGGGTAACGACGTTGAGGCGGTAATATAAGTCTTGACGGAATGCACCGCTGTCAACAAGGGCTTCGAGGTTTTTGTGGGTGGCGCAGATGATGCGGACATCAACGAAAGTTTCGCGGGCATCACCGATGCGGCGCACGGCTTTTTCTTGGATGGCGCGCAGGAGTTTGACCTGCATGGCAAGCGGCAAGTCGGCAACTTCGTCGAGGAACAGCGTGCCGCCGTCGGCGTGTTGGAAGAAGCCGAGACGGTCTTGGTCGGCGCCGGTAAAGCTGCCTTTTTTGTAGCCGAAGAATTCGCTTTCCATCAGATTTTCAGGAATCGCGCCACAGTTGACCGCGATAAAAGGCTTGTCGGCGCGATCGGACAATTCGTGGATGGTACGCGCCGCCTGTTCTTTACCGGTACCCGATTCGCCGGAAATATAAACGGGCACGCCGCTGCGGGCGAGGCGGCGGATCAGGTGGCGGACTTCGACCATTTGGGGCGAATTGCCGAGCAGCCGCGGCATATCTTCTTCGCCGCCCAATTCAGGCACGTCTTCGTTCGCACGCATGGCGATTTCGCCGGTGGCAAAGCGTTCTTTCATGGAACGCAGGCTTTCGGGCACGGAGACAGAACCGCTCAAGTCGCGTTTGGGCGGCTTGGGCGGAGTTTTGGGCTTGTTGAATGCGGCAGCGACGGGCGCGGACGGTTTTTCGGTTGGCGGCTGGGCAATTTCGTCGGTGCTGTTGGAAACAGAGACGGCGGATTTAACCAGCGAACGCAGTTGGGAAAGGGTAATCGGCTTTTGCAGGTAGTCGAACGCGCCCGCATTAAGCGCTTCAACCGCTTGGTCGGCATTACCGAAAGCGGTAATGACGGCGACAGGGGTGTCGAGCATGAGTTCGTCTATGTATTGGACGACTTCGAGGCCGGAGCCGTCGGGCATCCGCATATCGGTCAAGACGAGGGAATAGTCGTTGTTGTCGAGTTTGTCTTTGGCATCTTCTACGCCGACGGCGGTCTGCACGCGCAACCCCATCTTCATCAGCGTCATTTCCATCAAGTCACGGATGTCGGCCTCGTCGTCGACGACCAATACTGGGTCTTGCAGCTTACTCATTGTGTTCTCTCGGTAAAATCAGTTCGAATCCGTTCATTTCGGGGTGGTAATGGAGTTGACCCATATTGGCGTGTGCCAGTTCGCGGGCAACGTACAATCCCAATCCCGTACCTTGTTTTTCAGTGGTGTAGAACGGCTCGAAGAGATGGTTGCGGACTTCGGGCGAAATGCCTTTGCCGTTATCGGCAACGACGATGGAAATGTGCATCCTGCCGCTGGGGCGGATCAGGACGGTAATCGCGTTCTCGTCCTGACGGCTGTGCCGCCACGCGTTATTGCAGAGGTTCCACATGATTTGTTGGATGTGCATCACATCAGCGAGGACGGTAAGGTTGTTGCCGTCCATGTTCATGCGCAGGCAGCCGATGGCTTCGGAATTGTTGAGCGTGAACTCTTGTTTGAAGTCGAGCCAGAATTTCATCAGGTTGATCGGCTCGCGGCTGATATTGTCGCGTTTGTTGAGCAGGGAGATATCTTCCAACATTTTGTCGATGCGCTGGATGTTGCTGTCGATGATGCCGCAAAGCTTGGCTTTAACGGGATCGGGTTCGGCATCGTCATCACTTTCTTGCAGCAAATCGCTGGCGTGACGGATGGCGGACATCGGATTGCGGATTTCGTGGGCGAGGTTCGCGGTAAGCTGTCCGAGCGAAGTAAGCTTGGTGGACATGGCCTCTGCCGCGACTTCGCGCAGCGAACGGACATACAGCATGAGCAGTTCCGTCTGTTCCTGAATCAGCGGGACGGCGCGGACGTGCATGGCGTGTTGGAAGATGTGGATATCGGTTTCAAACGGTTTGTCGGGATGATATTGCCAGCGTGTAACCAATTCGCCGAACACGACTTCCTGCTGGTCAACCACCAAACCGGGGAAATAGGTTTTTGCCTGTTTGTTGAAAAGCCAGACGCGCTGGGTGCTGTCGATAACGATAACGGCTTCCTGCACGCGGTTGAGAACGAGGCGGTTCAACCCGCTGATGCGGCGGTAGGCAAGCTGATGGCGGCTGGCAGATTCGGTCGCTTGCTCCAAATAGCGGGCGGCGAACGAAGTCAACATGGCAACGAGGTAACACGCGCCGCAGAGCAGGACCGTAGTAATCAGGGGCTGCGTATCCCAATCAAACGGATGCAGGCGGATGCTGCCGTCGAGCAGCAGATTGAAGAAGAACAGCATGGACGCGTAGCCCGCGTACAGCATGGGGTAATGCCCGTAGCTGAGGAGGCAGGACGTCGCGACGAAAGGAAGGACAAGGATGCCGAAGCCCGAATCGACTCCGCCGGCGATATACACCAGTATCATCATCATCGAAATATCGACGACTGCGCTGGCATTGGGCAAATCCAAAGTCTGCCATTGCCAGTCCGGACGGGCGACGGATAACAAGATGAGGAAAGAATACAGCGCTGCCCAGCTGTAAAATTCGACGGGGGGGAATGACATGCCGATATGGGTGCCATTGCTGTAAACGCCGAAAGCATGCATAACCAACAGCGGCAGCACGATGGCAATGCGGGCAATATTGATTAAACCGGGTATCCGCTCGCTCAGGTTTCCCAGTTCCTGAAAGCCGGACTTACTCATATCCGCAACCCTTTTTGTTTATTTTTATCATTATTAGTACCTGTTTTGAAATCGTTCTGCGATATTTCCGCAGACGGTCGTAAATATTTTTTTAATTTTGTCAGCATAACATAAAACGACCGTGTTTTCTAGGTTTTCAATGTGTTACCGCGCCTTTTTGTTGTTTATGCGGAGGCAGCGGACAAGGTTTTCAGACGACCTGATACGTCCAAAACCTTCCCTTTTTTGCCGCGTTTGCCGTCGATGTCGCAAATGCGCAATTTTTCCTGATGCGCCGCACCGCGTTTGCCGACGGTTTCAACGATAAATTCCGCAGACGTGGTAACGAGGATGTGCTCCAAAGACGCGCCGTCGGTCAGCGACATCAACTGCAAACCGCGCCCTTTGGGCATGACTTTGAGTTCACCGATGGAAAACGCCAAGAGGCGGTGGTCGCTACTTGCCAGTACGATTTTGCAGTCGGGGTTGATGAGCGAAGAGGCATAAACCGCAATCGGCGGCAGGACGGTTTCGCCGCTATCCACGGTCATCACCACTTTGCCTGCTTTCACGCGTCCGACCATATCGCCCAGTTTGGCGATGAAGCCGTAGCCGCCACTGCCTGAGAGCAGGTAGTGCTGTTCGGGCTGTCCGGTGAGCATAGCGACGGGTTTCGCGCCGTTTTGCAGCTCGATTAACGATGAAACCGGCACGCCGTCGCCGCGTCCGCCGGGGATTTCGGCGGCATCGAGCGTGTAGGTCCTGCCCAATGAGTCAAGAATGACGACGGGCAAAACAGTACGGCCTTCAAGGGTTTGCTTGAGGCGGTCGCCTTCTTTGAATGCGGTTTGGCTCAAATCGAGGTTGTGTCCGGCACGGCTGCGTATCCAGCCTTTTTCCGACAGAATCAGCGTGATGGGTTCGTCGGCGGTGGTTTGCGTCAGCACGGCGCGTCCGGCTTCTTCCACCAGCGTGCGGCGCGCGTCGCCGAACTGCTTCATGTCCGCCTGCATCTCTTTGATAATCAGCTTGCGTTTTTCGTTTTCGTCGCCCAAAAGGATATTCAGACGACCTTGTTCCTCGCGCAATTCATTCAATTCTTTTTCGAGTTTGAAACCTTCCAAACGCGCCAACTGACGCAGGCGGATTTCCAAAATGTCTTCGGCTTGGATTTCGGTCAGCCCGAACGCCGCCATCAAATCGGTTTTCGGGTCGTCTGATTCGCGGATGACTTTAATCACTTCATCAATGTGCAGAAAGACTTTCAGACGACCTTCAAGGATGTGCAGTCGTTTTTCCACTTGGTTCAAACGGAATTTCAGACGACGTGTTACGGTAACGATGCGGAAATCCAGCCATTCCTGCAAAATCGTTTTCAGGTTTTTCTGCGCGGGGCGGTTGTCCAGCCCCATCATCACCAAGTTCATCGACACATTGCCTTCCAGCGAAGTCTGCGCCATCAGTGTGTTGATGAAGGTATCGGTATCGATGCGGCTGGATTTCGGTTCGAACACCAGACGCACGGGATGTTCGCCGTCGGATTCGTCGCGCACGCGGTCGATTAAATCCAGCATCAGCTTTTTGGTGTTGAGCTGGTCTTGGTTCAGCTGCTTTTTACCTGCTTTCGGTTTCGGGTTGGTTTGTTCTTCGATTTCAGCAAGGATTTTGGCGGAATTAGCGTTCGGCGGCAGCTCGGTCACAATCACGCGCCATTGCCCGCGCGCCAGTTTCTCAATTTCGTAACGCGCACGCACGCGCACGCTGCCCTTGCCGGTTTCGTAAATCCGGCGCAATTCGTCCGCCGGTGTGATGATTTGACCGCCGCCGGCAAAATCGGGCGCGGGAATATATTGCATCAGGTCGGCGGTTTCCAGCGTTGGCTTTTTCAATAGCGCAATCGCCGCCTGCGTGACTTCGTTCAAATTGTGCGACGGAATCTCGGTCGCCATGCCCACCGCAATGCCTGACGCGCCGTTGAGCAAGACCATAGGCAGACGAGCTGGCAGGTGCAACGGCTCGTCAAACGCGCCGTCGTAGTTCGGCACGAAATCCACCGTCCCCTGATTGATTTCGGACAACAGCAATTCCGCAATCGGCGTCAGCCGCGCTTCGGTGTAACGCATCGCCGCCGCCCCGTCGCCGTCGCGCGAACCGAAGTTGCCGATGCCGTCGATTAAGGGGTAGCGCAAGGTAAAATCCTGCGCCATGCGCACCATCGCCTCATAGGCAGAACTGTCGCCGTGCGGGTGGTATTTACCCAAAATCTCACCGACCACGCGCGCCGATTTCACCGGCTTCGCCCCCGCCGTCAAACCCATATCGCGCATGGCAAACAAAATGCGCCGCTGCACGGGCTTCTGGCCGTCTGAAACTTCAGGCAGCGCGCGGCCTTTGACCACGCTCATGGCGTATTCGAGATAGGCGCGTTCGGCGTACTGACCTAACAACAGGTAGTCTTCGCCGACGGGGGATGGGACGGAAACGTGTTCGTTCATAAGGAAGCTGGAAATAAAGGTAAAGGGCGATATTGTAAAGTATAGTGGATTAACTTTAAACCAGTACGGCGTTGCCTCGCCTTGCCGTACTATCTGTACTGTCTGCAGCTTCGTCGCCTTGTCCTGATTTAAATTTAATCCACTATAAAAATGGGGTTTCTGTTAGAGAAGGGCAGTTTGTACTGAGTTTTGATTGGGCATTGGCGGGAAGTTTATAGAATTTTAGACATTAAGGGTCGCCTGAAAATTTTCAGACGACCCTTAAATATACAGTAGTGGTCAATATTTCAGTACGGATCCAACCGGTTTGTTAGCCTCATGCCTGTACGTTGGATATAAATGCCTAGTTGGGTCGGAGAAAGTATTTTCAGACGACATAGAAGGTCGTCTGAAAAGCTTTGGTTTGAAAAAGTAGGTATCGGCATTCTATAAAACTGCACAGTTCCGGAAATGCAGCAGTTATTCGTACACAATGCCTGCAATTATCTCGTGTTCGTTCAACCCGCCGTATTGTTGTTCCCAATCGTGTGAGGCTTCGAGTGTATCGCATTCTTGGGCGACGGATAATTGGATACCGTCCATTTTGTCGGAGGCCATTCCGCTAAGGCGGTCGCACATCTCGGCAGAGAGATGTTGTTCGGAAGATTGATGGGCTTCTGAATAACTGTAAGGGAATGCCAAAAATCCTAAAACGAAGGCAGTAACGGCGAGCCATGCATTTTTACGGTAACGGGTCATTATATCCTCCAATCAAATGAAACTAAGATTTTTCTTACTTGCTTGTGTCAAACAGCCTTTGCTTCATGAAAATCTGATTACAATCATCGTAATATATGCCATGTTTTACCTGATTATGGCTGAGGAAGGCCTGGTTTGTTTGAAGCGTTAGAAGAATCATACTAAGCAAAAACAAAAAATGCAATACTTTTTCTTAATTCAACTAATATTTTTCTTACATTTTTAATAAAACTAAGGTAAAATAAACCCACAAGTGCTTCATTGTAGGAGGCGCATTTCAGCCTGAGGATTGATATGGATACATTTAAAGACAGATTGGTGTTTTTGTGGAAAGACGAAGCGCGCCAAGCCAAAATTGCCGCAGACATTGATATGACCATTGCGGGATTTAGTAGGATTTGGAACGAAGGCGGTTTGCCGAAATCGGAAACTCTAAAAAAAATCAAACAACTGAAAGGTTGCAGTATTGACTGGCTGTTGACTGGGGAGGGGAGTCCGTTCCCTAATGCGCAAGTTCCGTCTTCTACTGCAGTTGCTTATGATACATTGGGTAATCCGGTTGATATCGACGAGTTTGTCTTTGTTCCGCGTTATGATATTCAGGCTGCCGCCGGACATGGGCGGTTAGTAGGTGATGAAAAACCTGTTTTTACCATGGCATTCCGTCGGTATTGGGTAGAAAATTATGTTACCCGTGATACTAAAAACCTTTCCGTTATTTCGGTCAAGGGGGATTCTATGGAAGGGGTTTTGAATGATGGGGATACTATTTTAATCAATCATGCTGAGACTGCGCCGAAGGATGGGCTGTACGTTTTGAGGCTTAATGAGAATTTGTTGGTAAAACGATTACAGCTGATGCCAGGCGGGGTGGTGAATGTGATTTCCGCCAATGAGGCTTATCCGACTTTTGAAATTGATTTGAATAATTTGACTGACGATGTTGCCATTATCGGGCGTGTCGAGTGGTTCGGGCGAAATATTTGAATGGTGTAGTCCTTGTATTTTCAGACGACTTGTTAAGTAGTGGTTTATGGTTTTTATCTCTATTGATAAATATAGAAGTGGACTCCATCTTGCATGGAGAAGTCCGTGAAGCTGCAACTCTTGATGCCGGTCAATCTGAGGGCAGACTTGCTTTAGGTTAAGGTTTGCAGGACAATATCGAAAATATTCATATAAAAGGAAACACATCATGTCAGACGAAAGTCCAATTATTTTCACTGATAGCTGCTGTACCAAGGTTGCCGATTTGATTGCAGAAGAAAACAATCCCGATTTGAAATTACGCGTGTTTGTTAATGGCGGAGGTTGTTCGGGATTCCAGTATGGTTTTACTTTTGATGAAATCAAAAATGATGACGATTTTGAAATTCAGAAAAACGGCCTGACTTTCTTGGTGGACCCGATGAGCTACCAATATTTGGTTGGTGCGGAAATTGATTACACTGAAAGTTTGCAAGGATCGCAATTTGTTATTCGTAATCCGAATGCAGAAACGACTTGCGGTTGCGGGTCATCCTTCTCAGTTTGAGCCATATGTAGATAAAAAAGGCCGTTTGTTTATACAAACGGCCTTTCGTTTGTAATTGCTTTCCAATAAAAATCATCTGTCTTATAATCTATAATTCCCTTTGGGAATATTTACTCATGTACTATCTGTTATTTGATTTACATTCGGCTTGGTGCCGATAGGTTGCATACCCAAAGCTAATTATCAGATAGTTGGGTAATTTAGGAAGTTTCGGGAGTAGTGTCTAAGTCAGATGATAGGTTGACGGATCGCTGCCGTGTATCATGGTATAAGCAAAATCAAGCCGGTTTCCGTGAATGGGATTAAAAGTTCGGTTTGTTCTAGGATAACAATGAAAAACTCTGACAAACTTTACGATGTTTATGTTTCTTATCCGCCAGATGTCGATCATGAGCGTATCAATGCATGCCTATATGATAACTTGCCGGAAAAAGAAGCAGAAGATTTGGTTCAGGCACTTTCTGAACGTCCGCAAGCGATTATTGCCGAGAATTGTACGCAGGATGAGCGCGAGAATGCGCAGCAGTATTTCAACTACTTGGGGCTTGATGTTATTGTGCGTCAGTCCATGGAGTTGCAGGTAAGTGAGGACGAAGGTGAAAACGAGGAGGCGTCTTTAAAGCAATGTCCCGTTTGTATGACGATTACGGAGGATGTGGCAGCAGAGGAATGTGCCGTCTGCCATTTCCATTTTGCCAGTGCAACCGAGCAAATCATCCAGCGTAAACGTATTGAGTGGCAGGAAAAGGTGGCGTTTGAGCATAAAAAACAAGCTGAAATCGCTCATAAATTGCAACTTGAAAAAGAGCGGGAAGAGAAGTTGATGCGGAAAGAAATCCGTGCCGAACTTGAAAGCAAATTGCGGCAGGAGTTGGGGCAGGATCCTAGACTGGAAGCCCTTACTTCCAAACGCAATATGATTGTTCTGGTTTCTGTTTTGGGTGTGTTGGCTATGTTCGGCTTGGTGGCGGCAGGATATTTGGCAGCCAAATACCTTTGATGAATGCTTTTAAATTTGAATATATCGTAGACCGGATTTCATTTTGAAATCCGGTTTTTATTATTGTGATGTCCTGCTATGAAGAGTTGTATTGATTTTGTGGGGATACTGTATCGTGTCTATTGAAACGGATTGTCCAATGTACCATAATCCGACTATTCTATTCCTATTAAAACAATAAAGGTCAAAATTATGTGCCAACTGCTCGGCATGAACTGTAATACCCCAACGGACATTATGTTTTCCTTCGAGGGTTTCCGCCGCCGCGGCGGCATTACCGACCATCACGCCGATGGATTCGGTATCGGTTTCTTTGAAGGGAAAGGTGTACGATTGTTTCACGATGATAAGCCCAGCGCAAATTCCCCGGTTGCCGACTTGGTTCGCGCCTATCAAATTAAATCTGAAAACGTCATCGCCCACATCCGTAAAGCCTCGCAAGGGCAGACCTCTTTGGCCAATACCCATCCTTTTATGCGTGAAATGTGGGGCGAATATTGGCTCTTTGCGCATAATGGGCATTTGATTGATTTTTATCCGGAACAAGGCGAGTATTACCATGCTGTCGGTACGACCGACTCCGAACGTGCATTTTGTTATATCCTCAACCGGCTTCGCAGCCGCTTTGCTGAGAAACCTGATTCCGATACTTTGTTTGATGCCGTTGCTGCGCTAACTCACGAAATTCGCCGCTTCGGATTGTTCAATTTTGTGATGTCCAACGGCGACTGCCTGTTTGCACATGCCAGTACGCTGCTGCACTATATCGTGCGTAAAGCTCCTTTCGGCAAGGCACGGCTTTTGGATGATGACGTGATGGTCGATTTTTCCGCAGTTACCACCCCGAATGACAAAGTCTCCGTTATTGCCACACTGCCCTTGACCCGAGACGAAACTTGGTCGCAATTAGCTGTTGATGAATTAGTCATGTTCCGAGACGGCGATATTGTCCGCAGCGACCGCCCGGAAAGCCCTGTTTACATGAGCGCGGAAGAGGGGTTGGCAATTGCCCGCGCAGTCGGTGTATCCGTATAAATATGAAAGGTCGTCTGAAAAATGTTCAGACGACCTTTTTCATGCTGGTCGTATCAATAATTGGTCGAGCAGAACTGCTCACGCTTGTCCGCATCGGCGGCATAACACGTCAAGCCCATGCCTGCCGCGTTGCTGTTGTTCGCCTTCGCTCCCGGTTTTTTGTTCACCAAAACTTTGCCGTTTTTCCCGATTTCCACGGTTACGCCTTTACCGTTTTTCAGCTTCCACTTCAACACCTGCGCATCGGCATTCTGACACTTGTTGACCGAACAGCCGCCTTCAGTCGCCACATTGCCGTTTTTATAAATCACACACTGAGACCTTTGCAAAAAAGCCTTTCCCCCAACAGCCGAAACCTAAACAAAGATTTTCGGCTGTTTTTGTTTCAAATATCCACTGATTCTACCCAAATACCCCCTTAATCCTCCCCGGATACCCGATAATCAGGCATCCGGGCCGCCTTTTAGGCGGCAACAGGCACACTTAGCCTGTTAGCCGCTTTCAACAGGTTTAAACACATCGCCTTCAGATGGCTTTGCGCACTCACTTTGAGCAGACCAAAATAGGCTGCCCGGGCGTAGCGGAATTTACGGTGCAGCGTACCGAAGCTTTGTTCGACCACATAACGGGTCTTCGACAAATATCGGTTGCGTTTGGTTTGCGCTTCCGTCAGCGGACGGTTGCGGCAGGCTTTGCGCATAATGCCGTCTAACAACCGATGCTCTTTCAGATGTTGCCGGTTTTCCTTACTGTCGTAGCCTTTGTCGGCATAGACGGTCGTACCTTCGGTAATGCCTTCCAACAAAGGGGACAGATGGTTGCACTCATGGGTATTGGCAGGAGTGATGTGCAGTTTCTCGATATAGCCTTCCTCATCGGTACGGGTATGTTGTTTGTAACCGAGTTTGTAGAGGCCGTTTTTCTTTGTCCAGCGGGCATCTTTATCCTTACTCGGTGTGGTTTGGCCGCTGACTTGTCCTTCCTCGTCGACTTCTATGGCCTGACGCTGTTTGCTGCCGGCAGTCTGAATAATGGTGGCATCAATGACGGCGGCGGATGCCTTCTCTACTTTTAGGTTTTTTTCGGCCAGTTGTCGGTTAATCAGTTTGAGCAATTCGGACAGGGTGTCGTCTTGCGCCAGCCAGTTACGGTAGCGGCATAAGGTGCTGTAATCGGGGATGCTCAGTTCGTCAAAGCGGCAAAACAGGTTGAAATCGATGCGGGTGATGAGGCTGTGTTCGAGTTCGGGATCGGAGAGGCTGTGCCATTGTCCGAGCAGGACGGCTTTGAACATGGACAACAGGGGATAGGCGGGACGGCCGCGGTGGTCTCTAAGGTAACGGGTTCTTTGACGATTCAGGTATTGTTCGATCGGCTGCCAATCAATCACCTGATCCAACTTCAATAGCGGGAAGCGGTCGATGTGTTTGGCGATCATGGCTTGTGCGGTTTGCTGGAAGAAGGTGCTCATGGAAAATCCCCTAAATGTCTTGGTGGGAATTTAGGGGATTTTGGGGAATTTTGCAAAGGTCTCACACTGCTGCTGGCTGTCGGCGCAAGCCGCATAGGCAGCAACGGAAAAACAGGAAATCAGTGCGGCAAACAAAACAGGTTTCATAGTTTGGACTCCTTGGGTGGTGATGATGGGTTTGCAATATCTCAAACTATACGCCTGTTCGTATCGATAAGCCATCGGGCGTCAGGTAAGCAATATATTGATTCGATATTGGGTAAGTTTCAAATGTTATCAATCAGTTGGTAATAAAATATTCATCAGCGCGATATTGATATAGTAGTTGCTTCTGCCTATCTTTTCTTTGTGCAGGAATCCGCCTTCTGTCAGTTCGTCCAGGTATTTGGCGGCACTGGGGCGGGAAACTTTCAGCGTTTTCATCAGGAAATCGATTTTTGTGTAGGGATGATTGAACAGGTGGTTAATCAGGTCTTGGCTGTAGAAGTTGAAGTTTTCCCTGATGCGGTGTTTGTAGTCCAGCATCGCCTGATGGATCTGCTGCACGGTATCGATGCCGTTCTTGGCGGTTTGTTCCACGGCTTCCAGTATATACAGCAGCCAGCCTTCCCATTCACCCGTATCGCGTACGTGTTGCAGCAGGCGGTAATATTCGCTTTTGTTCCGTACTAGATAGCGGCTGAGGTATAAGACTGGAATATCCAGCAATCCGGTTAAAACCAGATACAGCACATTGATAATCCTGCCTGTTCTGCCGTTGCCGTCGTAAAACGGGTGAATGCTTTCAAACTGGTGATGGAGCAGCGCCATGCGGATAAGCGGGTCGATAGGTTTTTCCGTGTTGTCGTCGTTGATAAATGCTTCCAATCTGCTCATCAGGCGGATGATGTCGTCCGTATGTTGCGGCGGCGTATAGACGGTTTCGCCGGTACGGTCGTTTCTCAGCATCGTCCCCGACTGTTTGCGGAATCCGGCATGGTTCTTTTCCAACTCGGCCTGTATCGTCAAAATATGATTGTTAGTCAGCATTCCGTGTTTTTGGATAAGGCCGAAGCCGCAATGCAGTGCTGAAGCATAATTCTGCACTTCTTTGATGGCAGGGCTAGACGGGCTTGCCGATATTCCTGCACGGAACAGTTCGTCATGGGTGGTAATGATATTTTCGATTTCGGAACTGTCTTTGGCTTCCTGCAAAGACAGCGTGTTAATCAGAATGCCTTGGTTGGGAATGCTGCGGCAGATACCTTTTAATTCGGCCAGATAACGATGTGCGGAATTCAGTTTTTTCAAGACAGGGACCGTTTCGAGGTCTGCTTCGGGAGGGAATTGTTCGATCGAGTACATTTTAGGTTTTCGGTTAATTAATAAAAAAATCCCATTTTTTTGCTATATCGCTTCGATATGATAAAAAAACGGGATTTTTTTTACAATTTAATTTTATTTATTTGTTTCAAAACGGTTTTACTTTAAATAGCACTTCAGACTAATGTTACCGCTTCAACTTCGCAAACGCATCCGCCATCGCCGAATTGGTCGGGGCGCGGTCGTTGCGTTGGGGTTTGCGGTCGCGGCGTTCCTGATGTCGGGTTTCAGACGACCTGTTACCTTTGGTTGCGCCGCCTGGTTCGTCATCCAAGCGCATGGTGAGCGCGATACGTTTTCTGGCGGCATCGACTTCCAGCACTTTCACTTTCACCACGTCGCCGGCTTTCACGACTTCGCGCGGGTCTTGGACGAACTTATTGGACAGGGCGGAGATGTGCACCAAGCCGTCCTGATGGACGCCGATGTCCACGAACGCGCCGAAATTGGCGACGTTGGAAACCACGCCTTCGAGTATCATGCCGACTTGCAAGTCGCTGATTTCGTGGATGCCTTCGGCGAATGATGCCGTCTGAAACTCGCCGCGCGGGTCTCGGCCGGGTTTTTCCAGCTCGGACAGGATGTCCAAAATGGTCGGCAGACCGAAGCGTTCGTCGGTGAAGTCGGAGGCTTTGATTTGCTTTACGCGCTCGCGGTTGCCGATGAGTTCGGCGGCGGTAATGCCTTGTTGCGCCAGCATTTTGGCGACGACGGGATAGGCTTCGGGGTGGACGGCGCTCGCGTCCAGCGGTTCTTTGCCGCCGTTAATTCGCAAAAAGCCTGCCGCCTGCTCGAAGGTTTTTTCGCCCAAACGCGGTACTTTCAGCAATTTTTTGCGGCTGTCGAACGCGCCGTTTTCATCGCGGTAGGCGACGATGTTTTGGGCAAGGGTTTGATTTAAACCGGAAATCCGCGCCAAGAGTGGGGCGGAGGCGGTGTTCACGTCCACGCCGACGGCGTTCACGCAGTCTTCGACCACCGCGTCCAGCGATTTGGCAAGCTGGCTTTGGTTTACGTCGTGCTGATACTGCCCCACGCCGATGGATTTGGGGTCGATTTTGACCAACTCGGCAAGCGGGTCTTGCAGCCTGCGGGCGATGGACACCGCGCCGCGCAGGGAAACGTCCAAGTCGGGGAACTCGCGCGCCGCCAGTTCGGACGCGGAATAAATCGACGCGCCGGCTTCGGAAACGACGATTTTGTGCAAGCTGCTTTCAGGCATTCCGCGCACCAGTTCGCCCGCGATTTTGTCGGTTTCGCGGCTGGCGGTACCGTTGCCGATGGCGATGAGCTTCACGCCGTGTTGTTTAATCAGGCGCGACAGCGTTGCCAACATATTGTTTTCTTGATGCAAATAGACAATGACCGTATCCAGCAGCTTGCCCGTGTCGTCCACCACGGCGCATTTCACGCCGTTGCGGTAGCCGGGGTCGAGACCCAGCGTGGTCAGCCGTCCGGCGGGCGCGGCGAGCAGCAAGTCTTTGAGATTGCGGGCGAACACGGTAATCGCGTCGGTGTCGGCGGCTTCTTTCAGACGGCCTAAGGCTTCGAGTTCCAGCGACAAAAAGATTTTCGCGCGCCAAGTCAGGCGCACGGTGTCGCGCAGCCATTTGTGGCCGTCTGAAACCTTGAAACGGCGGGTGATGATTTGCTCGTATTCGCTTTGCTGCGTAATCGGCGTGTCGTCGGGCTGGTATTTGAGCGCGATGTTCAACACGCCTTCGTTGCGGCCGCGCAAAACCGCCAGCGCGCGGTGGCTGGGTATGGCGCGGATGGGTTCGCGGTGGTCGAAATAATCGCTGAATTTTTCGCCTTCGGTTTCTTTGCCTTCAACGACTTGCGCGTGGATTTCGGCTTCGTTCCACAGCTTGTCGCGCAGCGTGCCGATGAGTTCTGCGTCTTCGGCAAACTGCTCCATCAGAATCGCGCGCGCGCCGTCCAGCGCGGCTTTGGTGTCGGGAACGTTTTCGTTCAGGTAGCCTTGCGCGGCGGCTTCTACGTCCTGCGGCTGCTCGGCAAGCAACACGTCCGCCAGCGGCTGCAAACCGTGTTCGCGCGCGATTTGCGCTTTGGTGCGGCGTTTGGGCTTGTAGGGCAGATACAGGTCTTCCAGCGCGGTTTTGTTGTCGGCAGCTTCGATTTGCGCCCTGAGGTCGTCTGAAAGCTTGCCTTGCTCTTCAATGCTTTTTAAAACAACGGCTTTGCGCTCTTCCAACTCGCGCAGGTATTGCAACCGCTCGGCAAGCTGGCGCAGCTGCGTATCGTCCAGCCCGCCCGTGGCTTCCTTGCGGTAGCGGGCGATAAACGGCACGGTCGCGCCGTCGTCTAAAAGCTCGACGGCGGCGGTGATTTGCGCGGCGGTAGCGGAGAGTTCTTGGGAGAGGATTTGGGTGATGTTCATGGGGAAAGGTCGTCTGAAAAAGTGATTATTATATCAATGGAAGAGGAGGGCGGAGGCGAAGATTGTGTTTTGAATATGAAGCTTAGTCCTGAACCTTCTGAAAACAAAACGTCGTCTGAAAACCCCAAATACAGTTTTCAGACGACGTTTTATTTTTAATTGTCTTAAATCTCGCTACCGCCGACGGTCAGTCCCGAATCAATCCGCAAGGTCGGTTGTCCGACGCCGACAGGAACGCTTTGCCCATCTTTGCCGCACACGCCGACACCGCTGTCCAACGCAGTATCGTTACCTATCATGGAAACATGTTTCAACACTTCAGGCCCGTTGCCGATGATGGTCGCGCCTTTGACAGGATATTGCAGTTTGCCGCCTTCGACCCACCACGCTTCGGATGCGCTGAAGACGAATTTGCCGCTGGTGATGTCCACCTGTCCGCCGCCGAAATTGACGGCGTAAATGCCTTTATCGATGGACGCGATGATTTCGTCGGGTTCGTAGCCGCCGTTTTCCATAAAGGTATTAGTCATGCGCGGCATAGGGGCGGAGGCGTAGCTTTCGCGACGGCCGTTGCCGGTGGATTGCGTACCCATCAGGCGGGCGTTGGTTTCGTCCTGCATATAGCCGACCAAGATGCCGTCTTCAATCAATACGGTGCGGCGTGTTTCGTTGCCTTCGTCGTCGATATTGAGCGAACCGCGCCTGTCGGCAATGTCTCCTTGGTCAACGACGGTAACGCCTTTGGCGGCAACGCGCTCGCCGATTCTGCCTGAAAAGACGCTGGTTTCTTTGCGGTTGAAATCGCCTTCCAAACCGTGTCCGACGGCTTCATGCAGCAACACGCCCGGCCAGCCGTTGCCCAAGACAACGGTCATTTCGCCTGCGGGCGCAGGGCGGGATTCGAGATTAATCAGGGCTTGTTTGACGGCGGAATCGACAAACTGTCGCACCAAAGTTTCATCAAAATAAGCCAAGTCGTAGCGACCGCCGCCGCCCGCGCTGCCCTGTTCACGTCTGTCGCCCTGTTTGGCGATGACGGTAACGTTCAGGCGCACCATCGGACGGATGTCGGCGGCGTGCCTGCCATCGAGGCGGGCGATGTAAATCATGTCGTATTCGCAGGTCAGCCCCGCCATCACTTGCACAATGCGCGGATCGGCGGCTTTGGCAAGCGTTTCTACTTTGTTCAACAAAGCAACTTTGGCAGCGGAGTCGAGACCGATAATGGGATTCAGCGTCGCATGAACGGATTTGCCGTATGCGGCGGACGGCACTTTGACAGAAGCTTCGCCGCCTGCCGCACCGATAACGCGGACGGCTTGGGCGGAGCGGTTAATCGAATCGATACACAAACTGTCCGCATAGGCAAAAGCGGTTTTTTCGCCCGAAACGGCACGTACGCCCACGCCCTGATCGATTTGGAAACTGCCCGATTTGACGATACCCTCTTCCAAATGCCAGCTTTCAAAAGCAGTGCGCTGGCAGTAGATGTCGGCGTAATCGATGTGATGCGCACCGATGATGCTCAGGCTTTTGGCGAGCAGCTCAGGAGAAAGGTGATTGGCTTCTAGCAAATCGCGCTGTACGGTAGCGTAAGTTGAGTGCATGGTTTTCAGACGACCTTCAGGGCTGGGTAAACTTGGGGCTTGATTATACGGCATTTGTTATGGCTTTGGATATGTCGATTGTTTGTATTTATAAGGGGTTAGGGTCGTCTGAAAACAAGGGGCGGATAGGGATGATTTCTCAGATGGCCGGTATTTACATAATTAAACTGTTTTGAACATTGCATATTGTCATTTCATGTTGTACATTTGTATTCAAATGAATACAAAACAAATCAAACGAATATGAATGCGACAAACCGTATCCCCGTTAGCGTGAGAATTACTCAGGAAGACGCTGATTTTATTGCAGAATTAAAAATCGAAGGCGCGAATACGCCGTCTGAAAAAATCCGCGAGCTGCTCAAGCAGGCGCGTTTGGCGCATACGCAGACGCGCGATTACGGTTCCGCGCTGACGGCGCAGGAGCAGTTTTTCCAAGCGGCGAAACATGACGTGCTGCACGCGGAAAAGCAGGCGGGGGCGCATTCGCATATCGTCGCGCGCTTGTTTGAGCAGCTGCCCGACTTAGGCGCGACGCTCGCCGCCGACCTGCCCGAAGAAGCCGACCTCGACAGTTTGAAAAAATACGAACGCGAACTGATGTGGCGCATCGTCCGCCTGACCGACAGCATCTTGCAGCTCGCCGTAACCGGCAAAGGCGCGGCATACGACGATACCGTACTACAACAGCTTGAAAACACTTTGAAACTGGCGAAGATTGTGCAGCAGGCGGGTGAGGTTTAAAGCTTGAGCGAAAGGCTGACTGAAATATGGGGTACAGATGACATGGTTTTAATGAGTAAATTTGATTATCAAGAAGCTGTCTGACATCTCTTTTCAGGCTACTGTTCCCATTTTTAAGGAATACTTAATGAAACCCTACCCCTATTTGTTATTGTTTTCCCTATTTTTGTCAGCCTGCACGCAGGCTGAACCCAAACCGTCCGGCAGCGTCCCTGTTTCCGTCCGCAGCGTCAATTACAACGCCGATAGGGGCGTTACCTTCAGCCTTTATGACGTGGGCGGTAAAGCCGATCCTCAAATCAAGGAGAATCCGAATAACCCCATCGATATGGACGGTTATTATCCTGTTGGCGGTGACAACCTGACCGCCCTTGCGGGAGGCGGCATTAATTGTTGCGCGAACCTTCCCCTCAAGTGGCATCCGGATCTGAAATATACCGTTTTATGGCAAGAGGGGTCGGGTGCGATTGACGACGAGACGACGTACCGTTATACGGCGCAGTTGCCTGAATATACGAAACCCGAAGACATTACGGTGGCGTTTTATCCGAACCATCAGGTGGAATTCGTATTAGGTAGCGCAATGGCTGGCGAGGCAGGATGGAAAGGGCGTGAGAAGGCAGATCCGTTGACGGCATGTATGGCAAAGAACGAGAAGAAGTTCTGCTATATGTATTTGCCACATTATAAGAATGTGGATGATCAGTTTGCTGAACGTCGCCGTATTGCTTGTCGAAGTGTTTTAGCAGGGAAAGAGCCAAAATTTTTGATTATCAACAAGCAAGAATGTTTAGATTGGGAAAAAAGATGTTTGGCAGGTCTTGAATATCAGGAAATTTCCGATAAAGAAATGTGTAAAATCAATTGGCGTTCAACAGAATATGGAGAGTAAGCGATATGGCACAAATGGCTGAGAAATGCAGAGAGCAACCTTTTGTATTAAGACCAAATGAGTTAAAGAATATCAATACATGAGGCGTAAATGGAAGGCTGACTGAAAAATGAAAATCCATCATTGGCTTCTGACCTGTATGTTCATCTATCCCTCTCTGGCAGTGAGCGCGGACGGCGGCGTACAACCTGTTACTGAGCAGCAAGTCCTGCGGCTGACCGAAATTTATGTGACGCAGCATTACGGTGAACAAACCACTCAAGCGCAAAAGCCGTATCGGGTGAAAAAAGACGGGGAACATTGGATTATCAGCGGCAAACCACCTAAAGCACTGGGCGGTAATTTCCGCGCCGTTATCGGAGCAAACGGTCGGCTGGAAGAAATCACGCATAGCAAGTAGTGTAAGGTTTGAGGTCGTCTGAAATCCCCTTCACTCTCATTCCTGAACACCCATGTCCAACATCAAAGGCAAGGCAACAAGATGGAAAAATGGATAGCAGAAGCATATGAATTATTTGCACCTTACAGCGTGCGCTTCCCGCTGAATATCTGCACTTGCAACAGCTGCTCTCCCGAAGATTTCCAACAGGCGTTGTTGGAATATCCGTTACACGAGATTCCTGTCGATATGTTGCAGGCGTATTTGGGCAGCGTGCCTTTGGACAAAGGAGCTGCGACGGCTTTAGACATGAAACATTTTCTGCCGCGTATTTTGCAGGCTTTGGTCAACGACGAAGATGTCCGACCGCTTGATGAAACGTTGCTCGATAAGTTGTGTTGCGATTTGCCCGAATGCTGGACAAAAGAAGAAATCGATTGGTTAAAACGTTTCGCCGCCGCTTGGTTTGACTCGCAACTGACTGCGCCACACTACGAAGGCTGCTTAGTCGTTTGGCTGAATATGTTTCAATTTGCCGGATTGGATGTTGTCGACGAACTGCTGGCAGTTTGGACGGAACAGGCGGATAAAACGGCAGCTTTACGCGATTTTGTTGATTTGTACTTAGACATTCCGTATGGAAGCGACGAGCCGGATTGGTACAAAGTCTGCTATCTGCCCGAGCATTGTCCGAATAGAACGCAATTCGCCGCCCGACTGTCGGCTTGGTTTGCCCACCCGGATACCCGCGCCAGATTCAGACGAGCTTTAGAACAAGCCCTGCTGGAAGGCAAAGAAGACGAAAACGAAACATTGTCATGGGAGCAATGTTACGACTGGTTGGCACAATCAAATGCCCGCTAAACACAATATTTCTCATGATTTTATAAAGAAAGGAAAATCCAAATGAGCGAAACCCTATCCCGCAGAGTGGGCCGTCTGGTGAGCGGCGGTTTTCATGCCCTGATTGATGCGGCGGAGAACCTTGCGCCTGAGGCGGTCATGAACGAGAGCATCCGCGAAATCGAGTGGGCGGTGGACGAAGTGCGTGCCGAATTGGGCAAAGTGTTGGCGCAGAAACACCTTGCCGCCAAGAAAATGGCGGACGAGAGCAACCGCCACGAAGCCATCGATGCCAACCTGCAAGCCGCCGTAGCCGCTGGACGCGACGACCTTGCCGAGGCGGGTATCGCCGAACAAATGGACATCGAAGCGCGTCTGCCTGTTTTGGAAAACACCATTGCCGACTGTGCCGCGCAGGAAAAAGAACTTGAGGGCTTTATCGCCGCCTTGCAGGCGAAAAAACGCGAGATGCAGCAGCAGTTGCAAGACTGGCGTGCCGCGCAGCAAAGTGCGGGTGTAGGCAAAGCGGCAGGCGGCAGCGACCTCAACCGCATCGCCCGTGATGCCGAAAAAAGCGGCAACGCTTTCGACCGCGTGATGGGACGTCAGAACGCAGTACACAGCAGCACCGATGCGGCGCAGTTGGCAAAATTGAAGGAGTTAGAAGACTTGAGCCGCAACAACCGTATTGCCGAACGATTGGCGGCACTGAAGGCGGGGAAATAAGTTTTCAGACGACCTTCTTTGTCGGAAAGGTCGTCTGAAAACGGTACGAAGGTTACAGGTTGATACAGGAAATGCTTCGTTAAATTGTAAATGGGAACGGTATTATTTATGCACAAACCCTTTGTCCTAATTCGGAAGCATTCCCTGTTTCGCCCTGTGGCAGCGGCAGGCAGCATTCTTCTGTTTGTGTTAGCGGTTTTCAATCCTCCAAACTGGTTTTATGTTTTGTCCGCTATCGTACTGCTTCTGATGTTGTATTTCTTATGGCGTCAGAATAGGGGGATTTCGATCATTTTTCATACTGACGGACAAATTTTTGTCGGTAAAAAACCATATTCCCTTACTCTTGGCGAATTTAAAGGTGTTGCATCTGCATTCTGCCGTTGTGGACAAACTAACTTTTGCCTGAGGATTGCGCTGATTCCGAAAAATGTCTGCCATCCTGTGCTTATTGTGCAAGAAATTTCCGATGTCCCGATGACGTGGCGCAGTGTTCCGAAGCCTCCTCCAGCGGAGTTTGATAACTTACGGGCAGAACTTGCTGATCGCTTGAATCTACAAGACTTCGGATTTCTCGGCATTATGGGAGACGATGAATGGCACTTTGCCGTAAACCGTCTGCCAAAGGTACACTAAAATACAGATGTAATAATTGAAGGCGGGGAAATAAGTTTTCAGACGACCTCCTTTGTCGGAAAGGGTCGTCTGAAAAGAAAAACGCCGCGCGGAGCTTGTCCTTGCGGCGTATGGCGGAACAAATCAGTAGTCGATGCGTTCGCTGATAATCCGCAAATCCGGCCATGAGAAAACGATGTCGTATTCGCGTCCGTTTTTGAAGGCTTCGGCTTTCAATACGGGGCGGCCGCGGCGGTCGTCGGCTTCGATTTCGTGAACTTGGTAGCCGCGTCGTTCGAGTATCCGCATGACTTGCGCGCGTTTTTGCTCGAAGGACGGATCGCTGTAAATTTGGTGTTCGATGTAGTCGTCATCGTAATACTTGCCGTCGCGGTAACGGTAGTCGTCATTACGGTCGTAATCGCGCTCATAGCGGTCATTGTAACGATCATCATAGCGGTCATCGTAACGGTCATAACGCTGCTCGTAGCGGTCGGTACGATAGTCGTCATCGTAATAGTCGTAAGGATAAGGGGCGGCACAAGCGGTCAGTGCGATGCTGCCTAAGAGTAATACCGGTAAGAGTTTTTTCATGTCGTATCCTTTCGGGACGTGGGGTAAGTAAAGAATATTCGGAAGCGGATTATAAATCGACGCGTTCTACGAGAATGTTTAAATCGGGATAAGACATCACGATTTTGTATTCCAAGCTGCCTTTGTAGGCCTCAAATTCCAAAACGGGTCTTGCCCAATAGAGGTCGGTGTCGGAATCGTGGACTTCGTAGCCTCTGCCGTGCAGGATGGACAAAGCGCGGTCGTGGTGTTGCGCGAACGCCGGGTCGGTTTCCATGCGGTATTGGACGTAGTCTTCGTAAAGGTCGAAACCTTCTGCTGCAAGAAAAATGGCGCAAACAGCGGCGACAGGAAGCAGCAGTTTTTTCAAAAGCGGTTTGGACGGCTTTGTATATTGCGACTGAGAATGTTTCATTTCGTTCCCTTTGCGTCTGTTGTCGGTATAGACATTTAAACACGCAGGACTTAGGGAAAAGTTAGGAGCGGTTTCAGACGACCTTTCTTTACGGTACGCACAGGCCGTCTGAAAACGGATAGGGATAATCCCATGATTTTTGCTGTTTTGATTGCCTTGATAACCGCCGCAGTGCTTTATGTCCTGCTGTTTAAGGATTGGGACGAATTTGTCGAATGCGTAAAATTCTGTTTCACCCCCGAAATCATCAGCGCGCTGCGGGGGAAATATTGGGAAGACGTATGGGCGGAAACCAAAATCCTGCTGTGGCTGGGCATCAGTTTGGCGGCGGGCGCATCGGCTTATGCCTGGCTCAACTAGAGTCGGCGTTTCAAGGCGGATACCGTTTTTATTGCCGCGAACAGTAAATAATTGAAAGGAATGTCAAAATGAGCAAAAAACACACCTACCGCACTGTGACAACATGGACGGGCAATCTCGGCGAAGGCACTTCGTCCTACACCGCTTATTTGCGCAACTTTACCGTTTCCGCCGAGGGTAAGCCCGACCTGCACGGTTCCGCCGACCCGGCCTTCCGCGGCAATGCGGGCCACTGGAACCCCGAAGAAATGCTGCTGGCCGCCGTTTCTGCCTGCCACAAATTATGGTACCTGCACCTGTGTGCCGACGCGGGCATCTGCGTTACCGCCTACACCGATCATGCCGACGCGGTGATGGACGAAGGCGGTGGCGGGAGCGCGGGGCGTTTCGTCTCCGCCGTGTTGAAGCCGCGCGTTACCATCGCCGCAGGAAGCGACCGCGCCAAGGCTTTGGAACTGCACCACGAAGCGCACCGCCTGTGTTTCATCGCCAACTCGGTCAACTTTCCAATTGAATGCCGCGCTGAGATTGAGAGCGAAGAGGTCGTCTGAAAACCGAATGTCTGTTTGGGATGCACGGATAGGTCAAATCTAAATGCCGTCATTCCCGCGCAGGCGGGAATCCAGACCTCGATTCTTCAGAAGTATTATTTGAAGATTGCCGTAATCTCAAACTTCTGGATTCCCGCCTGAGCGGGAATGACGGCAATCAAACATTCAAATTTTCGCAAGCAGTCTATTTAAGGTCGTCTGAAAGTTGACAGAACAAGGAACGGAATATGTGGAATTTAATCAACGCCCCCGAAACGGAAATCTTCGGCATCGCCATCGCGCTGATGGTTTTGCTCGGCGTGTTGGAAGTCATCTCCATGCTGGCGGGCGGCATCAGCGACTGGCTGGACAACCTGTTGCCCGACAGCCTGACCGAAACCGCGCACGCCGAAGTCGGGCTGGACGCTGCGGACGCGGGCGTGTTCGTCAGGTTTCTGAGCTGGTTGTATGTCGGGCGCGTGCCGGTGTTGATGCTGATGGTGGTGTTCCTTGCCGTGTACGGACTGACGGGCTACCTGTTTCAGACGACCTTTGCCGCCGTGTTCGGCAGCTATCTGAACGGATGGCTGGCGGCGGTAGCCGTATGGTTCCTTTCGCTGCCGCTGGTGCGCCTGACGGCGGGCGGACTGTACAAAATCATGCCCAAAGACGAAACCACCGCCGTTTCGCAGGAAAGCCTAATCGGACGCATCGGCACAGTGGTGCTGGGCGAAGCGCGGGCAGGCAGCGCGGCGCAGGTGCGGGTGAAGGATGTGTATGGTCAACAGCATTATGTAATGGCAGAACCGGATTCCGACGAAGTGTTGAAACAGGGCGACGCGGTGTTGCTGGTGTCGCTGGAGGGGAATACGTTTAAGGCGATTTTGAACCCGAGCGGGAGCTTGGTGGATTGAGGTCGTCTGAACAGATAAACGCCGGTTTGCAATGAACCATCATTTTTATCAATTAATTAGAAAAACAAAACGGGGATAGATATGGATCATTTGTCGCAGTCCGAGCGTGATATGCAATCCCGCATCGAAGCGTTGAAAAACAAGCTGCCGCGAGGTGTCATCGTTGTCGGCGACGGGCTGCTGTTTCAGCATTCGTTATTCAGAGGTTTGTTGTTTCAACCCTTGGTTGCTTTCTTGTTCGGCCTCATCGGCGTAGGCGGTCTCTGGCTGAAGATAGTGAAATGGATGGATCTATCGCTTTCAAGCAACATGACTTGGCTGCTGGCTATTATGCTCACGCTATTGTGGTTGTGGCGCGTGGAACGTTGGTGGTGCGGGCTGACGACCCGGAAATCGATTTATATTGATCGCGAAAAATTGATTATTTACGGCGCATTCGGACGCATCCGTTATCAAGGCGGACATGACGGGGCTTACAGGAAGTTTGACCGTATACATATGAGTGACATCATCGGAGTCAGTCTGATTACCGAACGCAAAGGAACAACATTAATCGGCGGGCTGCTGGGCTTAGGAAGACACAATATTTGTACAACAGCTTCCCGAAACGCATTGATTGAATTAACAGGTTGGCAGTGATATTCAAGGTATAAGCTCGGTAGCAACTGTATTTTTCACCCCGTCGGGCAAAAATACCAAAACTCAAATCAAGCCGTTCGGATACCGTTTTCGGTGATACCGTTTTCGGTGGTACCGTTCCCGGCAAAATAATCACGCATCCGGGCATTCAATATCGTCAGCAGTTTGCGCATACATGCCGTAACGGCAACCTTATACGGCTTACCCTTGGACAGCAGGCGCTGGTAGAAATCCCGAATAAGCGGTTCAAAACGTGTCGCTACCACGGTAGCCATATACAGCGCCTTACGCACCGCAGACCTTCCGCCGAAGCAGTGGCTTTTGAATTTGGTTTCCCCGCTCTCCCTCGGATGCGGGGCAATGCCGACCAAACTCGCTATCCGTTTGTGCGACAGCCGTCCCAATTCGGGCAGCATCGCCATCAGCGTAGCCGTCGTTGTCGAACCGATGCCTTTGATTTGTTCCACCACTTTGGCTTTGTCGTCAAAATGCGTGTGGGTGTGGTCGTCGATTTGTTTGTCCAATTCGTCAATCAGACGGTCAAAATGGGCAATCAGTTGTTTGACGCTTTCGACTTGCGTTTCGTGAACCTGATGCAGACGGTTTTTCTCGGCAGTCCGCATCTCCACCAGTTGGTTGCGGCGGTTGACCAATGCCTCCAACACTTCCTCCGCTTCGGTGGGCGGGTGATAGAGCATGGTTTGCCAATCTTCTTTCTGCATCATCATCTGTGCGAAGAAGGCGAGCATTTGGGCATCTTTGGCATCGGTTTTGGTCAGCGACTGCGATTGGGCAAACTGATGCGTCTGACGCGGGTTGGCGATGATCACGGCTATGCCTGCGCGGTGGATGGCTTTGGCGGCGGGAATTTCGAGACCGCCGGTGCTTTCCATGACGACGAGGGCGACGTTGTGTTTTTTAAGGTATTCGATGGTATGGGCGATACCTTTGGGGTTGTTGGTTTCGGTTTTGGTTTTAGACAAAGACGAAACGGCGATGACGAAGTTTCGTTTGGCGATGTCGATGCCTGCACAGTTGTATTGGGTACTCATCATAAACCTGCCTTGCATTCGGTTGTGTTGTCTGGCAACTGTCCGGTTGTGTCGATGGGTTGCCCGGCCGCTCCCTGAGCTACGCAACGGTTGTTTGCCTTGGTCGGATGCGGGTGGCGGCGGGCGGTTTGTTGCTATGATACGGGTGTTTCGATATACAAGGTCGGATTCTTGAATCCGACAAATTGCCCCGTTTCATCAGTATTGCACATAACCGAAATTGTCGGATTCAAGAATCCGACCTATCTTTAAAACCCCAGATTTTTAACCTTTCAGACGACCTCAAATTCCAAAAAACCGTCTGAACCGACACCTCTCAAGTAGTCCGTAGCGTGGGCTTCGCCCACGAAGCAAACATCTCGGATGATCGTTTGATTCAAACGACAGTAGGCCGCGGGCAAAGCCCACGCTACGGTTTGCAAAAAACAGAAATGGTAGGGCGGATTCTCGAATCCGACGAACCGCCCCGTTTCAACCGTATTGCACCTAACCGAAATTGTCGGATTCAAGAATCCGACCTTGTATATCGAAACACCCGTATCATAGCAACAAACCGCCAGGCCGCCACCCGCATCCGACCAAGGCAAACAACCGTTGCGTAGCTCAGGGAGCGGCCGGGCAACCCATCGACACAACCGGACAGTTGCCAGACAACACAACCGAATGCAAGGCAGGTTTATGATGAGTACCCAATACAACTGTGCAGGCATCGACATCGCCAAACGAAACTTCGTCATCGCCGTTTCGTCTTTGTCTAAAACCAAAACCGAAACCAACAACCCCAAAGGTATCGCCCATACCATCGAATACCTTAAAAAACACAACGTCGCCCTCGTCGTCATGGAAAGCACCGGCGGTCTCGAAATTCCCGCCGCCAAAGCCATCCACCGCGCAGGCATAGCCGTGATCATCGCCAACCCGCGTCAGACGCATCAGTTTGCCCAATCGCAGTCGCTGACCAAAACCGATGCCAAAGATGCCCAAATGCTCGCCTTCTTCGCACAGATGATGATGCAGAAAGAAGATTGGCAAACCATGCTCTATCACCCGCCCACCGAAGCGGAGGAAGTGTTGGAGGCATTGGTCAACCGCCGCAACCAACTGGTGGAGATGCGGACTGCCGAGAAAAACCGTCTGCATCAGGTTCACGAAACGCAAGTCGAAAGCGTCAAACAACTGATTGCCCATTTTGACCGTCTGATTGACGAATTGGACAAACAAATCGACGACCACACCCACACGCATTTTGACGACAAAGCCAAAGTGGTGGAACAAATCAAAGGCATCGGTTCGACAACGACGGCTACGCTGATGGCGATGCTGCCCGAATTGGGACGGCTGTCGCACAAACGGATAGCGAGTTTGGTCGGCATTGCCCCGCATCCGAGGGAGAGCGGGGAAACCAAATTCAAAAGCCACTGCTTCGGCGGAAGGTCTGCGGTGCGTAAGGCGCTGTATATGGCTACCGTGGTAGCGACACGTTTTGAACCGCTTATTCGGGATTTCTACCAGCGCCTGCTGTCCAAGGGTAAGCCGTATAAGGTTGCCGTTACGGCATGTATGCGCAAACTGCTGACGATATTGAATGCCCGGATGCGTGATTATTTTGCCGGGAACGGTACCACCGAAAACGGTATCCGAACGGCTTGATTTGAGTTTTGGTATTTTTGCCCGGCGGGGTGAAAAATACAGTTGCTACCTTTAAAACCCCAGATTTTTAACCTTTTCAGACGACCCCAAACCCTAAAAAAACCGTCTGAACCCACGCCCCTCAAGGGTATATCGACAACAAGAAAGGAAAACCCATGAACTTAGTTTCCATCGGCATCATCGCCGGCGTCATACTCGTCGCGCTGTTCGTACTCGGCCTCATCCTCACCCGCCTGTACCGCCGCGCCAGCAAAGAAGTCTCCTTCGTGCGCACCGGCTTCGGCGGCGAAAAAGTCATCATGAACGGCGGCGCGATGGTGCTGCCCGTGCTGCACGAAATCATCCCCGTCAACATGAACACATTGCGTCTTGAAGTGCGCCGCGCGGCGCAGCAGGCGTTGATTACCCGCGACCGGATGCGCGTCGATGTGATGGCGGAATTTTACGTCCGCGTCAAACCCAGCGCCGAGAGCATCGCCACCGCCGCGCAAACGCTGGGTATGAAAACCATGTCGCCCGACGAATTGAAAGACCTCGTCGAAGGTAAATTCGTCGATGCCCTGCGCGCCGTCGCCGCCGAAATGGCGATGGAAGAGCTGCACGAAAAACGTGTTGATTTCGTTCAGAAAGTGCAACAAGTCGTGAGCGAAGACTTGTTTAAAAACGGCCTCGAACTCGAAACCGTCTCCCTGACCGGCCTCGACCAGACCAGCTTTGAGTTTTTCAACCCGCAAAACGCCTTTGATGCGGAAGGTCTGACCAAACTGACCGAAACCATCGAAGGCCGCCGCAAAAAACGCAACGAAATCGAACAAGACACCGATTTGGCGATTAAAACCAAAAACCTCGAAGCCGAGCAGCAACGCCTGAAAATCTCGCGCGAAGAAGAATACGCCAAACTCGAACAAGAACGCGAAATCGCCGTGCGCCGCGCCGAACAGGAAGCCAGCATCGCCGAGCAGGAAGCGCAGAAAAAACGCGAGGCGGAAGAAGCCAAAATCGCCGCCGAACGCGAAGTGGATTTGAAACGCATCGCCGCCGAACGCGACATTAAAAACGAAGACATCCGCAAAGCCCAAGCCGTCGAGCAGGCAGAAGTCGAGCGCCGCAAAGCCATCGAGCTTGCCGAACAAGACCGCGCCATCGCCGTTGCCGAGAAATCGCGTGCCGAATCCGAAGCCAAAGCCGAAGCCGACAAAGCCCGCGCCGCCGCCGTGCGTGAAGAAGAGAGCGTGATTACCGTACGCGAAACCGAACGCGCCGAACGTGCCAAAGCCGTCGAACTGATTGCCGCCGAAGAAGCCGCGCAAAAAGACGCGATTTCGCTCACCGTCGCCGCCGAAGCCGAGAAACAGGCCGCGCAAGACCGCGCCGAAGCCGTGCGCATTGCCGCCGAAGCCGAAGCCGAGAAACAACGCCTGCAAGCCAAAGGTGAAGCCGATGCCAAAGTCCTGCTGGCGCAAGCGCAAGAGCAGCAATACAAAGTCGATGCCGAAGGTACCCGCGCCGTGAACGAAGCTGCCAATGTCCTGAGCGTCGAGCAAGTCGAAATGCAAGTGCGCCTCGCCCTGTTGAAACACCTGCCCGACATCATCCGCGAATCCGTGCGCCCGATGGAAAACATCGACGACATCAAGATTCTGCAAGTCAACGGCTTGGGCGGATTCAGCGGCGCTGCCAACGGCTCCGAAGGCGTGTCGGAAGGTCAAACCACACAAGCCAGCCTCGCCGACCAAATGGTCAACAGCGCCCTGCGCTACCGCAGCCAAGCCCCGCTGGTTGACGGCCTCTTGAAAGAATTGGGCCTGAACGGCGGCGACATCAACGGTCTGACACAAGGGCTGGATAAAGGCATCGGCAAAGAATAAGCCGCGCCGTTAAGAAGGTCTGAAAGCAAAGGTCGTCTGAAACCTCGAAACAGGGTTTCAGACGACCTTTTGTCAGATGTTTTAGTATAAAATCCCACTTTATTTTTTTCTCTCCGTCCTTATCCCATGCGTCTGACCCACATCAAACTCTCCGGCTTCAAATCTTTTACCGACCCGACCACGATTCATGTTCCGGGGCAGCTTGTTGCGGTTATCGGACCGAACGGCTGCGGCAAGTCGAATGTGATTGATGCGGTGCGCTGGGTGTTGGGCGAGGCTTCGGCGAAGCAGCTTCGCGGCGAGAGTATGCAGGACGTGATTTTTAACGGTGCGGCGACGCGCCGTCCTGCGCCGAGGGCTTCGGTGGAGCTGGTGTTTGACAATAGCGACCATAGTTTGCAGGGGGCGTGGGGGCAGTATGCCGAGGTGAGCATCAAGCGGCAGTTGACGCGTCAGGGCGAATCGACGTATTTCATCAACAATCAGACCGTGCGCCGCCGCGACATTACCGATTTGTTTCTGGGTACGGGCGTGGGCGCGCGTGGTTATGCCGTTATCGAACAGGGGATGATTTCGCGCATCATCGAAGCGCGGCCGGAGGAGTTGCGCGCCTATATCGAGGAGGCGGCGGGCGTGTCCAAATATAAGGAACGCCGCAAGGAGACGGAGGGTCGTCTGAAAGACACGCGCGAGCATTTGCAGCGTTTGGGCGATTTGCAGAACGAGTTGGCGCGTCAGGTGGAAAAGCTGGAGAAACAAGCCGAAACCGCCGAACGTTACAAATCCCTGACTGCGCAGTTGAACCAACAACAGGATTTGCTCGATTACGCCCAATGGCAGCAATCGCTTGCCGCCGCCGATAAGGCGACCGCGCAACATCAGTCTTTGCAGGCGCAGCAGGACGAAACCGCCGCGCAGGTTCAGGCGTTAAACGAAGAAGTACACGCCTTGCAGACCGCCGAACAGTCGCAGCAGCAGGCGGTGCACGAATTGAGCAACAAACGCGGCGTGTTGCGCGAGCAGATTGCCCGTTTGGAAGAACAAATCCGCCATCAGCAAAACCTGCACCAACGCATCGAACGCGACAAGCAGGCGGCGCAGGCGCAGATGCAGCGCATCCATCAGGAGCAGCAGCAAATCCGCGTGCAGCTTGAGGAAAACGAGTTCCAGGCCGAAGAAAAGCAAACCGAATTGGCGGAATGGGCGATGCAGGTTGCCGAACACGAAGAGCGTCTGCCCGAATTGGAAGAAGTCCAAGCCACGCTCAACGCCGCCTTCCAAACCCAGCAGGACGAGGCAAACCGCATCCGCCGCGAACTGGCGTTGAAGCAGCAGCAGCTTGCCCATGCCGAACAAACCGTTGCCAAGCACGAAGAGCGCAAAGGTCGTCTGAAACAGGAAAACCAAGCCCTGAACCTGCCCGACGAAGCCGAAACCGCCGCTGCGCAGGAAGCCGCCTCCTTGTTGCAAAGCCAGCAAGAGCATTACGAAGAACAAATCATCGCTGCCGAAGAAGCCTTACACGCCGCCCGCGAGGCGTTTCAGACGGCCTCAAACCGCTTCCAAAGCCTGAGGCAGCAACACATCACTTTGCAGGCGCAGCAGCAGGCGTTGTCGCAAATCCTGTCGCAACAACAGGAAGCCGCCGACTTCTGGCAGGCAACCGACCACGCCGCCGCGCCGCAGCTGTGGCAACACATCACCGCCCCTGCCGAGTGGCAGCACGCCCTGTCCGTCATCCTTGCCGAACGCCTGCACGCCCGCGCCGTGCCGCACGGCTTCGTGCCGCCCGCACCTTTGCCGCAGGGGCAGGCGGCATGGCTTTCAGACGACCTCTCCGGCGGCATCAAAAAATCCCTGCCCGTACAGGCATTGCTGAACCAAATCCAAGCGCAGCCGCCGTTTCAGACGGCATTGCACCACTGGCTCGACGGCGTATTGTGCGCGCCCGATTTGAGCTACGCCCTCGTGCATCAAAGCGATTTGGGCGCACACCAAATCTGGCTCACGCCCGAAGGCCATCAGGTCGATAAAGTCAGCGTCCTGCTCTATGCCAAGCCCGCGCAGGAAAGCCTGATTGCCCAAAAAGCGCGCCTCGACGGCATCGCGTCCGAACTGGAAAACCTCGCCCCCGAACTCTCCGTCGCCGAAGCCGCGTTCAAACAGGCGGAGGCTGCCGTGCGCTCGTCCGAAGTGCAACACAAAAACCTGATGCAGCAGCAACAGCAGCACACGCGCCAATACAGCCAAGCGCAGCAACGTGCCGCCGAACTCTTGGCACGCACCAACCAAGGGCAAATCCGCCGCGAACACATCGAGCGCGAACTGGCGCAGTTGGCAGAAGAGCAGACCGTGTTGCAACACACGTCCGACGGGCTTTCAGACGACATCGCTACTTTGCAGGAAGCCGCTGCCGAACTCGAACGCCAACAGCAAACCACCGCACACAGCCGCCAAGAACAGCAAGGTCGTCTGAAACAGGCGCAGCTTGCCTTGTTGGAAGCCAACCGCCAATACGGGCTGGCCGAAGTCGCCGTCCACAAACTCAACCAGCAAAAACAAAACTACCAGCAGCAAATCGCCCGGCTCGAACAGCAAACCCTGGACTGGCAGGAACGCCAGCAAGAGCTTGCCCTCGCCTATGAAACCGAGTTCCAAAACGACGAGCAGCACATCAAGCTCGACGAGCTGACCGAAGCCGTACACACGCTGGACGAAGAATACATCGCCGTGCAGGAAAAACTCGCGCAGATTCAGGAACAGGGCAGGGAGCAATACGCCCGCGTACAAACCCTGCAAACCAAGCTGCCGCAGCTTCAGGCCGCCACCCAAACCGCCCTGTTGCAGCAGCAGGAAGCCCTGATCAACGCCAAACGCTACCATCAAAACCTGACCGAACGCGCCGCCGATTTGGACGCGCTCGAAGCGTTGACGAAAGAATCGCCGAAAGTATTGAACAGCAGCATCGGCAGCCTCACCCAGCAAATCGAAGCCCTCGGCGCCGTCAACCTCGCCGCCCTGCAAGAACTCGAAGAAGCTCGCGAACGCGACGGCTACTACCGCAGCCAAAGCGAAGACGTGCAGGCCGCCATCTCCCTTTTGGAAGAAGCCATCGCCCAAATCGACGACAAGACCAAAGAGCGTTTCAAAGAAACCTTCGACGCCGTCAACGGCAAAGTCCAAACCTTCTTCCCGACCCTGTTCGGCGGCGGAGAAGCGACCCTCAAAATGATAGGCGACGACCTCCTGACTGCCGGCGTGTCCATCATGGCGCGCCCGCCCGGCAAGAAAAACAGCACCATCCACCTCCTCTCCGGCGGCGAAAAAGCCCTCACCGCCATGAGCCTCGTGTTCGCCCTGTTCAGCCTCAACCCCGCCCCCTTCTGCCTTCTGGACGAAGTCGACGCTCCGCTGGACGACGCCAACACCTCGCGCTTCTGCAACCTGGTCAAAGAAATGTCGGCGCAAACCCAGTTCCTCTACATCTCCCACAACCGCCTGACCATGGAAATGGCAGAGCAGCTCGTCGGCGTAACCATGCAGGAAAAAGGCGTATCGCGCGTCGTTGCCGTGGACATCAAGCAGGCATTGGAAATGGCGGAACCGTGATGAGGTGGGGGAATCTTGATTGAGCTTGATACGGAAAGGTCGTCTGAAAGTGTATTTCAGACGACCTTTTATTTCTTTCTAGAGATGCTATAAAAAACTTTACATTTACCTCAAACAGGTTTAAAACTCTTCCTTTTTCCCTATTCAGAAATTTGTTAACAATTTCCCCCTAAGGAGCTCAACATGAAAGTAGGTTTCGTCGGCTGGCGCGGCATGGTCGGTTCGGTTTTGATGCAGCGTATGAAAGAAGAAAACGACTTCGCCCATATTCCCGAAGCGTTCTTCTTCACCACATCCAACGTCGGCGGCGCGGCACCTGATTTCGGTCAGGCGGCGAAAACATTATTGGACGCGAACGACGTTGCCGAACTGGCGAAAATGGACATCATCGTAACCTGCCAAGGCGGCGATTACACCAAATCCGTGTTCCAACCCCTGCGCGACAGCGGCTGGAACGGCTACTGGATTGACGCGGCGTCCTCCCTGCGCATGAAAGACGACGCGATTATCGTCCTCGACCCAGTCAACCGAAACGTCATCGACAACGGCCTCAAAAACGGCGTGAAAAACTACATCGGCGGCAACTGCACCGTCTCCCTGATGCTGATGGCGCTGGGCGGCCTGTTCCAAAACGATTTGGTCGAATGGGCAACCAGCATGACCTACCAAGCCGCATCCGGCGCAGGTGCGAAAAACATGCGCGAACTCATCAGCGGCATGGGCGCGATTCACGCCCAAGTAGCGGACGAGCTTGCCGATCCTTCCAGCGCGATTCTCGACATCGACCGCAAAGTATCCGATTTCCTGCGCAGCGAAGACTATCCGAAAGCCAACTTCGGCGTACCGCTCGCCGGCAGCCTGATTCCGTGGATTGACGTGGATTTGGGCAACGGCCAGTCCAAAGAAGAATGGAAAGGCGGCGCGGAAACCAACAAAATCCTCGGCCGCAGCGACAATCCGACCGTAATCGACGGTTTGTGCGTCCGCATCGGCTCTATGCGCTGCCACAGCCAAGCCATCACCCTGAAGCTGAAAAAAGACCTGCCCGTTTCTGAAATCGAAGCGATTTTGGCAAGCGCGAACGACTGGGTGAAAGTCATCCCCAACGAAAAAGAAGCCAGCATCCACGAGCTGACGCCCGCCAAAGTTACCGGTACGCTGTCCGTCCCCGTCGGACGCATCCGCAAACTGGGCATGGGCGGCGAATACATCAGCGCGTTCACCGTCGGCGACCAGCTCTTGTGGGGCGCGGCCGAACCTTTACGCCGCGTGTTGCGCATCGTGTTGGGCAGTTTGTAAGATTTGCAGGTCAAACAAAAAAGCAACGGTTTATCCGTTGCTTTTTTTATCAAGGTCGTCTGAAAGTAGCAGGGGTGGACGGATTCTTAAATTTGACGGTTTATAGTGATTTATAGTGGATTAACTTTAAACCAGTACGGCGTTGCCTCGCCTTGCCGTACTATCTGTACTGTCTGCGGCTTCGTCGCCTTGTCCTGATTTAAATTTAATCCACTATACATAGAAACCTTATGCCGTTATTCCCGCGCAGGCGGGAATCTAGAAATTTGAAATCATGGCAACTTTGTAAATTTTTCTGAAACCCCGAAATCGAGATTCCCTCCCGCGTGGGAATGACGGCATGGGCAAATTATCAAACTCTACCTGTGCAATGCCTCCAGGTCGTCTGAACGTCCTTTCAGACGACCCCTTCCTGCATTTTCAGCTAAAATACGCGCCATTAAAGGATAAAGCCATGATGACGCCCGAAACCCAGAAACAGCTCAAAATCACCGACGTTTCCGCCAAGAAGCTCGACAAACTCAACCTCCATACCGCATGGGATTTGGTTTTGCATTTGCCGCTGCGTTACGAGGACGAGACGCACATCATGCCGATTAAGGATGCGCCGATTGGCGTACCGTGTCAGGTCGAGGGCGAGGTCATCCATCAGGAAGTAACGTTCAAACCGCGCAAGCAGTTGATTGTCCAAATTGCCGACGATTCCGGCAGCGTCCTTTTTTTGCGTTTCATCCACTTTTATGCCAGTAATCAGAAACAGATGGCGGCCGGCAAACGCATCCGCGCCGTGGGCGAAATCAAACACGGGTTTTACGGCGACGAGATGATTCATCCCAAAATCCGCGATGCCGAGGGCAGCGGTTTGGCGGAAAGCCTCACGCCTGTTTATCCGACCGTAAACGGTTTGAACCAGCCCACTTTGCGCCGCATCATTCAGACGGCGTTAGACGTTACGCCGCTGCACGATACTTTGCCCGATGCCTTATTGGGTCGTCTGAAACTGCCGCACCTTGCCGAAAGCCTGCGTCTTTTGCATTCGCCGCCGCCGAGTTTCACCATCCACCAGCTTTCCGACGGCGCGCTGCCCGCATGGCAGCGGCTCAAATTCGACGAACTTTTGGCGCAACAGCTTTCCATGCGGCTGGCGCGGCAGAAGCGCGTCAGTGGCACGGCGGCGGCATTGGGCGGCGACGGTACGCTGACCCAAGCCCTGCGCCACGCCTTACCGTTTGCCCTGACCGATGCACAAGAAAGGGTCGTGTCCGAAATCCGCCGCGACATGGCGCAAACCCACCCCATGCACCGCCTGTTGCAAGGCGATGTCGGCAGCGGCAAAACCATCGTCGCCGCCTTGTCCGCGCTGACCGCCATCGAATCCGGCGCGCAGGCGGCCGTGATGGCGCCGACCGAAATCCTTGCCGAACAGCATTTCATCAAGTTCAAACAATGGCTCGAACCGTTAGGACTCGAAGTTGTCTGGCTTTCCGGCAGCCAGCGCAAAAAAGCCAAAGACGAAGCCAAAGCCAAACTCGCCGACGGCACCGTCAAAATCGCCGTCGGCACGCACGCCCTGTTTTCAGACGACGTCGAGTTCCAAAATCTGGGCTTGGTGATTGTGGACGAACAACACCGCTTCGGCGTCGCCCAACGCCTCGCCCTCAAAAACAAAGGGCGCGACGTCCACCAGCTGATGATGTCCGCCACGCCCATCCCGCGCACGCTCGCCATGAGTTTTTTCGCCGACTTGGACGTGTCCGTCATCGACGAATTGCCGCCCGGACGCACCCCGATTAAAACCCGCCTCGTCAACAACGTCCGCCGCGCCGAAGTCGAAGGCTTCGTCCTCAACATCTGCCGCAAAGGGCAGCAGGCATACTGGGTCTGCCCGCTGATTGAAGAAAGCGAAACCCTGCAACTGCAAACCGCCACCGAAACCCTCGAGCAGCTTCAGGCAGCCTTGCCCGAACTCAACATCGGCTTGGTACACGGGCGCATGAAAGCCGCCGAAAAAGCCGAAGTTATGGCGGAGTTTGCCGCAGGCCGTCTTAACGTCTTGGTTGCCACCACTGTCATCGAAGTTGGCGTAGATGTGCCCAACGCCGCCCTGATGGTAATCGAACACGCCGAGCGCATGGGCTTGGCGCAGCTGCACCAATTACGCGGGCGGGTAGGGCGTGGCGCGGCAGAAAGTGTGTGCGTCCTCCTGTTTGCCGAACCCTTGAGCGAACTCGCCAAAGCCCGGCTGAAAGTCATCTACGAACACACCGACGGCTTCGAAATCGCCCGCCAAGACCTCAACATCCGCGGCCCCGGCGAATTTCTCGGCGCGCGTCAAAGCGGCGTCCCCATGCTGCGCTTCGCCAATCTCGAAGAAGACCTGCACCTCTTGGAACAAGCGCGCGAAATCGCCCCGATGCTGATTGAACAAAACCCCGAAATCGTCGAAGCGCATCTGACAAGGTGGCTTGCCAGCAGGGAAGGGTATTTGGGTGTGTGAGGTTGTCTGAAAATCCAATCCCACTATTTTTACCTAATGCGCCGTCATTCCCGCGCAGGCGGGAATCCAGACCTACGACTTTCAGAAATATTCAACGATGGACGTAGCGTGGGCTTTACCCACGGATGCGGTTCGCAGAAATATCGGTTGCGGCGGGTCTCTTAATATATTCTCGCGAGCGAAGCCCACACGCTAAGGCAGCCGATTGCAGATACCCGCAAGTCGTCTGAAAAAACAGTTCCCACATCCCTGCCAACCGTGCCGTCATCCCCGCGCAGGCGGGAATCCAGACCTACGGCTTTCAGAAATATTCAACGATTACCGCAGTATGGACTTTACCCACAGATATGGTTTGCAGAAATATCAGTTGCGGCGGGTCTCTTAATATATTCTCGCGGGCGAAGCCCACGCTACGGCAGCCACTTTCAGATCCCCTCAAGTCGTCTGAAAAAACTCCCCATATCCCTGCCTGCTTCGCCGTCATTCCCGCGCAGGCGGGAATCCAGACCTCTGATTTCAGAAATATTCAACGATTACCGCAGTATGGGCTTTGCCCACGGATGCGGTTTGCAGAAATATTGGTCTTGGCAGGGCGTTTATGTTTTACCGGCGAAACCCGCCATATTTTCAGATGACGGTTTTAGTCAAATAAAACGTTCAAAAATAAACTAAATATCTATAATTCGATTTTGAAAATGACCGTTTATCCGAATTAAAATCCGTTTATCAAATTTGTATAAAAAAATAACATAAAATCATCATATTAAAAATATATAAAACTTCAAAATACCGCTTGTCTAAAAACGATACCGCTTATCAAATCCATTTCAATATTATTAAAATAGGTATGAAAGTGACGAAATACGTCATATGACATAAAACGTTTCCCTTTTCTTCTCAAAAATGACAAAACACGTCATATCCCCCCAAAAAATCCCACGTCATAAAAAAGCCCAAATCTGCCCGAAAAATCCTTCAAAACAAATTTAAACCTATTAAAAACATAAAATTACAAAATATTTTCACAAAAAATCCAGACTTGGCACATCCCATGCTTGATACATTACGTCCGGCAAGGGAAACGAAGCAACGAAGCCCGAACCGGGAAGCTGTATATTCCTTCTACTTGATGGTTTTACTCATAAACAAGCAGAGCCAAACACATTACGGTTTTTTAACAACAAACATTTTTATTCACAACACTTTTTAAACTGGAGTTTATTAAATGAAAGCAATCCAAAAAGGTTTCACCCTGATCGAATTGATGATCGTCGTAGCAATTATCGGTATCCTGGCTGCAATCGCCCTGCCTGCTTACCAAGACTACACCGCCCGTGCTCAAATCTCTGAAGCGATCACTTTGTCCGATGGTCAAAAAGCTGCCGTTACTGAATACTATGCTGATAAAGGCGCATTTCCTACGAGCAATGCAGAAGCTGGTGTTGCTAGTGCATCTACCATTAAAGGTAAATATGTAACATCTGTTACTATTGGTGCGAATGGTGTGATCACAGCTCTGATGAATTCAAGTGGCGTAGCCGATGGCGTTAAAGGTGCATCTATTATTTTGACACCGGCAGCTCAAAGTGGTGCGGTAACTTGGGTATGTACTGCTAAAAAAGATAAAACAAAGGCATTAGAAGCCAAATATATCCCTGCCGCTTGCCGTTAATAAGCTAAATCTTTGATTAGGGTGTGTCCTGTTATATTGGGGATGCACCCTTCTTTGGTATGGATATCCTAAAAAATTTTATTAAACAATCTTAAAAGGGGAAATGTATATGGTACAAAAGGGTTTTACCTTGATTGAGTTATTGGTTGTTATAGCGATCATCGGTATTTTAGCTGCAATTTCTTTCCCAATTTACAATAATTATGTTGCCCGTTCTCAGGTAGTTGAAGCATTGCTGTTCGCCAGTACGGCGAAAACCGATGTCAGTACGGCTTATTTCGGTCAGGGCTGGGTTCCGGTTGGTAACTATAGCGGCGAAAATAATGTGAACGGACGGTATGTCAAATCGCTTCATGTCGCCGCTACCGGAAAAATTACTGTAACAATGAACGATGAAGCCAATATTGCCATTAGAGGAAAAACAATTACTTTAGTCCCCAAAGTCGGTACATCAGGTAATGCAGAGAGCGTTATCGAATGGAGCTGTGATTCCTCTGATGCCAATGCGATTTCTAAGAATTTCTTACCTACGCCATGCAGATAAATTGTGTGTGCTGTAGGCTTTGTTCCATGCTGGTAGCAATGGTAGCGTGGGCTTTGCCCACGAGGATGATGTGCAAGGCTGTCTGAAATTTTCGGCATGATTTGTGGGCAAAGCCCACACTACAGTTGAGGCATGCCCAACAAAATTTGAATATCCGCAATGTGGGGTTTGAAAAGCTAATCTGCTAAAAGGTCGTCTGAAAGTGTTTTCAGACGACCTTTTACATGGTTGAGGATGCTTCTTATTCCCTGTTTTATTGTTTGGCATGGCGTTTGCTTAGTTTTTTCATCATTATTTATTTTTCTAGGGATTTGCTGATGGAGCCTTCTTCTCTTTTATCGAAGCAAATTAGATTGCCGTCGTTGCGGCTGAAGTATTTTGCTTATGCACTATTGCTCGTTGTATTGCCGAATCTGCTTTTTTGGATTTTGGCAGGGCTTACAGGAACGGCGCGTCCGATTATCAATTTGGATTATATTGCGGCGGCGGCTTTGTTTGCGCTCGGGTGGAAACCCGCCAAATGGGCGGGGGTACTGCTTTTTTGGGCTGCGTTGCTGTTTGATGTGTTGATGCTGGTAATGCAGCAGTTCCCGTTTATGGATTTGCTGGGGGCTATATACCTTGCGCCCTTTATTATGAAGGCGCCTTTGCTTTATCAGGTATTGACGGGCAGTTTGCTGCTGTATCTTTTACTGATGCCTTTGATCTTGTCCAAAACGGCCGATAAAACCGATTTTTTCCATGTTTCGGTATTGGTTGTTCCGCTTTTGATTGCGGCTTATTTTACCGGGCATTTGCAGTATTACGAGCGTTCGGCGCAGTTTAATCTTTTCGGGGCGAATAATTTTTATTATGCGAAAAGTCAGTATCTGCTTTATTCGAGTAGTCAGAATGCCGACTTTATCAAGCAGGGGTTTCAGAGTCCTGTATTTATGCCTCTGAAGAATCAGCAAAGGGCGGCATCGCATTTGCTGAAGCCCCAATCGGACAAGATTCTCATGATAGTTGCAGAATCTTGGGGACAGCCCGACAAGCAGGCTTTGCAGGATGCGGTACTTGCTAAGTTGTCGGAGCAAAAAGATCGTTTTTCAGTTTGGGAAAGCGGCAGTTTTAATTTTATCGGAGCGACTGTAGAGGGCGAGATGCGGGAGCTTTGTTCTTACAGCAGGGTACATGGTTTTGGGTTGCGCCGCGCTCCGGATGAAAAGTTTGCCCAATGCCTGCCCAATCTTATGAAGAAAGAAGGCTATCGGACCTTTGCCCTGCATGGGGCGAGCAGCGCGCTTTATGACCGCTTCAGTTGGTATCCGAAAGCAGGCTTTGAGGAAGTAAAAACAGCCGAGAATATGATCGGTAAGAAGACTTGCTCGGCATTTGGCGGGGTATGCGACAGCGTGTTGTTTGATGAGGTTTCATCATTCTTTGGGAAATATAACAAAGGGTTATTCTATTGGATGACGCTGACCAGCCATGCGGATTATCCTGAATCGGATTTGTTTGACCATCGTTTGCAGTGTGAGCAATATGGCCTGCCTACCGATACGGACTTATGCCGTAATTTCAGCTTGCACACTCAATTTTTCGATGGCTTAGCAGAATTGGTCAAACGCCCGGAGATGAAGGGAGTAGAAGTCATTGTTGTTGGTGACCATCCGCCTCCTGTGAAGAATATTGGTGAAACAATCAAATATTTGGAACAGGGGCAGGTTGCCTGGTTACATTTTAAAGTGAAGGATTGAGTTATTTGGTGAAATATGGGAAAGGTCGTCTGAAAAGCGTTTTCAGACGACCTTTGTCATTTAAGGCTTATTTCCAAACCAAGAGCGCGTGGTTGCGTTTGCCGCGCCGTACGATGGTGTATTTGCCGAAGCGTTTGTGCGCGTCGGTCAGCAGATAGGCATCGTCAGGGCGTTCGGCGGCGTGGTTCGGGTTGTTCAATTCGGCGGATTGACCGTTGAGCAATACCGCTTTGCTGTTCACAAAACCGCGCGCTTCTTTGTTGGAAGACGCCAAGCCGGTTTTAACCAAGGCTTCGACGACGTTGAGGTCGTCTGAAACTTCAAATGCGGGCAGGCCGTCGAGGGCGAGCTGTTCGAAGTCACTTTCCGTCAGGCTGCTTTGGTCTTCGGCAAACAGGCTTTCGGAAATGCGCTGCGCGGCTTGCAGGGCGGCTTCGCCGTGAATCAGGCGGGTCATTTCTTCGGCGAGGATGCGTTGCGCTTCGGGTTTGGTGCCGCTGGCTTTGTCTTTCGCTTCGATGGCGTCGATTTCTTCGATAGACAGGAAGGTGAAGTATTTCAGGAATTTATACACATCGGCATCGGCAACTTTCAGCCAGAACTGGTAGAACTGATACGGCGAGGTTTTCTTCGCGTTCAGCCATACCGCGCCGCCTTCGGTTTTGCCGAATTTGGTGCCGTCGGATTTGGTGACCAGCGGTAGGGTCAGACCGAATACTTGTTTTTGATTCAGACGACGTGTCAAGTCGATACCGGCAGTAATATTGCCCCATTGGTCGGAGCCGCCGATTTCCAAAACCGCGCCATGACGCTTGTTCAATTCGGCAAAGTCGTAGCCTTGCAGCAGGGAGTAGGCGAACTCGGTGAAGGAAATGCCCACATCGTCGCGCTCGATACGCTGTTTGACGGATTCCTTGTTCAGCATGGCGTTGACGGAAAAATGCTTGCCGATGTCGCGCAGGAAGTCGAGGCAGTTCATGCTGCCGAACCAGTCGGCATTGTTCGCCATAATGGCGGCGTTTTCGCCTTCGAAGCTCAAAAATGGTTTCAGTTGGTTACGGATGCTTTCTACCCAGCCGGCAACGGTTTCAGCGGAATTCAAGCTGCGCTCCACCGCTTTGAAGCTGGGGTCGCCGATCATACCGGTCGCGCCGCCCACCAAAGCAATCGGCGTATGTCCTGCCTGTTGGAAACGGCGCAATGCCAACACGGGCAACAAGTGGCCGATATGCAGGCTGTCGGCGGTCGGGTCGAAACCGCAGTAGAGGGCGATTTTTTGTTCGTTCAACAAAGCGTCTAAGGCTTCGATGTCGGTAGTTTGCGCGATTAAGCCGCGCGATTGTAGGTCTTGGATGACGCTCATCGGTATCTTTCAAAAAATTAGCGGTTTTGCAAACCGCTAATTGTAACAAATTTAATCGGATCAATGGCTATGGTGCGTATCGAGGAGTTTATTCTTTTCGGAAAAAAGTTTCGCCAATTCTATTCCGCCGTAAGGGTTGATATGGTCTTTATCCGAGTAAACCGGCAATCCGTCGATTTTAAAATCTTTCGGAATAAGGGCTGCAGCATCAATGATATGGACATTAGGATATTTGGCTGCCAGTTCCCTAATACGGAGATTGCCTTTCGTGGTCGCTTCATCGTCCGAATGCAGGTTTTGGCGGTAACCCGGTATACGGGAAGACAGCATATAGGCGCGCAGGGCGTTGTAAGACAAGGTTTGGTTGTCCGTCATGAGGTAAACAATTTGTTTCTCAGAAGATAGTGTTTGCAGCATGGTGTCGAATTTTTTAAAGAAATCAGCATCATAAGAAACAGAATTGCTGTTTTCCGGCATTTGGTTGCCCCAGCGCATGGCCAAAAGCACTTTTGAATATCGAGGCAGATGCTCTTGTGCATACTGATAAAAGGCGCGACAGGAGGCATTTTGTTTGAACACTCGGGCTGAGTAGCCTTCTACATAGGCGCAACTGTCGGCAGAAACCATGGTTGCAGACCATTTTTCTTTTTTGCCCACTGCGTCAAAGAATGTTTTGTATTGGTCGGCGTGAGAGTCGCCCAAAATCAGCAATTCCGGCTGTTTTTCCGTATCTCCCCAAAGGCATTGTTTGTCGGTATTGTTATGACAGGAAGTGTAGGAGCGTGCCAATCCCATACGGTCATATTGCGCCATAAACGGCAGCTTCATCGCGAAAAAAGAGCCTACGGCCAAAATCAGCATGGGGAGGGCATAAATCCACGAGGCAGATTGTACAAACGAGCCTTTCCAATTTTTAAACGGTTTTTCTATGCAGAAATAAGAAATCAAGGAAAGTACCACCATCAGGACGATCGCTGCCGCTGTTGAATAAGGAGGCAGGTTGTCCGGACCGATATAGCGCATAAAGGCCAATATAGGCCAATGCCACAGATAAAGTGAATAGGAAATCAAGCCGATGGCAACGGTGATTTTCCATTGGAAAAATTTTTTAAGCGGGTGGTCGAAATGATTGAAATAAATCAGTGCTGCCGAAGCCAGGCAAGGAATCAAAGCGGCAGGGCCTGGAAAATAAGCGGTTTGTTCCGTGTAGGCAAACAGACAGACAAACAGTATGCAGACGGAAAATAAAGTACCTGCGGCAGCATATTGTTTGCCGATAGAAAGTTTCTGCTGTTGTTGATATTGCATCCATACGGCGGTTAACGACCCGACCAGCATTTCGCAGGCACGCAGATGGGGGAGGTAATATTTATCCAGTGAAGAAGGCATAAAGGAAGCGGCAAGGCTTAACACACATAACGCGATGAGAAAGCCAAACTGAACGCGCCAGCTTTTGCGGACGACGAGCAGCAGCAATATCGGAAAGACAAAGTAGTATTGTTCTTCGACCGATAAAGACCAGATATGGAGCAGAGGCTTTTCTTCCTGTGCCGGATCGAAATAGCCTTGTCCTTTTGCGAAATACAGATTGGATGCGAAACCCAAAGCAGCCAGTGAGGATTTCCACAAAAGAAAGAAATCATCTTTGGTGAATAAAAGAAAGCCGCCTATCAGCGTTGCGATTAATACGGCAAAAAATGCAGGCAGAATCCGTTTGATGCGGCGGATATAAAACGTTTTAAAAGAGAAAATTCCCTGACTCATTTCACGATGGATAATCATCGTAATCAAAAAGCCTGAAATCACGAAGAAAATATCGACACCGAGAAAACCGCCTGGCAACCAGTTCTTTTCGATATGGAAAGCTACGACGGATAAAACGGCAATGGCGCGCAATGTATCAATGTCAGGACGGTAAGATAAGACTTTACTCATAATATTTTTACTTTAAATAGAGCCGGCAATGCAGAGGTCGTCTGAAAGATAATTTTTATAAGGGTTAATGGTATATCGGATTACGGTTGGTTACTCAAATCAGGTATGGAGTGTGTGGGTAGGCTGCTTTAGAATAATTGTTGATGGCGTCGGGTTGATTGGGTAGTTAGATTGAAAACTCAGGTGATAGTTTTAAGATGTGGATTTAATATTTTATTTTTATAATTAATGAGATAGGGCTTAATCGGGTTTGAGTTTTTATACGCTTCCATTTCCATGGCAAGGTGAACCCGAATAATTGTTCAGAACAGGTTTCAGACGACCTTGCCCGACTCAAAAAGTATCGGGAGGTCGTCTGAAAACCTGTTGCATTGGGTTTATACGTTAAACAGGAAGTGCATCACATCGCCGTCTTGCACGACATATTCCTTGCCTTCTACGCGCATTTTGCCGGCTTCTTTGGCTTTGGCTTCGCCGCCGAGTGAGACAAAGTCGTCGTAGGAAATGACTTGGGCGCGGATGAAGCCGCGTTCGAAGTCGGTGTGGATGACGCCGGCGGCTTGCGGGGCGGTGTCGCCTTTGTGGATGGTCCAGGCGCGGACTTCTTTGACGCCGGCGGTGAAGTAGGTTTGCAGGCCCAAGAGATTGTAGCCGGCACGAATCAGGCGGTTCAGGCCGGGTTCTTCCAAGCCCATTTCAGCGAGGAATTCGGCTTTTTCGTCTTCTTCCAATTCGGCGATTTCGCTCTCCATCGCGGCGCAAACGGCAACGACGGGGGCGTTTTCTTTTTCAGCCAATTCTTTCAGGCGGTCGAGGTGCGGATTGTTTTCAAAACCGTCTTCAGCAACGTTGCCGACATACATGGCGGGTTTGGCGGTGAGCAGGAACAGCGGTTTGAGCATGGCGAGTTCTTCCGCGTCCAAACCGAAGGAGCGGACAGGTTTGCCTTCGTCCAGATGCGGCAGCAGTTTTTTGCACAGCTCGACCAGTTTTTGCGCGTCTTTGTCGCCTGAGCGGGCGCGTTTTTCTTCGCGGACGATGGCTTTTTCGACGCTGGCGAGGTCGGCAAGCGCCAGTTCGGTGCCGATGGTTTCGATGTCGGCAATCGGATCGACTTTGCCGGAAACGTGGACGATGTTGTCGTCGTCAAAGCAGCGCACAACGTTGACGATGGCGTCGGTTTCGCGGATGTTGGCGAGGAACTGGTTGCCCAAGCCTTCGCCTTTGCTCGCGCCTGCAACCAAACCGGCAATGTCGACGAACTCGACGATGGCGGGCTGCATTTTTTGCGGATTGACGATTTTCGCCAGTTCCGCCATGCGCGGGTCGGGCACTTCGACGATGCCGACGTTGGGTTCGATGGTGCAGAAGGGATAGTTCGCCGCTTCGATGCCCGATTGGGTCAGCGCGTTAAAGAGGGTGGATTTGCCGACGTTGGGCAGGCCGACGATGCCGCATTTCAAGCTCATGGTTTTTCCTGAAAAGATAAAAGTTTAACGGCGGATTATAGCATATCGGGGAATGACTCAAAAACTGTAAAGGTCGTCTGAAAAGCGCGTTTTCCATGCGATGGGAGCGGTTGGCGTTTTCAGGCGACCTTTTGTGTTTATAGATTTTTAATCAAACAGTAAAATCAGCAGCAACACAATCGCAATCACGCCCAGCCACATGCTTTGCCGCTGCTGTACTTTAACCAAATGGATATAGGCATCGCGCATTTCCTGCTGGCGGTTTTCATCAACCAGCGCATTGATTTTGCGCGGCAGGGAAGGGATGATTTGCGCCCAGTCGGGGGCTTCGTTTTTGAGGTTGCGCAAAAAGGCTTTAGGTCCGACCTGTTCGTTCATCCACTTCACTAAAAACGGTTTGGCGGTTTTCCACAAGTCCAAATCGGGATCAAGCTGCCGTCCCAAGCCTTCGATGTTGAGCAGCGTTTTTTGCAGCAGTACAAGCTGCGGCTGGATTTCAACATTGAAGCGGCGGCTGACTTCAAACAGGCGCATCAGTACTAAGCCGAAGGAAATTTGCGAAATCGGTTTGTTGAACACCGGCTCGCACACGGCGCGGACGGCGGCTTCCAATTCTTCCGCGCGCGTATCAGCAGGCACCCAGCCCGATTCGATGTGGGCGGTGGCGACGCGGTGGTAATCGCGGTTGAAGAAGGCGAGGAAGTTGATGGCGAGATAGCGTTTGTCGTAATCGGTCAGCGTGCCGACGATGCCGAAATCGAGGGCAATGTAGCAGTTGTCGGTGGCGACCAGAATATTGCCGGGGTGCATATCCGCATGGAAAAAGCCGTCGCGGAAAACTTGTGTGAAGAAGATTTCCACACCGTAATCGGCAAGTTTGTGCAAATCAATGCCGTCTGCTTTGAGTTTGGCGATATCGGATACCGGCGTGCCGTCCATCCATTCGATGGTCAGTACGTCGCTGGTGCAGTAGTCGTAAAACACCTTCGGCACAATCAGCATATTGCTGTTTTGGAAATTGCGTCCGAGTTGGCTGGCATTGGCGGCTTCGCGCATCAAGTCCAACTCGTCATGCAGGTATTTGTCAAACTCCGCCACTACTTCACGCGGTTTCAAACGCTTGCCGTCGGCAAACAGTCGCTCGACCCAAGCCGCGCCGAAGCGCATCAGCGACAAATCCTGTTCGATAACGGGTAAAAGGTTGGGACGCAAGACTTTGACCGCCACTTGTTCGCCCGAATGCAGGCGGGCTTTGTGTACTTGGGCGATGGATGCGCTGGCGACGGGTTCGGTTTCAAATTCCGCATACAGCGTTTCGATGGATTGCCCCAGTGATTTTTCGATTTGCGAGCGTGAAAGCTGCGCATCAAACGGCGGGACTTGGTCTTGCAGCTTTGCCAGTTCGACCGCGTAATCATGCGGAATCAAATCGGGGCGTGTGGACAGAACCTGCCCGAATTTGATGAAAATCGGCCCCAGGCTTTCTAGGGCAAGGCGCAGGCGGACGGCAGGCGGTTCGTTTTCCAATTCAGACGACTGCGGCAGCATTTTCAACATCGTCCGCGCCCAGCCCGGACGGACAAGCGCGGCAAACAGCTCGGCGAGGCGGTAGAGATAAAGCGTGCGGAGGATGGTTTTGATGCGTTTGAGCCGTTTCATGACGATATATTGATATTGCGCGACAGTCGATAATGCGGGAATTATATAGGAAACGGCAGGCGTTGGCGGGCTGGTTTTTGAAAATGTCGTCTGAAAATGAAGCAAGGTAGTTTTAAGGCGGAATTTGGGTTGATCCGTTTTAGCTGTTGTTTAACTACTGAAAAATTGTGCGGATTGTTTTGGTATTAGGAAAGATAGTTTCAAGGTTTGAAAACAAGATTTTTTAATAGATTTTCATAATATTTTGTTTTACATGGTATTTTGATTGGCGTGTCCGCATTGTGCGGTGAACCTGTTTGCGCTGCCTTTGCAAGTGGGAATTTTTACGGTATGCTGGATTGGATTATTTACAAATCAATAGGATTTTTTTACTTATCTTGTTGTAATTGAAAATGATTTGTTCCGCGTATCCGTAAAAACGCGAGAATTTCCGCTGTATTTTAATTAGAAAAATGTTTGGGCGTGGATTGCCTGCAATTTCATCAGCCCGTGATTTTGAAGTTTTAGATGAGGAATAGTACATGAATCCCATGTATATCACTTTTGCAATCTATCTGATTGCCGTTCTCTTGATTGGTCTGGCCGCGTATTTCTCCACGCGCAATTTCGATGATTATATTTTGGGCGGGCGCAGCTTGGGTCCGTTTGTTACGGCGATGTCGGCGGGTGCGTCCGATATGTCGGGCTGGCTTTTGATGGGTCTGCCCGGCGCGATTTATTTGAGCGGTTTGAATGAGGCTTGGATTGCCATCGGTTTGGTGATCGGCGCGTATTTCAACTGGCTTTTGGTGGCGGGCCGTCTGCGCGTACATACCGAATATGCCAACAATGCGCTGACGCTGCCGGATTATTTCTTCCACCGCTTCGGCGCGGGCGGACATTTGATGAAAGTGGTTTCCGCGCTGATTATTCTGTTTTTCTTCACGATTTATTGCGCTTCGGGCATTGTGGCGGGGGCAACCTTATTCCAAAGTCTGTTTGAAGGCATGACTTACACACAAGCCATGTGGCTGGGTGCGGGTGCAACCATTGCCTATACCTTCTTGGGCGGATTCTTGGCGGTCAGCTGGACGGATACGCTGCAAGCTTCTTTGATGATTTTTGCGCTGATTTTGACGCCGGTAATGGTGTATCTGGGTCTGGGTGGTGCAGATCAAATGTCTGCCGCGATTCAAAATGTTGCCGCAAGTACAGGTAAGGAATACGGCAGTCTGTTTGCCGGTACGACCGTCATCGGCATTATTTCCACCGCCGCATGGGGCTTGGGCTATTTCGGTCAGCCGCACATTTTGGCGCGCTTTATGGCGGCTGAAAGCGCGAAATCGCTGGTGTCCGCACGCCGCATCGGTATGACTTGGATGGTGTTGTGTCTGGCAGGCGCAGTGGCGGTCGGTTATTTCGGCATTGCGTATTTTGGTGCCAATCCCGACCAAACCGCTTCCATGAAGGGCAACCACGAACGTATCTTCATCGCGCTTTCTACTTTATTGTTCAACCCTTGGATTGCAGGCATTATTTTGAGCGCGATTTTGGCGGCGGTCATGTCCACTTTGTCTTGCCAGCTTTTGGTTTGCTCCAGCGCGATTACCGAAGACTTCTACAAAGGCTTTTTGCGTAAAAATGCGCCGCAAAAAGAGCTGGTGTGGGTGGGTCGTCTGATGGTGTTGGCGATTGCTGTGATCTCCATCCTGATTGCGTCCGACCCCGAAAGCAAAGTTTTGGGCTTGGTGTCTTATGCGTGGGCAGGCTTCGGCGCGGCGTTCGGTCCGATTGTGATTCTGTCGGTATTGTGGAAACGCATCACGGCATACGGCGCTTTGTCGGGCATGATTGCCGGCGCGCTGACTGTGGTGGCGTGGGCGGAGTGGGTCAAAAAACCGGCTTTGGCTGCACATGAAACCGGTATTTGGACTATGTACGAAATCGTCCCCGGCTTTATCGCCTGCTTGATTATCGCTATTCTGGTTTCACTGACCGACAAAGAGCCGTCTCGTGAAATCCAAGAACGTTTTGAAAAAGCGGACACAGAATACCGCGAGGCGAAATAAGTGTTTTCAGACGACCTGCCGTTGACCGCAGGTCGTCTGAATTTTTATACGGGAAAGCAGGTTTTGTTTTTATATTGATGCTCATGCGGATAATGCACTCTTTTAGCTTTATCTGCTTTTTATCAAAGCAAAAAATCCTGTTTTTGAGATAAATTGCTTGTCCGACCCTTATAAATTTATTAAGATATTATCTATATGCTTTAAATCTTTTCAGACGACCTCGAAAAGGGATGAGGTCGTCTGAAAATCATCATAAAAACTTTGGAGAACCTTAAAATGTTTGACTTTGCTTTTCCGACACAAACGCCACTGCGCCAAGCGATTACCGATGCTTACCGCCGCGACGAAATCGAAGCCGTTCAGGATATGCTGCAACGCGCCCAGATGAGCGATGAGGAGCGTCGGGCGGCGTCCGAACTCGCGCGCCGTTTGGTTACGCAGGTTCGTGCCAGCCGCACCAAAGCCAGCGGGGTAGATGCGCTGATGCACGAGTTTTCGCTCTCCAGCGAAGAAGGCATTGCGCTGATGTGTCTGGCGGAAGCTTTGCTGCGCATTCCCGACAATGCGACGCGCGACCGCCTGATTGCCGACAAAATTTCCGAAGGCAACTGGAAAAGCCATTTGAACAACAGCCCGTCCCTGTTCGTCAACGCTGCCGCGTGGGGCTTGCTGATTACCGGCAAACTGACTGCGCCGAGCGACAAGCAGATGGGTTCGGCTCTGAACCGCCTCGTCAGCAAAGGCGGCGCGCCCCTGATCCGCCAAGGCGTGAACTACGCCATGCGCCTGTTGGGCAAGCAGTTTGTTACCGGACAAACCATTGAAGAAGCGCTGCAAAACGGCAAAGAGCGCGAAAAAATGGGCTACCGCTTCTCCTTCGATATGTTGGGCGAAGCCGCCTACACCCAAGAAGATGCCGACCGCTATTACAACGACTACGTTCAAGCCATTCACGCCATCGGCAAAGATGCCGCCGGACAAGGCGTTTATGAAGGCAACGGCATTTCCGTCAAACTTTCCGCCATCCATCCGCGCTATTCCCGCGCCCAACACGAACGCGTCATGAGCGAACTCTTACCTCGTCTGAAAGAGCTGTTCCTTTTGGGTAAAAAATACGATATCGGTATCAACATCGACGCCGAAGAAGCCAACCGTTTGGAGCTGTCTTTGGATTTGATGGAAGCACTCGTTTCCGACCCCGATTTAGCCGGTTACAAAGGCATCGGCTTTGTCGTTCAGGCATATCAAAAACGCTGCCCCTTCGTCATCGACTATCTGATTGACCTTGCCCGCCGCAACAACCAAAAACTGATGATCCGCCTCGTTAAAGGCGCGTACTGGGACAGCGAAATCAAATGGGCGCAAGTGGACGGCCTGGACGGCTATCCGACCTACACCCGCAAAGTCCATACCGACATCTCCTACCTCGCCTGCGCGCGCAAACTGCTGGACGCGCAAGACGCCGTGTTCCCGCAATTCGCCACCCACAACGCCTATACCTTGGGTGCGATTTACCAAATGGGCAAAGGCAAAGACTTTGAACACCAATGCCTGCACGGTATGGGCGAAACCTTGTACGACCAAGTGGTCGGTCCGCAAAACTTAGGCCGCCGCGTGCGCGTGTACGCCCCGGTCGGTACGCACGAAACCCTGCTCGCCTACTTGGTGCGCCGCCTGTTGGAAAACGGCGCGAACTCGTCGTTCGTCAACCAAATCGTCGATGAAAACATCAGCATCGATACGCTGATCCGCAGCCCGTTCGACACCATCGCCGAACAAGGTATCCACCTGCACAACGCCTTGCCGCTGCCGCGCGATTTGTACGGCAGGGGTCGTCTGAATTCCCAAGGCGTCGATTTCAGCAACGAAACCGTGTTGCAACAGCTTCAAGAAAAACTCAACCGCGCCGCCGCGCAAGACTTCCACGCCGCATCCATTATCAACGGTAAAGCCCGCGATGTCGGCGAAGCGCAACCGATTAAAAACCCCGCCGATCACGATGACATCGTCGGCACAGTCAGCTTTGCCGACGCCGCGCTTGCCCAAGAAGCCGTCGGTGCAGCCGTTGCCGCGTTTCCTGAATGGAGCGCGACGCCAGCCGCCGAGCGCGCCGAATGCCTGCGCCGCTTTGCCGATTTGCTGGAGCAGCACACCCCCGCGCTAATGATGCTTGCCGTGCGCGAAGCAGGTAAAACGCTGAACAACGCCGTCGCCGAAGTGCGCGAAGCCGTCGATTTCTGCCGCTACTACGCAAACGAAGCTGAAAACACCCTGCCCAAAGATGCCAAAGCCGTCGGTGCCATCGTCGCTATCAGCCCGTGGAACTTCCCGCTCGCCATCTTTACCGGCGAAGTCGTTTCCGCATTGGCAGCCGGCAACACTGTCATCGCCAAACCTGCCGAACAAACCAGTCTGATTGCCAGCTACGCCGTTTCCCTGATGCACGAAGCAGGCATCCCGACTTCCGCCTTGCAGCTTGTCCTCGGCGCAGGCGATGTCGGCGCAGCGCTGACAGGCGACCCGCGTATCGGCGGCGTGATTTTCACCGGCTCGACCGAAGTGGCGCAACTGATTAACAAAGCCCTTGCCAAACGCGACGACAGCCCCGTATTGATTGCCGAAACCGGCGGTCAGAATGCCATGATTGTCGATTCCACCGCGCTGCCCGAGCAGGTTTGTTTGGACGTGCTCAACTCCGCCTTTGACAGCGCGGGACAACGCTGCTCCGCCCTGCGCATCCTTTGCGTCCAAGAGGACGTTGCTGACAAGATGCTCGCCATCATCAAAGGCGCGATGGACGAATTGGTCGTCGGCAAACCCATTCAGCTCACCACCGACGTAGGCCCGGTCATCGATGCCGAAGCGCAGCAAAACCTGCAATCGCACATCAACAAAATGAAAGGCGTTGCCAAGTCTTACCACGAAGTCAAAGCCGCTTCCGATGTTGATCCTGCGAAATCCACTTTCGTGCTGCCGATTTTGTTCGAACTCAACAATTTGAACGAACTCACCCGCGAAGTCTTCGGTCCCGTCCTGCACGTTGTCCGCTACCGCGCCGACGAACTTGACCAAATCATCGACCAAATCAACAGCAAAGGCTACGCGCTCACCAGCGGCGTACACAGCCGCATCGAAGGCACGGTCAAACGCATCCGCGAACGTATCGAAGCGGGTAACGTTTACGTCAACCGCAACATCGTCGGCGCCGTCGTCGGCGTACAACCGTTCGGCGGACACGGTATGTCCGGTACTGGTCCGAAAGCGGGCGGCTCGTTCTACCTGCAAAAACTGACCCGTATCCCCGAATGGGTTGCACCGCCGCTGAGCCGTATCGGGCAAGCGGACGAAGTCGCGCTCAAACGCCTCGAAGCCCTGATTCACAAGCTGCCGTTTAATGCGGAAGAGAAAAAATCAGCGGCATCGGCATTGGGACACGCCCGCATCCGCACCCTACGCCAAGCAGAATCTGTCTTGGTCGGCCCGACCGGCGAACGCAATGCCATGAGCTGGCGTGCGCCCAAACGCGTCTGGGTACACGGCGGCAGCCTCCTGCAAGCCTTCTGCGCCCTGACCGAACTTGCCGCCGCAGGCATCGTAACCGTCGTCGAACCCGACAGCCCGCTTGCCTCCTACACCGCCGACCTCGAAGGCCTGTTGCAAGTCAACAGCAAACCTGAAAGCACGGGTGTGCACCACGTCGCCGCCCTAAGCCCGCTGGACAGCAGCCGCAAGCAAGAGCTGGCAAAACGCGACGGCGCACTCATCCGCATCCTCCCGTCCGAACAAGGCTTAGACATCCTGCAAGTGTTTGAAGAAATTTCTTGCAGCGTCAATACCACAGCCGCCGGCGGCAACGCCAGCCTGATGGCCGTTTCTGACTAAAAGGACTGAATAAACGCCAGAGCGTTTGAACAAAGGTCGTCTGAAAACGTTAGCAAAACCCGCTAAGTCCGTTTTCAGACGACCTTTTTCTGTAAATTAAAATAAGCAGGGCAGATACTGTTTTTCCGTCAGGTATGGATGGTTAACCTACCGTCGTTATTTCCGTACGGCTGGGAATTCGGAAATTTGAAGTTGCAGCAGCTTTGAGATATTTCCGCAATGCAGAGACCCGGATTCCCGCCTGCGCGGGAATGACGGCAACGGCGGTTTCAGACGACTTTTATGGGCTGATGATAAAGTTTATTCGGAAATATGAAAAAAGGTCGTCTGAAACCCAAACCCGTTTTCAGACGACCTCGATATTTATTCTGCCCAGTCCTGCGTTTCTTCCGAATCGCTCTGACCGCCTTCCATGACGGATTTGATTTCTTGGAAGAGGGCGCGGAAGTTTTTCGGCGGTTTGTTTTGTTCCTGCTCTTTTTTCGTGTTGCGGATTAAGGTGCGCAATTTGCCTGCGTCGGCATGGGGGAAGTCCGCCATGAATTGGGTGATTGCGTTGACGTCCGCCAAGAGGCGCGTGCGAGCTTGTTCGACGCGTTGCAAGAAGGCGTTGTGGGCGGTATTTTCGCCGCGCAGTTTGGCGAGGAAGGCTTCGATGGGCGCGGGGTCGGTGTCTCGCATGAGCCTGCCGATGAATTGGCTTTGGCGTTTGAGCGCGCCGTTGGACGTGATTTTTTTGTAGGTAACGACGGCTTCGTACAAGTCCTCGTCCAAGCCGATTTTTTTCAGCGTATCGGTTGAGAGTTTGGTCAACTCCATGCCCAAAGCCTGCAAATCGTTCATCTGCTTTTTCATTTGGGTTTTGCTGACCCATTCGTCTTCGTTTTCAAACATTTTGATAAACCTTTAATTTTGTTTCGGGTATTTTAGCACGTTCGGGCAGGTTTCACGTCAACGCCCTGTCGAAACGGCGTTTTCAGACGACCTTTTGTTTCCGGCGGCGGTATTTTTGCCGAGGTCGTCTGAAAACGGTTAAAATGCCGCAAACCTCTGTCAGGAAACCTTTTATGCTGTTCAACCACACCGCCTCCGAGCTGACCGGCTTATGCGGGCACGCCTTGGATTTGGCAAAAAACATGGGCGCGGCGGCTGCCGAAGCCGACTTTAGCGAATCCATCGGGCAAAGCGTCAGCGTACGGCTGGGCGAAATCGAACAAATCGAGTTCCAGCAAGACAAATCGCTGGATATTACCGTGTACGTCGGCAAACGCAAAGGTCGCGCCAGCACCGCCGACTTCTCCGAAAAAGCCCTGCAAGACACTGTCAAAGCCGCCATCGACATCGCCCGCTACACCGCCGAAGACGATTGCGCAGGTCTGGCAGATGCTTCGCTGATGGCGCAACACGTCGGCGACCTCGACCGTTATCACGAATGGGATTTAAGTACGGAAGCCGCCATTGAGTTGGCAAAACAATGTGAACAAGCCGCCCTGAGCGCGGATGAACGCATCGAAAACTCCGAAGGCGCAGGTGTTCAGACCGGACATTACCAATACGTTTACGGCAACACCCACGGCTTCACCGCCCACCAACAAGGCACGCGCCACAGCATTTCGTGCAGCATCGTCGCCGCCGACGAAAACGGCATGCAGCGCGACTACTGGTACGACGCAGCCTGCCGCCATCAAGACATGGACAGTCCCGAGCAAATCGGCAAAACCGCTGCCGAGCGTACCTTACGTCGTCTGAACAGCCGCAGCATCCCGACAGGCAGCTATCCCGTCCTCTTCGATACCACCGTCGCAGGCGGGCTTATCGGACACCTCGTCGGCGCACTCAGCGGCGGCGCGCTCTACCGCCAAAGCAGTTTCCTGATTGACAGCATAGGCAGAAAAGTCCTGCCCGATTTCCTCAGTCTGCGCGAAGAGCCGCACATCCCCCGCGCCTTCGGCAGCACCTATTTCGACTCCGAAGGCGTCGCCACGCGGCCGCGTTTCGTCATCCGCGACGGTATTGTCGAAGGCTATTTCCTCAGCAGTTACAGCGCGAGAAAGCTCGGTATGCAGACTACGGGCAACGCCGGCGGCGCGCACAACCTTTATTTGAACCATACGCACGAAACGCAGTCCGACCTGCTGAAAGAAATGGGCACGGGATTGTTGGTTACCGAACTGATGGGTCAGGGCGTGAACACCATCACGGGCGACTACTCGCGCGGCGCGGCGGGTTTTTGGGTGGAAAACGGCGTCATCAGCCACCCCGTCCAAGAAATCACCATCGCCGGCCGCTTGCAGGATATGTACCTCGGCATCGTCGGTACTGCCAACGACGCGCTGCGCCGCTCTTCCAACAAAATCGGTTCGGTGCTGATCGAGAGCATGACCGTGGCGGGGGAGTAGGTTTTACCCGGTTATTAAAAAGGTCGTCTAAAAACGGCGAATGTTTTTTCAGACGACCTCAGATTGATTATTACGAAAGTTTTTTCATGCACGTTGCCGTTATTCCTTCTTGGTATCCCAAAACTGAAACCGATGTGGACGGAATCTTTTTCCGTCTTCAAGCACAAGCCTTGCAGCGCAAAGGTTTGAAAGTCGGGGTGATTGCGCCGATGTTCCGCTATTTGCGCGTCCATACCAAATCTATTTTTACCGGTCCGTACGGCATCCGGAAACACAATCAGGGCGGGTTGAATACCTACGCTTACGACAGTATGTATTTTTTCCCCCGTTTTCCTGTTATTGATTTGGACCGCATCCGCTGGGTGCGCGCGGGGATGAAGGCATTTGCGCGGTATGTGCGTGAAAACGGCCGCCCCGATATTGTTCATGCACACTCCATGAACTACGCGGGCATCCTCGCTTACGAAATTTATAAGACTTACGGTATTCCCTACGTCATTACCGAACATAGTAGCACCATTACCCGCAACCTCATACGGCCTCACCAATGGCCGATCATGCGCCTCGCTGCCGAACATAGTGCCGCGCGTTTTGCCGTCAGCCGCGATTTCAGCCGCCTGCTGAAGGAAAAATACGGTTTGGAATGGGAATACCTGCCCAACGTACTGGGCGACAATTTCGCACGGGATTTCACGTTTCCCGATAAAGGAAACCAAGACTACACCTTCTGTACCGTTTCGCATCTGCGCCATCTGAAAGGGCATGACCTCCTGCTGCCGGCCTTTGCGAAAGCGTTGGAAAAATATCCTTTCCTCAAATTGAAAATCGGCGGGGACGGCGTGGAAGCCGCCAATTTGCGCCGTTTGGCACAAGAGTTGGGCATTACGCATGCCGTCAGCTTCCTCGGCGCGCTCACTACGGACGAAGTATTAGATTTGATGCGCCAAAGCGACGCTTTCGTCCTTGCCAGCCGCACGGAAACCTTCGGGGTCGTGTTTATTGAAGCGTTGTCTCAGGGCTTGCCCGTCATCGCCACCATGTGCGGCGGTCCGCAATCCATCGTTACGCCCGAGAACGGTATTTTGGTGCCGACCGAAAATATCCCCGCGCTTACCGGTGCATTGATTGAAATGTATGAAAATCGCGAACGCTTCGATCATGAAAAACTGCGTCGAGATTGTTTGGCGGAGTTTAGCGAGGAGGTTATCGCTTCAAGCTTAATCCGCACATTTGAACAAATCGTCGGAGAAAAGCAAAAGCAACCTTAAGCTTTGCTATAAAGCCAACTGGAGCATCGGTTTTCCGCCGTCTTGGTATCCGTTTAATCCGTTTCCTTTTCAGACGACCTTCAAGAACAAAGGTCGTCTGAAACACTGTTTACACACTACATAATGTCTCAAACCAACCTCCCGTCCCGCCGCCTTTCCGTCGCCCCCATGCTCGACTGGACAGACCGCCACTACCGCTACCTCGCCCGCCAAATTACCCGCAACACATGGCTTTACAGCGAAATGGTCAATTCCGGTGCCATCGTTTATGGCGACAAAGACCGCTTTTTGATGTTCAACGAAGGCGAGCAGCCCGTCGCCCTGCAACTGGGCGGCAGCGACCCGTCCGATTTGGCGAAAGCGGCCAAAGCCGCAGAAGAATACGGCTACAACGAGGTCAACCTTAACTGCGGCTGCCCCAGCCCGCGCGTACAGAAAGGCTCGTTCGGCGCGTGTCTGATGAACGAAGTCATGCTGGTTGCCGACTGCCTCAACGCCATGCAGGACGCGGTCGGCATCCCCGTTACCGTCAAACACCGCATCGGCGTCGACAGGCAGACCGAATACCAAACCGTCGCCGATTTCGTCGGCACGCTGCGCGACAAAACCGCCTGCAAAACCTTCATCGTCCATGCCCGCAACGCATGGCTGGACGGACTCTCCCCCAAAGAAAACCGCGACGTTCCGCCGTTGAAATACGATTACGTTTACCGCTTGAAAAAAGAGTTTCCCGATCTGGAAATCATCATCAACGGCGGCATCACCACCAACGAAGCAATCGCCGGACACCTGCAACACGTTGACGGCGTAATGGTCGGACGCGAGGCGTATCACAACCCGATGGTCATGCACGAATGGGACAGGCTGTTTTACGGCGATACCCGCAGCCCGATTGAATACGCCGATTTGGTGCAGCGCCTCTACACATACAGCCAAACCCAAATCCAAGCCGGGCGCGGCACAATCTTGCGCCACATCGTCCGCCACAGCCTCGGGCTGATGCACGGCCTGAAAAACGCCCGCACCTGGCGGCGTATGCTTTCCGACGCGACGCTGTTGAAAGACAACGACGGCAGCCTGATTCTTGACGCGTGGAAAGAAGTCGAGCGGGCGAACGTGTGGGAATAAAAGCGCGGTTTTCTTAAACATTAAACACGTCGTCTGAAAACAGATTCCTTTTTCAGACGACCTTTTCACTTTTTGAATCTATCCCTATGATGAAACGAACCATACCGATTATCTTCTCAGCCTTCCTCCTTGCCGCTTGCCAAGCCTCGTCCACTCAAGAAACACTAACCATGAATACCCGACTTTGGGCAGTATCCGTCAAGCAAGATGCCAACCTTTACCGCATCGACGACAAACTCTACCGCAGCGAACAGCCTGTCCCCGAGGACGGCGAAACCATTTCACAGCAGGGTATCAAAAGCGTCGTCAATCTGCGCTTTTTCGACCGCAATGACGACGACTATCTCAAACAATACGGCATCAACATCATCAACCGCCCGCTGCTGTCGTGGAATGTCAAACCTAAAGACATCGCCGAAATCCTGTACCTGATTGAAAAACAGCAACAGAACGGCGCAGTCCTCATCCATTGCTACCACGGTGCGGACAGAACGGGGCTGATTGCCGGAATGTACCGCATCCTTTACCAAGGCTGGCAGATTGAAGAGGCAAAAGCCGAAATGCAGCACGGCCCCTACGGTTACCACAGCATTTGGAAAAATATCGCCAACCTATTTACCGAAGCAAAAGTACAGGAAGTCAAAAACCATTTGGAACGCTTGCGCAGCAACGAGCGCAATGCAGTATCGGGGTAATAACGCTGACTTATAAATCCAATCCTGACTTTGGCTGCCAAGCTGATTTTTAGAGACAACATACTGATTGGTGCATTATTCCCGCTCAGGCAGAGATCTATCGGAAATCTTCAGAAGCAGGTATTTGAAAAAAACGGTTGCTGAAATTCAAAATCAGATTCAGTTCCATGAGAAAGGGTGGTTAATGGCGGGTGACGTATTCCAGATAAGTGTGGCGGCCGTATAGAAAAAGGTCGTCTGAAAACCTTATCCATCAGGTTTTCAGACGACCTTTTCGTATCTGCGGCCTTATCAGGCGATTCAGTTCAAATCACAAAATCCATCGCCGTACCCTGCAAACTCTGGTCCATGTCCGCCGATGGGGTTTTGACCGAACGCCCCACTGGTTTGGCAGGTACGCCGACGACGGTGATTGACGACGGTACGTCCGCAACGACCACGCTGCCTGCGCCGATTTTGGAATTGTCGCCGATGCGGATGTTGCCCAATATCGAAGCGTTCGCGCCGATCATCACGCCGTCGCCGATTTTCGGATGGCGGTCGCCGCTTTCCTTACCCGAGCCGCCGAGCGTTACGCCGTGCAGGATGGAAATATTGTTGCCCAACACGGCGGTCTCGCCCGCCACGAAACCGGTGGCGTGGTCGAGCATCAGACCGTGACCGAAACGGGCAGCAGGGTGAATATCGACGCCGAACACTTCCGACATGCGGTTTTGCAGGAAATACGCCAGCGTTTTGCGGCCGTTTTGGTAGAGCCAGTGGTTGATGCGGTGCGCCTGAATGGCGTGGAAACCTTTGAAATACAGAAGCGGCAGCGAATATTCGTCGCACGCGGGGTCGCGTTCGTAAATGGCTTTCAAGTCGGCTTCGACGCAGTTGCTGATGCGCGCGTCGCTGCCCAATGCCTGCTGGTAAATTTCAAACAGGGCGCGCACGTCCATAATCGGGCTGCCGAGTTTGCTGGAAAGGTGGTAGGCAAGGACGGAATCGAGCGAGTCGTGGCGCAATACGGTTTGGTGCAAAAAGCCCGCCAGCATCGGTTCGGCTGCGGCTGCGGCTGCGGTTTCTTCGCGGATGGTGTGCCAGAGGTTGAAATCGGTTGTGTTCAGGTGGTCTTTTTTCATGTTGGGGGTCGTCTGAAAATAGGATGGTGTCGGTGTATCTTACCTTTTATCAACGATTTGCGATAGCGCATTGCGGAATATGCTTATGATGGTTTCCGTGTGCTTGAAGTTTTTTCAGACGACCTTATATAAAGTAGCATTCGATTCAAACCATTCCAAAGGATGCATGAAATGAGCGAACATCACGAACAATATCAACACGAAACCGAAGAGGCGGCAAACGCAGAAGCCGCCCAAGCCCCCAAAACCGAACAACCCGAAGCTACCGAACCGCCGACTTACGAAGAATTGCAGGCGCGTATCGCCGAGTTGGAAGGACAGTTGAAAGACAGCGAACTGCGCGGCCTGGCGAACGAGCAAAACCTGCGCCGCCGCCATCAGCAGGAAATTGCCGATACGCACAAATTCGCCGGACAAAAATTCGCCGCCGAAATGCTGCCCGTCAAAGATTATCTCGAAATGGCGCTGCTCGACCAAAGCGGCAATTTCGACGCGCTGAAAATGGGCGTGCAAATGACGCTGAACGAATTGCAAAAAGCGTTTGACGCCACGCACATCAAAGAAATCAACCCGCAGCCCGGCGACAAACTCGACCCACACCAACATCAAGCAATGCAGGCGGTCGTCAGCGAGCAAGAGCCGAACACCATCGTCAGCGTCATGAAAAAAGGCTACACCCTGTCCGACCGCGTATTACGTCCCGCAATGGTTGTCGTGGCGAAACAAGAATCCTGAAGGCACCGCTTGATAAAGTTTATCAAGCATAAAATTTTCAGACGACCCTTCCCCGTCCCTCAAGCCTCAATCCCACTTTTGGAAAATCATTCCGATGATGCTCAATCGGAAAACAAAGACAAGGTCGTCTGAAAAACAAAATACCGTCCTGTGGATAAATAGTTTAGCTTGTTGAATTTTATATAAAAAAAATTTCAACAAAACCCTTGAAAAAATATCGGGCAACCTTATTTACAGGTCAACGGAACAAAATGTTCCACACAATTATTAATTTAGAAAAATCTTTTTAGGAGCAACATCAATATGGCAAAAGTAATCGGTATCGACTTAGGTACAACCAACTCTTGTGTATCCATCTCTGAAAACGGTCAAACCAAAGTTATTGAAAACGCAGAAGGTGCACGCACTACGCCGTCTGTCGTCGCTTATCTGGACGGCGGCGAAGTCCTCGTCGGCGCGCCCGCCAAACGCCAAGCCGTAACCAACGCTAAAAACACCATCTACGCTGTAAAACGTTTGATCGGTCATAAATTCGAAGACAAAGAAGTCCAACGCGACATCGAATCCATGCCTTTCGAAATCATCAAAGCCAACAACGGCGACGCATGGGTGAAAGCGCAAGGCAAAGAGCTGTCTCCGCCGCAAGTTTCCGCAGAAGTCCTGCGTAAAATGAAAGAAGCCGCCGAATCTTATTTGGGCGAAAAAGTAACCGAAGCCGTGATTACCGTTCCGGCCTACTTCAACGACAGCCAACGTCAAGCCACCAAAGACGCAGGCCGCATCGCCGGTTTGGATGTAAAACGCATCATCAACGAGCCGACCGCAGCCGCTTTGGCATTCGGTATGGACAAAGGCGACAACAAAGACCGCAAAGTAGCCGTATATGACTTGGGCGGCGGTACCTTCGATATTTCCATCATCGAAATCGCCAACCTCGACGGCGACAAACAATTCGAAGTATTGGCAACCAACGGCGACACCTTCTTGGGCGGTGAAGACTTCGACCAACGCCTCATCGACCACATCATCGCCGAGTTCAAAAAAGACCAAGGCATTGATTTGAAACAAGACGTGATGGCATTGCAACGCCTGAAAGAGGCTGCCGAAAAAGCCAAAATCGAATTGTCCAGCGGCCAGCAAACCGAAATCAACCTGCCGTACATCACCATGGACGCAACCGGCCCGAAACACTTGGCAATGAAAATTACCCGCGCCAAATTCGAAAGCCTGGTTGAAGACCTGATTGCCCGCTCTATCGAGCCTTGCCGCACCGCATTGAAAGATGCCGGCTTGAGCACCAGCGACATCGACGACGTGATTTTGGTCGGCGGTCAGTCCCGTATGCCGAAAGTACAAGAAGCCGTGAGAGACTTCTTCGGCAAAGAGCCGCGCAAAGACGTGAACCCTGACGAAGCCGTTGCCGTAGGCGCAGCGATTCAAGGCGAAGTATTGAGCGGCGGCCGCAGCGACGTATTGCTGCTGGACGTAACCCCTCTGTCCTTGGGTATCGAAACCATGGGCGGCGTGATGACCAAGCTGATTCAGAAGAACACCACCATCCCGACCAAAGCGTCGCAAGTGTTCTCTACCGCCGAAGACAACCAAAGCGCAGTAACCATCCATGTACTGCAAGGCGAACGCGAACGCGCTTCCGCCAACAAATCTTTGGGTCAGTTCAACTTGGGCGACATCGCACCCGCACCGCGCGGCATGCCGCAAATCGAAGTAACCTTCGACATTGACGCCAACGGCATCCTGCACGTTTCCGCCAAAGACAAAGGCACAGGCAAAGCTGCCAACATCACCATCCAAGGTTCTTCAGGCTTGAGCGAAGAAGAAATCGAACGCATGGTGAAAGATGCAGAAGCCAATGCCGAGGAAGATAAAAAACTGACTGAATTGGTCGCTTCCCGCAACCAAGCCGAAGCCCTGATTCACTCCGTGAAAAAATCTTTGGCCGACTACGGCGACAAACTCGACGCAGCCGAGAAAGAAAAAATCGAAGCCGCGCTGAAAGAAGCCGAAGAAGCTGTAAAAGGCGACGACAAAGCCGCCATCGATGCCAAAGCCGAAGCATTGGGCGCAGCCAGCCAAAAACTGGGCGAAATGGTTTACGCACAAGCACAAGCCGAAGCCCAAGCAGGCGAAAGCGCACAAGCCGAGCCGTCTTCAGCCAAGAAAGACGACGACGTAGTAGATGCCGACTTTGAAGAAGTAAAAGACGACAAGAAATAATTGAGGTCGTCTGAAAAAAGCGCGAATCGCAAGGTTCGCGCTTTTTGTTTGAATTATTTATAGTAAAAGGTCGTCTGAAAACTTTTCAGACGACCTTCTGCCTATCTGTTGCCCTGTGTGTGGAAACATAAGAAAATAGCCTTATTTTTCAAACCATCCAATCAAAGGAAACCTTCATGACGACATTCCCCATCGCGCGCGCGGGCGATAAGACACTTGAAATCCAAGGCAAAATGGCGAACCGCCACGGCTTGATCGCTGGGGCGACCGGTACGGGTAAAACCGTGACCCTGCGCCGTATGGCGGAAGCCTTCAGCAGCGAGGGCGTTCCCGTATTTTTGGTTGACGTCAAAGGCGATTTGTCGGGCATCGCGCAAGCGGGTGCTGCCAGCGGCAAGGTGGGCGAACGCATTGCCGAGTTTGGCTTGGGCGAGCAATGGCTGCAAAGTTTCCCCGTGCGCTTTTGGGATGTTTACGGCGAAACCGGCATTCCGGTGCGCGTGACCGTTTCTGAAATGGGCCCGCTGCTGCTGGCGCGTTTGATGAACCTGAACGACACGCAGGAAGGCCTGCTGAACCTCGTGTTCAAAGTTGCCGACGACAAAGGCTGGCACATTCTGGATTTGAAAGACTTGCGCAGTATGCTGAAACACGTTTCCGACCACGCTTCGGAATACCGCACGCAATACGGCAACGTCTCCGCCGCCAGTATCGGCGCGATTCAACGTCAGCTTTTGACGCTGGAGAACGAAGGTGCGGAAAAATTCTTCGGCGAGCCGTCGCTCAACCTGCAAGATTGGATGCAGACCGACAACGGCAAAGGCGTCATCAATATCCTCAATTCGGAAAAACTGATGCGCTCGCCGCGTATGTACAGCGCGTTTTTGCTGTGGATGTTGGCAGAATTGTTTGAAACCCTGCCCGAAGTCGGCGATTTGGACAAGCCGAAATTCGTGATGTTCTTCGACGAAGCGCATTTGATGTTCGACAACGCCGCCAATGCGCTGGTGGAACAAGTCGAACAAGTCGTTCGCCTGATCCGTTCCAAAGGCGTGGGCGTGTATTTCGTGACCCAAAACCCGCTCGATTTGCCCGACACCATCCTCGGACAGCTCGGCAACCGCGTGCAACACGCCCTGCGCGCATTCACGCCGCGCGACCAAAAAGCGGTTAAAGCCGCTGCCGAAACCTTCCGCAGCAATCCGAATATCAAAGTTGCCGAAGCGATTGCCGAACTGGGCGTCGGCGAAGCGCTCGTTTCCTTCCTCGACGAAAAAGGTATGCCCGAACCGGTAGAGCGCGCGCTCGTCCTGCCGCCGCAATCTTCCTTGACCCCGCTTACCGCCGAAGAGCGCAACCGCTTGTTCCAAAACGACGATTTGTATCCGACCTATAAAGACATGGTGGACAACTATTCCGCCTTTGAAGCCTTAGCCGAAGCCGACAGTCAGGCTGCGGCGGAGAAAGAGGCGGCAGCGGCGGCAAAAGAGCAGGAAAAAGCGCAAAAAGCCGCTGAAAAAGAAGCCGCCAATGCCGACCCCGGCATACTCGGCGGACTGCTCGGCGGCTTGAGCGGCGGACGTAAAAAGTCAGGGCAGGGCTTGGGCTACAACGTCGCCGATGCCATCGGCAGCCAAATCAACCGCCAAGTGACCAACGCCATCTCCCGCAGCGTGATGGGCATTATTAAAAACATGTTTAAAAAATAAGGCGTGAAAAGAAGGCAAAGGTCGTCTGAAAGCCTGAAAATCGGTTTTCAGACGACCTTTTATATTAATTCAAAAAATATACCGTCATGCCCGCGCAGGCGGGAATCCAGGCCCGCCCGCACAGAAACTTATCGGGTAAAACGGTTTCTTTAACTTTACGTTCTGGATTCCCGCCTGCGCGGGAATGACGGAGTTTGATGACATGCTGGATTTAAAGTTAAGTATGCTTGCTATACGTCCTAGATTTTTGCCTGTTCTATTTTTACATTAACCTTGCCATCCGGTCTGTGTAGGTCTGATTCTTGAATCAGACAGTTTAAGACTTTTGAAATCCTCGTAAAAAAGGTCGTCTGAAAAGTTTCAGACGACCTTTTATAGTAAATTTCAAATAAAAACGTCTTCGTCATCATGCCCGCGCAGGCGGGAATCTAGACCCGCCCGCACAGAAACTTATCGGGTAAAACGGTTTCTTTAACTTTACGTTCTGGATTCCCGCCTGCGCGGGAATGACGATTCAGGTATTTCTATATCAAATCCGCTATATTTTTATATCAACCTTACTATCAAGCCGCGTTGTCGAAGCCGCTGTGGCGCAGCAGTGCGTCTATGCTCGGTTCGCGTCCGCGGAAGGCTTTGAAGGATTCCGCCGCGCTGCGGGAGCCGCCGACGGCGAGGATTTCCTGCCAGAAGCGTTTGCCTGTGGCGGCGACGTCGTCGCTTTCTTCAAAGGCGGCGTAGGCGTCGGCGCTGAGGACTTCGGCCCAGGCGTAGCTGTAATAGCCTGCGGAGTAGCCGCCGGCGAAGATGTGGCTGAAGCTGTTGGCGAAGCGGTTGTATTCGGGCGGTTGGATGACGGCGACTTCTTTGCGCACGCTGTCTAAAACCTGCGGCCAGTTTTTCAGACGGCCTTCGTCGTCTTCGCTGTAAATGGTCATGTCGAAGAGGGCGAACTCCATTTGGCGGACGAGGAACATGCCGCGTTGGAAGTTTTTGGCGGCGAGCATTTTATCGAAGAGTTCTTTCGGCAGGGGCTCGCCGGTTTCTTCGTGGGCGGACATTTGTGCCAAGACGTCGTATTCCCAGACGAAGTTTTCCATAAACTGGCTGGGCAGCTCGACGGCGTCCCACTCGACGCCGTTGATGCCGGATACGCCCAGTTCGTCCACTTGGGTGAGCAGGTGGTGCAGGCCGTGGCCGGTTTCGTGGAAGAGGGTGAGGATTTCGTCATGGCTCAAGCGGGCTTCTTTGCCGCCGACGGGCGGGGTAAAGTTGCAGACGAGGTAGGCGGTGGGCAGTTGCAGCGTGCCGTCGGCGAAGCGGCGGCGGCCTTTGTAGTCGTTCATCCACGCGCCGCCGCGTTTGCCTTCGCGGGCGTAGAGGTCCATATAGACGCCGCCTATGGTTTTGCCGTTTTGCTCCAGCTCGAAGTAGCGCACGTCTTTGTGCCAGACGGGAACGGTTTTTTCGGAGAATTCGATGCCGTAGAGTTTTTTGATTTGGGCGAACAGGCCTGCCAAAACTTTACCGACGGGGAAGTATTTTTTGACTTCGGTTTCGCTGAATGCGTATTTGGCTTCGCGCAGTTTTTCGCTGGCGTAGCTCAAATCCCACGGCTGCGGGTCGGCGAGGTTCAGGCGTTCGCGGGCGAAGGCTTTGACTTCGGCGAGGTCTTTTTCGGCGTACGGTTTGGCGCGGTGGGCGAGGTCGTGCAGGAAGGTGAGGACTTGTTCGGGGGTATCCGCCATTTTCGTTGCCAGCGACAGTTCGGCGTAGTTTTTGAAGCCGAGCAGTTTGGCGGTTTGCAGGGCGTTTTCGAGGGTGCGGTCGATGTTGGCGGTGTTGTCGAATTTGCCGTCGTCTGAAAGTTCGCTGGCGCGGGTAACGTAGGCGCGGTAGATTTGTTTGCGCAGTTCGCGGTTGTCGGCGTATTGGATGACGGCGAGGTAGTGCGGAATCTGCAAACCGATTTTGTAGCCTGTTTTGCCTTCGCTTTGCGCGGCGGCGGCAAACATGGCGAGCGAGTCTTCGGGAATGCCGGCAAGCGGTGCGGCGTCGTCAAAGTAGAGGGCGAAGGCGTCGGTCGCGTCTAAGACGTTTTGCGAGAATTTGGCGGAAAGTTGCGCGCCTTCGGTTTGCAGTTTTGCCAGTTCTGCCTGCTGTTCGGGCGGCAATTCCGCGCCGCTGAGGACGAAATCGCGCAGGTCGTGGTTGAGCTTGGTTTGCTGTGCGGGGGAGAGGGTGGCGAATTCGGGGGAGTTTTTGATGGTTTTGAAGCGGTTGTACAGCTCGATGTCTTGTCCGATTTCGGTGAAGAAGATGGTGATTTCGGGCATCAGTTCGTTATAGACGGCGCGCAGTTCGGGTGTGTCGACCACAGAGTTGAGGTGCGACACGACGCCCCAAATCCTGCCGACGCGTTCGGTAATGTCGGTCAGACGCTCGACGGTGTTTGCCCAGTCGGTGTGCGTTTGGGCTTTGACTTCGGCAATCTGCGCGCGCGCTTCGGCGATGGCGGTTTGCAGGGCGGGTTTGATGTCGGCGGTTTGGATGGTGTCGAAACGGGGTTCTTCGCCCAAATGGAGCAGTACGTTGTCGGTCATGGATGGGATTCCTTTGTGTGGGTGGCGGGTTCGGACGGAGGTCGTCTGAAAAATGGCTGCCGCCTGAGTCAATGGGAAAATGGGGATAATGTGTGTCTGGGTTTTAGGTTTGCCGTTCGGGGTATCCGATTGTGTTTTCAGACGACCTCTTTGCATTCGGGGTCGTCTGAAAACGACGGGGCAAACGATAGGGGAGATATAGTGCCATCGCGTCAGGCTTAAAGCGTCTTTCCCTGTTTTTACGCTATTCTGCGCCGCGCGGGTTGGATTTGAGCGGGGCGGCGAGGTCGAGGCTCATCGGTGTGCCGGCGGGGGCGAACACGGCTTGTGCGATATTGGTTTGCAACGAATCGGCAAACGCGCCGCGATAGATTTTCGCGCCTTGGTGGGTCAGGTTGGATTGTACATCGACATAAACTTCGCCGCCGATTTGCTGCCACAGGCGGCAGAACGTATAGTCTTCGGAAAGGTAGCGTTTGCTTTCGGGATCGACCATGCAGTCGAAGAAGCGGTAGTGCAGCCCTTTGTCTTCGCGTTTGTAGTCACTGTCAGAGATGTAGTTCAGCTCGGGGTAGGCTGCCATCATTTTTTCGAACACGCTGCGTTTGATGACCATGAATCCGGTCGGCGCGTCATCGACTTTCATAAAGCCTTCTTCATCGACGCGCAGGATGATTTCGCCGTTTTCGTTTTTATCGCCTGTGTTGACGGTGTAGGCGGTGTACATCCGCTCGAAATCCGCTTGGGTTGTGCCGGCGGGAACGCCTTTGTCCGGCCAGTTTTCCCGTTTCAGCGGATAAATGCCCGCTACCACGTCTTTATCCGCCAAAAGCAGGCGGTAGAACGCTTCGGCGGAAAAACCGATGTCGGAGTCTATCCAGAAGAGGTGCGTCCATTCTTGGTTTTCCAAGAAGGTCGCCACGCAATTATTGCGCGCGCGGGTAATCAGGCTCTCGCCGCGCTGCATCATCACTTGCAGCGGCCAGCCGTTTTGCGCGCTGGTGTTGACGATGTTGAGCAGCGAAAGGACGTAATTGTGGAAATATTTCCCGTCGTGGCTGGGGGTCATGATGACGGGGTACATTTGCGTAAGGGCGGATTCGGGCAACATAGTATTTTCCTGATTGTTAATAGATTATGGCGTTAAGCTTGAGGGTTTAGCAGGCGGTATTGTACGCGCAAAAACTCATCCAACACCGCCTGCTGGATTTCTAAACGCTTCGCCACGGGCGAGGCATAGCGCACGATGATAAGGTACACCTTGTCGTCATGCGGCACGCGGGTTACGCGCGGCTGGGCGGCAGGGGTGATAAACAGCTTCTCCGCCTGAACGTTTTCCAAATGCCGCTGGATGGCAGGCACATAAGGTTGGCACAAAGGCTCCAATACGGCTTTCAGACGACCTGCAATCACATCCGAATCCAAATGAATCGGCACGGGAATTTCCACCGTATGAATCACATAATCGCCCAAAATATTGTCGCGGCGGACGGAGTGGTTCAAAAGCAGGCTGTTGGGAAACGACAGCGTTTTACCCGAAAGTTGACCGACCAGCGGGTTCGGACCGATCTGCATCATCAGCGTGTTCAAAAGATTAATATCGACCACGCGCCCGCGCAGGCCGTTGACCTCGATATAGTCGCCGACCGAATATTGTTTCGTTACCGAGCGCAAGATGCTGCCCGACAAACACATAATCAGTTCCTTCGTCGCCACCACAATCGCCGCCGCTACGGCAAACATCGACAGCGCCAGCGTCTGAATTTGTGTCGCCCAAATTACCGCCAATCCAAAAATGGTCAAAATCAGCGTCAGATTGCGGCTGAGTACCAAGGAGCGGCGTTTTTCCTCGATACTGTAATGAGGATGGCGGCGCAGATAAAGGTTCAGCAAAATACCCCGCAAAACCAGCAGCGCCACCACCATCAGCATAGATTCCACCACCTCCTCGCGTACCGGCAGAGTATGCAGCCATTGCCGTACTGTGTCCCACATAGTGAAAAATCCTATATTTATCTTGATATTGTTTTCAGACGACCTATACGCACCATCGGCACAAGCTGCCAAGCCGTCTAGGAAATGACATTATAAATGATAACGAATGGGGAGGTCGTCTGAAACATCCGCAAGAGTCATAACATCGAAATGGCGCGTTCAGACGACCTTTAAAGCCTATAATGATATACCGTAACACTATGTTAATAAAGAAGAAATTGTTTACTGAACTGCCAAAAAAGGATAACATAGAGACCGTAACCTAAAGGGTTTGAATTAACCATCGATAACGAGGAATCAAAATGACTTGCAAAATCCACGATCATCACGACCATACCCATGGCGCCGGTTGCGGCCATACCGCCATCAAACATGACGACCACACCGACTATCTGCACGACGGTCATCTGCACCACGAACACAACGGTCATTACGACGAACACAGCTTAAGCGTCAATGAAACCAACCCTGACGGCTGCCATCCCGTCGATACCTGCAACGGTCACGTTCACGGCGAAGGCTGCGGCCACGAAGCCGTACCGCACGGCGATCACACCGACTACATCGTCAACGGTCGCCTGCACCACCAACACGGCGACCACTGCGACGATCACGGTCCGGTTGAGATTGTGAAGTAAGCAGTTTTTAAAGCTTAGGTATAAAAAGGTCGTCTGAAATACATTTAGGTTTTCAGACGACCTTTTTACACTGTGTATGACAAAAAACCTGCCCGAATCGTCGGGCAGGTTTGCTTATGGTTGAACCGAGTCGAATTAGTTTTTGTCCAAGTCGACCAGTTTGTTTTTGGCAATCCAAGGCATCATGGAACGCAGTTGTGCGCCGACTTTCTCGATTTGGTGATCGGCAGTCAGGCGGCGGCGGGCGGTCATGCTGGCGTAGTTGACGGCACCTTCTTGGATGAACATTTTGGCGTATTCGCCGGTTTGGATGCGTTTGAGGGCGTTGCGCATGGCTTCGCGGGATTTGTCGTTAATGACTTCCACGCCGGTAACGTATTCGCCGTACTCCGCGTTGTTGGAAATGGAGTAGTTCATGTTGGCGATGCCGCCTTCGTAAATCAGGTCAACGATGAGCTTCATTTCGTGCAGGCATTCGAAGTATGCCATTTCGGGCGCGTAGCCTGCTTCGGTCAGGGTTTCGAAGCCGGTTTTGATCAGTTCGACCACGCCGCCGCACAATACGGCTTGTTCACCGAAGAGGTCGGTTTCGGTTTCTTCGCGGAAGTTGGTTTCAATCACGCCGCCTTTGGTGCCGCCGTTGGCTGCTGCGTAAGACAGGGCGATGTCGCGGGCTTTACCGCTTTTATCTTGGTAAACGGCGATCAGTGAAGGCACGCCGCCGCCTTTGAGGAATTCACTGCGTACGGTGTGGCCGGGGCCTTTGGGGGCGACCATAATCACATCCAAGTCGGCACGCGGTACGATTTGGTTATAGTGGACGTTGAAGCCGTGCGCGAAAGCAAGTACCGCGCCTTGTTTCAGGTTAGGCTCGATTTCGTTTTTGTATACGACGGGTTGGTTTTCGTCGGGTAGCAGAATCATCACTACGTCTGCTTTTTTGGTGGCATCGGCTACGGACAATACTTCGAAGCCGGCTGCTTCTGCTTTTTTCCAAGAGCTGCCTTGGCGCAGGCCGACTACTACGTTTACGCCTGAATCTTTCAGGTTTGCCGCGTGGGCGTGGCCTTGTGAGCCGTAGCCGATGATGGCGACGGTTTTACCTTTGATCAGGGACAGGTCGGCGTCTTTATCGTAATAAACTTGCATTTGATTTCCTTTGGATAAAATGGGTTCCGGCTTTGTGTTGAGGATGCCGGACGGTTGGATTGAGGGTAAAGGGTTAAACGGAGAGTTCTTCCATCAAAACGATTTCGAGCGCGTCGGTTTTGCCGTCGATGGCTTTAACGAAACCTTGGAAATGTTCGCTGGCGTTGTGCGCGTCGATAGCTGCTTGGGATTTCCAGTTTTCGACGAAGACGAAACGCTCGGGTTTGCCGATTTCCTGATGCAAATCGTAGCTGATGTTGCCTTCTTCCGCGCGGCTGGCTTTGACCAGGCTTTGGAAAAAGGGTTTCAGCGTTTCCGTGTATTCGGGTTTGACGGTAACCAGCGCGACGATTTTAATGTTTGACATCAATCTCTCCTGCCGTTTTTGTTTTCAGACGACCTCCTAGGTCGTCTGAAAAACCGACGGCGTTAAATTTTCAAAATACGCTCGCCACGGCCGATACCGGCTGCGCCTGTGCGTACGGTTTCCAAAATCTGGGCGCGTCCGACGGTTTCGAGGAAGGAGTCGAGTTTGTCGGTCGAACCTGTGATTTCGATGGTGTAGCTGCGGTCGGTTACGTCGATGATGCTGCCACGGTAGATTTCGGTCAGGCGTAAAAATTCGTCGCGGTCTTTGCCGACGGCGCGGACTTTTACCAACATCAATTCGCGTTCGACAAAACGGCTTTCGTTCAAATCGACCACTTTGACCACCTCAATCAATTTATTGAGTTGCTTGGTGATTTGTTCGATGACTTGCTCGTCGCCATGGGTAACGATGGTCATGCGTGAAAGGGTTTTGTCTTCGGTCGGGGCTACTGCCAAGGAGTCGATGTTATAGTCGCGAGCGGAGAAGAGGCCGACCACGCGGCTCATCGCGCCTGATTCGTTTTCCATCAGAACAGATAAGATATGTCGCATTGTCGTTCTCCTTACGCTTTCGGGTTTTCGCGCATATGCGGCGGCAGGACCATTTCGTCCAAACCTTTGCCGTTGCCGACCATGGGCAGCACGTTTTGTTTCTTATCGGTCAAGAAGTCGATAAATACCAGACGGTCTTTTTGTTTGACCGCTTCCAAAAGCGCGCCTTCAACATCGGATTTTTTGTCCACGCGGATGCCGATATGTCCGTATGCTTCCGCCAGTTTGACGAAATCGGGCAGAGAATCGAAATAGGTTTCCGATTCGCGGTTGCCGTAATACAGCTCCTGCCATTGGCGGACCATGCCGAGGTAGCCGTTGTTGAGGGTAACGACGTTTACCGGAATGCGGTATTGGAAGCAGGTGGACAATTCTTGGATGTTCATCTGAATCGAACCTTCGCCGGTAATGCAGAACACGTCTTGATCGGGGGCGGCAAGTTTCGCGCCCATCGCATACGGCAAACCTACACCCATCGTACCCAAGCCGCCGGAATTGAGCCATTGGCGCGGGCGTTCGAACGGATAATATTGCGCCGCGAACATTTGGTGTTGTCCTACGTCCGAAGTGATGATGGCGGAGTTGTTGGTGATTTCGGCAAGTTTCTGCACGACGTATTGCGGCTTGATGATTTCGCTGTCGTTGTCAAACCACAGACAGTCGCGCGAACGCCATTCTTCGATGCTTTTCCACCATTTGTCTAAAGAATCGGACGCAGGAGTCGTATCTTGTTTGCCCCACAAGCCGATCATTTCAGTCAACACGTTTTTCACGTCGCCGACAATCGGAATATCGACTTTGACGCGTTTGGCGATGCTGGACGGGTCAACATCAATATGAATGACTTTTTTGGCTTTTTCAAAGAATTTGGACGGAACGGATACGACACGATCGTCAAAACGCGCGCCCACTGCCAACACGACATCCGCATTTTGCATGGCAAGGTTGGCTTCGTAAGTGCCGTGCATCCCCAGCATGCCTAAGAATTGGCGGTCGCTTGAAGGGTACGCGCCCAGCCCCATCAGTGTGCCGGTACACGGTGCGCCCGTCATGCGGACGAACTTAGTCAGCTCTTCCGAAGCATTGCCCAATACCACGCCGCCGCCGAAATAAACGACCGGACGTTTGGCGGAAGCCAACATTTGGATGGCTTTTTTAATCTGCCCGATATGGCCTTGCACGACAGGTTGGTAAGAGCGGATAAAGATGTCTTCCTGCGGATAGCTGAATTTCGCCATTGCCTGCGTTACATCTTTGGGAATATCGACCACGACCGGGCCGGGTCGGCCGCTGGCGGCGATTTGGAATGCTTTTTTAATGGTCTCGGCAAGCTCGTTGACGTTGGTTACCAAGAAATTGTGTTTGACGCACGGACGGGTAATGCCGACCGTATCCACCTCTTGAAACGCATCCGTACCGATGAGCGAATTGCCGACCTGTCCGCTGATGACCACCATCGGAATCGAATCGCTGTATGCGGTGGCAATGCCGGTCAACGCATTGGTCACGCCCGGTCCGGAAGTCACCAGCGCAACGCCGACTTTGCCGCTGACGCGTGCATACGCATCTGCAGCGTGTACCGCCGCCTGCTCGTGGCGGGTCAGGATGTGCTTGAATTTATTGAGTTGGAAAATAGCGTCGTAGATTTCGATGACTGCGCCGCCCGGATAGCCGAAAACATACTCTACACCTTCGGCTTTGAGACTTTGCACTATGATTTGTGCGCCTGATAATTGCATAATGACCTCTTTTATATGGTTTCAAACCAATAGGGGCAACCCGCCTCGCCACAGCACCTGTAATGCAAGCCCTCCAAGCAGCGGTTTAGGGTACGCGCATTGAAGGAACACGGCGACAGTCAAACTGTCCAATCAATTGGAATGAAACACAGAGTTTATGAATGAAAGAATGCAAACGATAACGCAAACCGCCTGTTCAATCAAGACAAAATCTTTCATCTTTTAACGTTGTTTGAATATTGTGAAGATTGCTTTTTGATTTTTATAGGATAAATATGATTTGGGTTTCTTGGTTTTTGTATCTTTGTCCATAAAATTGTTGACATTTTAAATGTAGGATTGCAAGGTGCCTTCTCAGTTTGATTCATAAGAAAAGGTCGTCTGAAAACTGAACTGCACCCAAAAAGTTGGAGACATACCCTCCAACCACCAAGGTGCAGTTTTTTATGAGTAAATATACATTACACTTCAAATACCAAGCCGTACTCCACTACCTGCACATACGCAGCCAACAGCGTACCACAGACCACTACGGCATCTCCCGAACCCACCTGCGGCGATGGATACGCGCCTATCAGGAAGGCGGTATCGGCGCACTCGAACATCCACAATCCAAAACCATGACCGAACACCGCAAAAACCCCTTCATCGCCGACAAACCCGACCACGAAAACTTGAGACCTTTGCAAAATTCCCCAAAATCCCCTAAATTCCCACCAAGACATTTAGGGGATTTCCATGAGCACCTTCTTCCAGCAAACCACACAAGCCATGATTGCCAAACACATCGACCGCTTCCCACTATTGAAGGTGGATCAGGTGATTGATTGGCACCCGATCGAACAATACCTGAATCGTCAAAGAACCCGTTACCTTAGAGACCACCGAGGGCGTCCCGCCTATCCCCTGTTGTCCATGTTCAAAGCCGTCCTGCTCGGATAATGGCACAGCCTCTCCGATCCCGAACTCGAACACAGCCTCATCACCCGCATCGATTTCAACCTGTTTTGCCGTTTTGACGAACTGAGCATCCCCGATTACAGCACCTTATGCCGCTACCGCAACTGGCTGGCGCAAGACGACACCCTGTCCGAATTGCTGGAACTGATTAACCGACAACTGGCCGAAAAAAACCTAAAAGTAGAGAAAGCATCCGCCGCCGTCATTGACGCCACCATTATTCAGACTGCCGGCAGCAAACAGCGTCAGGCCATAGAAGTCGACAAGGAAGGACAAGTCAGCGGCCAAACCACACCGAGTAAAGACAGCGATGCCCGTTGGACAAAGAAAAACGGTTTATACAGACTCGGTTACAAACAACATACCCGTACCGATGAGGAAGGTTGGTTGGAACATGAAGTTACCCGCCTGACCGTATGCGAATACCTCAAACCATTGCTTGCAGACGGCATCGATACGCTGGTGTTAGGCTGCACGCACTTTCCCTTGCTCAAGCCCTTAATCGGTAGGGAGGCGGGTAATGTCGCGTTGGTTGATTCTGCAATTACGACGGCTGAAGAAACAGTACGCGTCCTTGCGCAGGAGGGATTACTCAATACTGACAACAATAATCCCGACTATCGTTTTTATGTCAGCGATATTCCTTTGAAATTCAGAACGATAGGCGAACGTTTTCTGGGTAGGACGATGGTGCAGATTGAAATGGTGTCTTTGGGTTAGGCAAGGTTTGCTCAAACACCCGCATATCCGGAGTAAGGATGTGCGGGTGTTTTTTGTGAAGGTACGTCAGAAAATGTTTGCAAATTACATTTTAAGTTAATAAAATATAAACTATTATCATTTTTAAAAATTTGATATGAAAAATTCACTTATTGCCCAAGCAGCCGGCATCCTGCCTGTGCTGCTGCTTTCTGCCTGCGCGGGCGGCGGCAGTTTCGATTTGGACAGCGTGGAAACGAAACAGCACAACCCGCAGTCCGAAGCACCGAAATACCAAGACGAACAGACTGAAAAACCGGCAAAACCCGATGAAGCGCAGGCGGCGGAAAACGACCGTCCGGTTTATGGTTTTGCAGCCAAAATACCGCGTCGGAACTGGCACCCGAAAAATAAAGAAGATCATAAGGCATTATCAGAAGCGGATTGGGAGAAATTAGGTGCGGGTGAGCCGGGTGAGTTTCCCCAAAAGAATGAGATTTTTGCGATGGATAAGGGTACGCTGAACGAATCCATCACAACGGGCGACGGCAAAAGCCGTGTGGAAGGATACACGGATTTCCAATATGTCCGCTCGGGCTATATCTACCGCAACGGTGCCAATAAAATCGATTTCAAAAACAATATCGCCCTTTCCGGCGCGGACGGCTACCTTTTCTACAAAGGCAGCAATCCTTCCCAAGCTCTGCCGATGGGCAAGTCGATTTACAAAGGCACTTGGGATTATGTAACCGATGCCAAGGAAAAACAGAAGTTTTCCCAGTTGGGTAATTCGCAAGCGGGCGATAGGTACGGGGCTTTGTCTGCCGAGGAAGCGGATGTGTTGCGCAATAAAAGCGAGGCACCGGAAGGTCAGACCGATTTTGGGCTGACCAGCGAGTTTGAGGTGGACTTCGCCGCCAAGACCATGACCGGCGCGCTCTACCGCAATAACCGGATTACCCATAACGAAACCGAAAATAAAGCCAAACAAATTAAACGTTACGACATTCAGGCTAACCTGCACGGTAACCGTTTCAAAGGTAAGGCGTTGGCTGCAGATAAAGATACTGGGAACGGTCATCCCTTCGTTTCTGATTCTGATAGTCTGGAAGGTGGTTTCTACGGGCCTCAGGGCGATGAGTTGGGCGGCAAGTTTTTGGCAAACGATAAGAAAGTGCTTGCCGTATTCAGCGCGAAACAGAAAGACGGTGCAGAAAAACCATTGGCTGAAACCTTTATGGACGCTTACCGTATCGGTGCGGATTTTGTGAAAAAACAGATAGACAGCTTCGGCAACGTGGCCAAACTGCTGATTGACGGCGTAGAGCTTGCGCTTGTGCCGTCCGAAGGCACTCAGACGGCATTCCAGCATGTATTTGAGAAAGACGGTGTGAAGGTGTCGGTATGCTGCTCCAATTTGGATTACCTGCATTTCGGGGTGTTGGAACACGGCGGTTCGCACGATATGTTCCTGCAGGGCAGCCGTACGCCGGTTTCCGATATGCCTGTAACGGCGGGAGAGGCGGTATATCGCGGTACATGGTCGGGTACTATTGTTAATGGTACGAGCTGGAGTGCTGAACCTTCCAATAAGGAAGGCGGTAACCGGGCGGAGTTTAAAGTTAATTTTGCCGAGAAAACCCTCAACGGTATGCTGACGGCGAAAGACCGCATTGCCCCCGTATTCACCATCACTGCCACGATTCAGGGCAACGGTTTTTCAGGTGTGGCGAAAACCGGTGAAAACGGCTTTGCATTAGATCCGAAAAATACCATCGATCCGAAACGGACGAATATCCGTGCAGATGTGTCCGGTGGCTTCTACGGCAAAAACGCCATTGAGATGGGCGGATCGTTCTCCGGAAATACATTGGAGGGAGAACGCGGCAAGGCGGCAGTGGTATTCGGTACGAAACGCCAACAGCTTGTCCGGTAAACTGGGCTGCCGGTTGACAGAGGAAAGTTCTTCAGACGGCATATCGGCTTTAAATGCCGCCTGAAGGCAGTAAGTAGAGAAATGATATGAAACAGCAACATTTGTTCCGATTAAATATTTTGTGCCTGTCGCTGATGACTGCGCTGCCTGCTTATGCGGATGTTTTACCGGCCGGACAAGTGTGGGAAAAGCAGCTCGATACCGTGCAGGTCAATGCGAAAAAACAGAAAACCCGCCGTGATAACGAAGTAACCGGGCTGGGCAAGCTGGTCAAATCTTCCGAGACGCTAAGTAAAGAACAGGTTTTGAATATCCGAGACCTGACCCGTTACGATCCGGGTATTGCCGTGGTCGAACAGGGTCGGGGCGCAAGTTCCGGCTATTCAATACGCGGCATGGATAAAAACCGCGTTTCCTTAACGGTAGACGGCGTTTCGCAAATACAGTCCTACACCGCGCAGGCGGCATTGGGTGGGACGAGGACGGCGGGCAGCAGCGGCGCAATCAATGAAATTGAGTATGAAAACGTTAAGGCCGTTGAAATCAGCAAGGGTTCGAATTCATCAGAATACGGAAACGGCGCATTGGCAGGTTCGGTCGCATTTCAAACCAAAACCGCAGCCGACATTATCGGAGAGGGAAAACAGTGGGGCATTCAGAGTAAAACTGCCTATTCTGGAAAAGACCATACCCTGACACAGTCCCTTGCGCTTGCAGGACGCAGCGGCGGCGCGGAAGCCCTCCTTATTTATACTAAACGGCGGGGGCAGGAAATCCATGCGCATAAAGATGCTGGTAAAGGTGTGCAGAGTTTCAACCGGCTGATGCCGGTCGAGGATACCCATCCGTACGCAAATTTCATTGTCGAAGAGGAATGTTCCAATGGATATGCGGCCTGTAAAGACAATGCGAAAAAAGATGCTTTGGCCAAAGATGAGCGCAAAACCGTCAGCACGCAGGATTATACCGGCCCCAGCCGCTTCCTTGCGGACCCGCTTGAGTATGGCAGCCAATCATGGCTGTTCCGACCGGGTTGGCATTTGGACAACCGCCATTATGTCGGAGCCGTTCTTGAACGTACGCAGCAGACCTTTGATACACGGGATATGACTGTTCCTGCCTATTTTACCGAGGCCGATCTGAATGAAAGTGTCCGGAGAAACGGTACGCCGAGCGGCTTTGGCAAATATTCGGGCAATAATAAGGCCGAAAGGCTGTTTGTTCAGGGAGAGGGCGGTACATTGCAGGGTATCGGTTACGGTACCGGCGTGTTTTATGATGAACGCCATACTAAAAACCGGTACGGGGTCGAATATGTTTACCATAATGCTGACAAGGATACCTGGGCCGATTACGCCCGACTTTCTTATGACCGGCAAGGTATAGATTTGGACAACCGTTTGCAGCAGACGCATTGCTCTCACGACGGTTCGGATAAAAATTGCCGTCCCGACGGCAATAAACCGTATTCCTTCTATAAATCCGACCGGATGATTTATGAAGAAAGCCGAAACCTGTTCCAAGCAGTATTTAAAAAGGCATTTAATACGGCCAAAATCCGTCACAATTTGAGTATCAATCTAGGGTACGACCGCTTTAAGTCGCAATTGTCCCACAGCGATTATTATCTTCAAAACGCAGTTCAGGCATATGGATCAAAAATCCCGGAAGGGGCGCAGTCACCCAACGGAAGCCAAGGCAAACCGTATTGGGTGTCTATTGGCAAGACCACGGTCAATACATCGCCGATATGCCGTTTCGGCAATAACACCTATACAGACTGCACACCGAGGAATATCGGCGGCAACGGTTATTATGCAGCCGTTCAAGACAATGTTCGTTTGGGCAGGTGGGCGGATGTCGGAGCAGGCATACGTTACGATTACCGCAGTACGCATTCGGAAGATAAGAGTGTCTCTACCGGCACTCACCGCAACCTTTCTTGGAACGCAGGCGTAGTCCTCAAGCCTTTCACCTGGATGGATTTGACTTATCGCGCTTCTACGGGCTTCCGTCTACCGTCGTTTGCCGAAATGTACGGCTGGAGAGCCGGGGAGTCTTTGAAAACGTTGGATCTGAAACCGGAAAAATCCTTTAATAGAGAGACAGGTATTGTATTTAAAGGGGACTTCGGCAATTTGGAAGCCAGCTATTTCAACAATGCTTATCGCGACCTGATTGCATTCGGTTATGAAACCCGAACTCAAAACGGGCAAACTTCGGCTTCTGGCGACCCCGGATACCGAAATGCTCAAAATGCACGGATAGCCGGTATCAATATTTTGGGTAAAATCGATTGGCACGGTGTATGGGGCGGGTTGCCGGACGGGTTGTATTCCACGCTTGCCTATAACCGTATCAAGGTCAAAGATGCCGATATACGCGCCGACAGGACGTTTGTAACTTCATATCTCTTTGATGCCGTCCAACCTTCACGATATGTATTGGGTTTGGGTTACGACCATCCTGACGGAATATGGGGTATCAATACGATGTTTACTTATTCCAAGGCAAAATCTGTTGACGAACTGCTAGGCAGCCAGGCGCTGTTGAACGGTAATGCCAATGCTAAAAAAGCAGCATCACGGCGGACGCGGCCTTGGCATGTTACGGATGTTTCCGGATATTACAATATCAAGAAACACCTGACCCTGCGCGCAGGCGTGTATAACCTCTTCAACTACCGGTATACCACTTGGGAGTCTGTAAGGCAGACTGCCGAAGGAGCGGTCAATAGGCACAATAATGTCGGCAGGTATAACCGCTACGCCGCACCGGGACGAAATTACACCCTGACTTTGGAGATGAAGTTTTAACCAAAGCAACCGTGCATCAAGGCAATAGGTGAACGGCACGGATATTGCGGTAAAATTAGAAACGCCGTCTGAAGAATTTCAGACGGCGTTTTTCAATATTCCGGATTAATTGGAGCCTACTTTGATTTTTTGCCACAAGTTGACAGACAGTTTTTTCGCATCTGCGCTCATTTGAGGCATCACGAAACCGTCTTTCATGTCTTGCTCGTTCGGGAAAATAGAGCGAGTGTTCACCAGCTCGGTAGGCATTTTTTCGCGTGCCGGTTTGCTGGCCGGCGCGAAGGTTACGGCGATACCGTTTTTCGCAGCCACTTCGGGATCAAGCGTATAGTTGATGTATTTGTGGGCATTGGCAATGTTTTTCGCATCGGCGGGAATCAGCCAAGATTCAATCCAGAAGCCCATACCCTTCGGCGTCAAAACTTCAATGCCGACGTTGTTTTTCACTTCTTCGGAACGGGCTTTCGCCAAGTTCAAGTCGCCGCCGTTACCCGCTGCGAGACAGATGTCGCCGCGCGCCAGTTCGTCAATGATAGACGGGCTGAAACGTTTTACATCAGGACGGATGGCTTTCAGCACTTCCGCCGCCGCTTTCAAATCGTCAGGATTTGTGCCTTTGGGGTCTTTACCCAAATAATTCAGTAAAATCGGGAACATCTCGCTCGGCGTATCCCACAAAGCGATACCGCATGATTTCAGCTTGTTGGTATATTCAGGTTTGAACAGCAAATCCCAACCGTTTTCAGGCAGCTTGCCGCCCAAAAGTTCTTTGCCCTTTGCTGTAATTGCCAAAGTGTTGACGCCGGAGAAATAAGGAACGGCATACTGGTTGCCCGGATCGGCAGTTTCCAGCATTTTCAACAATTCGGGATCGATATTTTTGTAATTGGGAATCAGGTCCTTATTGATTTTTTGATAGGCACCCGCTTCGATTTGGCGGGGCAGGAAGGCAATACCGGGAACGACCAAATCATAGCCGGATTTACCGGTCAGCATTTTGGCTTCGAGTGTTTCGTTGTTTTCGTAAAGGTCGTAGGTCAGCTTCAGATTGTTGGCTTTTTTGAAGTCTTCAACGGTGCTTTCGTCAACGTAGTTCGACCAGTTGTAGATGTTCAAAGTATCGGTGGCGGCTGCTTCGGCATTGGCAGCAGGCGCGCTGCCTGCTTGAGGTTGCTCGGTTTTTTTCTCGCCACCGCCGCAAGCGGCCAGCGACAATGCCGCCAATACGGCTAATACGGATTTTTTCATACGGGCAGATTCCTGATGAAAGATTGTTAACGGAAAATGAACACTCTGCACCCCATCAATACCCCGGCGCAAAGCGGGGCTATTGTAATGGAAGTAGGTGAGAACTCAAAGCAATATCTGACTGATTTTTATTGAAATAAGGCACGATTTCTTAGGCTCGGGAAAACGGCGTTGCACAAGATGTCGTTTTTGGGCAAAATACGGGCGATTTGCGCGCGCAAACAGAGAAAATACTTGCATATAGAGGAATCTGTCTTTAAAATTGCGCGTTTACAGAATTTATTTTTTCAGGAGATATTCAATATGGCAAACAGCGCACAAGCCCGCAAACGTGCCCGCCAATCGGTTAAACAACGCGCCCACAACGCCAGCCTGCGTACTGCATTCCGTACCGCAGTGAAAAAAGTGTTGAAAGCAGTTGAAGCCGGCGACAAAGCTGCTGCTCAAGCAGTTTACCAAGAGTCCGTTAAAGTCATCGACCGTATCGCTGACAAAGGCGTATTCCACAAAAACAAAGCAGCCCGCCATAAGAGCCGTCTGTCTGCCAAAGTAAAAGCATTGGCTTAATCTTTTTCGCCTATCGTCTTGGCGCTTGATCGCGTCGGGACAGGCAAGCAGATAACGATGCCCCTGAGGTCTTAACCTTTCAGGGGCATTGCCGTATGTGGTGCAAGTTGATGTAAACTTTTCAGACGACCTGCTGTAACACCGGCGCAAGGCGGTAAAATGCGGCTTGATCTGCTTTTCAAACGATTAATCCCGATGTTCAGGCAAAAGGTCGTCTGAAAACACCCAATCGGCAATCCCATGAATGAAATGATGAACAAGATGTTGAAACACAATTTGGCGCAAAGCGATGCCCTAAAGAACAAAAAACCGTCATTATCCAAATGTCGGCGCGCTTTGATGCTTATCCTTGTCGGCGGAACTGCCGCTCCTGTCGCCTATGCCGACACGGCTTTGCAATGTACTTCCATTCAAGACAATGCCACCCGTTTGGCGTGTTACGACAGCATTTACTCAGCTCAACTGCCGCCGCAAGCACCGCTGCCCGTCATTCGCGAAGAAACCGCCAAAGCGCCGGTCGATTTGCCCAAAACCATCAGCACCAGTCGCGAGAAAAAAGCGGCGACGATTGTGTTTGACGAAAATAAAGAACAATCCACCCTTTCGGAAGACAATCTCCGCACCGCAGCCGATGCCTACACGCCGCTGAGCCTGATGTACGATTTGGACAAAAACGACTCGCGCGGCTTGTTGAGCGTGCGCGAGCATAATCCCATGTACCTGATGCCCGCATGGTACAACAGCTCGCCCAACCTCCATCCCCATTCCCCTTCGCGCGGCACGACCAATCAGGAAAAATTCAGCGAACAGAAACACATAGAAACCAAACTGCAAGTTTCGTTCAAAAGCAAAATCGCCGAAGATTTGTTTAAAACCCGCGCAGATTTGTGGTTCGGCTACACCCAAAAATCCGATTGGCAGATTTACAACCAAGGCAGAAAATCCGCGCCGTTCCGCAATACCGATTACGAACCCGAAATTTTCCTGACTCAGCCCGTGAAGGCAGATTTGCCGTTCGGCGGCAAACTGCGGATGGTCGGCGCAGGCTTCGTCCACCAATCCAACGGACAAAGCCGACCCGAATCCCGCTCATGGAACCGCGTTTACGCATTGGCGGGGATGGAATGGGGCAAACTGACCGTCATCCCGCGCGTGTGGATGCGCGCATTCGATCAGACCGGCGAAAACAACGACAATCCCGACATTACCGACTATATGGGTTATGGCGATTTGAAGCTGCAATACCGCCTGAACGACAAACAAAATATTTCGTCCCTGCTGCGCTACAATCCTAAAACCGGACACGGCGCGGTTGAAGCCGCCTATACTTTCCCGATTAAAGGCAAACTCAAAGGCGTCGTGCGCGGCTTTCACGGCTACGGCGAAAGCCTGATTGATTACAACCACAAACAAAACGGCATCGGCATCGGCCTGATGTTCAACGACTGGGACGGAATTTGACACCCAACCCCGTTTTCAGACGACCTTTTACACCATGTTGTACACAGGTCGTCTGAAAGCAAAACAAACACCCTTCCCATATTAAAAACACTCGTTTCCTATCGCCCAAACGCGTATAATGCAACGTTTGGGCGATATTTGTCGGAATGACACAGAAGATGACAGAACAAACGGCCGAAGGCGGAAAAGTTGCCAAGGCATTAAAAAAATATCTGATTACAGGCATGCTGGTATGGCTGCCGATAGCCGTAACCATTTGGGCGGTCAGCTATATCATATCTGCCGCCGACCGGCTGATCAGCCTGCTGCCCGAGCAATGGCAGCCCCAATATTTCTGGGGATTCAATATTCCCGGCCTGGGCATTATTGCCGCCATCGTCGTCTTATTTCTGACCGGCGTGTTCGCCGCCAACGTTTTGGGGCGTCAAATCCTCGCCGCATGGGACAGCCTGTTGGGACGGATTCCCGTCGTCAAGTCCATCTATTCCAGCGTCAAAAAAGTATCCGAGTCCCTGCTCTCCGACAGCAGCCGCTCGTTCAGAACGCCCGTGCTGGTTCCATTCCCGCAGCCCAATATTTGGACGATTGCCTTTGTTTCAGGGCATATTCCCGACAAACTCAAAGGCAGCCTGCCGCACGATGATGACTATCTTTCCGTCTATGTGCCGACCACGCCCAATCCGACCGGCGGCTATTACATCATGGTGAAAAAGAGCGACGTGCGCGAACTCGATATGAGCGTGGACGAAGCATTGAAATATGTGATTTCTCTGGGTATGGTGATGCCGGATGACTTGCCGCTCAAGAACCAAGCCGAAATACGATGTTTAGACAAATAAACTAGAGATGGCAAACACATGATGCATGGTCCTTTTGGTCTTGATTCATGGCTATTTACATTGTCAGTGTTGTTTTTAATTGTTGTACTTTGGCGTTGGGAAAATCGTGATGACTGAAATTTTCAGACGAGCTGAACGCATAAACCAACAGCCTGAAAGTTTATTCAACCTCAAAATATAAACATGAAATATTTATCTGCTTTACTGCTTGCCTTGTTTCTGCCCAATCTAGCCGTCTCCGCACCTGTAACCAACAGCAAAGGCGAAGAGGTATTTCTATTTGATTGGCACAAACAACCCGCTTTCAAAAAGCTTTGGCACGAACAAGTCGGCAAACATGCACCCAAAGCCCCCATGCACAATTGGGTGCGTAAAATGGCAGGGCCAATGCCGCCGCTGGAAAGTGTGAAAATCGGCGGCAAGACCTATTACTACACCACCATGTGCCAACCGCATAACTGCGGAGGCAACAACATGTATATTCTGACTGACAAGCAACATATCGCTGCTTATCATGTTGTTTATAAAAATGATGACTCCTTTTCTGCAGACAATCCGGATCAAATCTACATTTACGGTAAGCCCACGGAAGCAGAATTAAATTTTCTGAAGGCAGAATGGCGTAAAGAACAAAACAATTAAGGTGTCTTTTTTCAGACGACCTTTTCCTTCTTTTCAAATTGAACAATATAAAAAGGTGATTTTATGCGTACCAACTATTGCGGCCTGATCAGCGAGCAATACTTAGACCAAACCGTAACCGTCAAAGGCTGGGTACACCGCCGGCGCGACCACGGCGGTGTGATTTTTATCGACCTGCGCGACCGCGAAGGCATCGTCCAAGTCGTGATTGACCCCGATACGCCCGAAGCATTTGCCACTGCCGATTCCGCCCGCAACGAATACGTTTTGAGCATTACCGGCCGCGTGCGCAACCGTCCGGAAGGCACGACCAACGACAAAATGATTTCCGGAAAAATCGAAATCCTTGCCAAAGAAATCGAAGTCTTGAACGCCGCCGCTACGCCGCCGTTCCAAATCGACGACGAAAACATCAGCGAAAACGTGCGTCTGACCAACCGAGTTATCGACTTGCGCCGTCCGGTGATGCAGCGCAACCTGCGCCTGCGTTATCAAGTCGCTATGGGCGTGCGCCGTTATTTGGACGCGCAAGGCTTCATCGACATCGAAACCCCGATGCTGACCCGCTCCACGCCCGAAGGCGCGCGCGACTACCTCGTGCCGAGCCGCGTTCATCCGGGCGAGTTTTTCGCTCTGCCGCAATCGCCGCAATTGTTCAAACAACTGTTGATGGTGGCGGGTTTCGACCGTTACTACCAAATCACCAAATGTTTCCGTGACGAAGACCTGCGTGCCGACCGCCAGCCTGAATTCACCCAAATCGACTTGGAAACCTCGTTCTTGAACGAGGATGAAATCATGGACATCACCGAAGGCATGGCAAAACAAGTCTTCCAAGACGCGCTGGGCGTGGACTTGGGCGATTTCCCGCGTATGCCTTACGCTGAAGCCATGTTCTACTACGGCTCCGACAAACCCGATATGCGCATCAGCCTGAAATTTACCGAGCTGACCGACCTGATGAAAACGGAAGAATTCAAAGTCTTCCGTGGCGCAGCCGACATGAAAGGCGGCCGCGTGGTTGCCCTGCGCGTACCGAACGGTGCAAAATTCAGCCGTAAAGAAATCGACGAATACACCAAATTTGTCGGCATCTACGGCGCGAAAGGTCTGGCGTACATCAAAGTGAACGATGTCGGCAACCTTTCCAACGGCGAAGACAGCGGCCTGCAATCTCCAATCGTGAAATTCCTGTCTGAAAACGCCCTGAAAGAAATCATCGAGCGTACCGGCGCGCAAAACGGCGACATCATCTTCTTCGGCGCAGACAAAGCCAAAGTCGTGAACGAAGCCATCGGCGCGCTGCGTATCAAAGTCGGTTTGGAACACGGCGCGGAAAACGGCTACTTCGTGGACGAATGGAAACCTTTATGGGTCGTCGATTTCCCAATGTTCGAATACGACGAAGACGGCGACCGCTGGACAGCCATGCACCATCCGTTCACCTCACCCAAGCCAGGTCATGAAGACCTGATGGCGTCCGATCCTGAAAACTGCCTGGCCCGCGCCTACGATATGGTGTTGAACGGCTGGGAAATCGGCGGCGGTTCTATCCGTATCCACCGTGCCGACGTACAGGAAAAAGTGTTCGCCGCGCTGAAAATCAGCCCCGAAGAGCAACAAGAAAAATTCGGCTTCCTCTTGGACAACCTGAAATTCGGCGCGCCTCCGCACGGCGGTTTGGCATTCGGTCTCGACCGTCTGGTGACGCTGATGACCGGCGCCGAGTCCATCCGCGATGTGATTGCCTTCCCGAAAACCCAACGCGCCCAATGTCTGCTGACCAACGCGCCAAATTCCGTGGACGACAAACAACTGCGCGAATTGAGCTTGCGCCTGCGTCAAAAAGCGACCGAAAATAAAGAAGCGTAATTTTTAAAAGCAGGTGGGCAACACCTAATGATTGAAAGGTCGTCTGAAACCTAATTACACGGGTTTCAGACGACCTTTTTCATTGTTGGTAGCAAAGTATTGCGGAAAAGAGCTTTTTATAGTGGATTAACTTTAAATCAGGACAAGGCGACGAAGCCGCAGACAGTACAGATAGTACGGCAAGGCGAGGCAACGCCGTACTGGTTTAAAGTTAATCCACTATAATTCGGATTTGCTGCATGGTTCATGCTTTGGGGAGTTTTATCTGTTTGATTTGTATGTATTCGAAAGCCGTTGCTGATTTTTGTAAGCAGGGAAAAAAGGGGAGTGCATCGTGGTAAAAGAGGTTGTCTGATATTGAATCTAGGATTGTTATTATTCTTATGATTATGCGCTATTTGCAGGAAGGACTTATATAAATAGGACGTTTTGCATCATGTAATATTTATTACAGTTAATATTTTTTAACAAATCCAATGTTAAGGTTGTTTATTTTTTTTGTTATTTTGATTTTTAATACTTGTATAACTTCGTAAAATATAAGAAAATTTCGCCATATCGCGTTTGTTTTTGAGTTTTTATGTTATTTGTTTAGCGGAGACTGTGAAGTAATAAATCCAAAGGGATGAAGTTGGAATGTAATATTATGAAAAATAATTTTAGAGGTGAATAATGTTGTTATTTACAATACTTGCGGTGTTGGTTCTTGGGATAATGTGCTTCTTGATGATTATCATGAGGATGCATATTAAACGCTTTGCCTATAACGTTACGCAGGATTATCGCTATGACTGTTTGCCCCAGCATTTTGTAGCGCGATTGGAGGGTGGAGTTATAAAACTACCTCAAGAAGTGGATATTAATGATACGGTCTTGGCTGCGGTCAGTGTTGAAACTTCTTTGTTGGGCAAATGGTTGTTGCCCTATATTAAGATTGAAACCCGCAAAGGTATTTGGAAACATTACATCGAATTTGGCGGTAGAGGCGTGAGATATTTGAACTTCAGCGATATGTTTGATGCTGAAAGTCGGGAAATTTCCTTGTGGGGCAGAAGGGTCTTGTTGAAAAATCAGGAAGTCAGACTGACTGTTTATCCGCGTATGTCTTTGGATGATAAAAAAATCCTAGTGCTTGCGCCGCACGCTGACGATGCGGAGTTGGCAGCTTACGGCCTGTATGAAAAATATGCTGCAAATGCGATGGTGGTAACGGTAACGGCAAGCGAAGCGGGGCGTTTCCATTATGAAAACCTTTTCTGCAAACAATGCCCAACGGAAACTAAGGAGCAATATTTGGAAAAGGGGCGGATGCGGGTCTGGAACAGTCTGACCGTTCCGCTTTTGGCAGGGGTATCGTCTGAAAACATTTTGCAGCTCGGTTTTTTTGATACAACGCTGAAAACTTTATACAACCACCCTGAACGTGAAATTCCTTCTGCGAAGCTGGAAACGGCAGATGTGGGTATTTTCCGGAGAGCCAATAAGTCTGTTATATCAGAGGGTTTGCACGGTGGTTCGAATTGGCATGATTTGGTGGACAATATGGCTTACGTCATCGAATCATTCCGTCCTGATGTTATCGTTACGCCTTCGCCGAATATTGATGTCCATACCGATCATCAATGTACTACCATCGCCGCTGTCGAGGCATTGAGAAAGTTGAATTACACCAACGGTTCGCTGTTTTTATATACGGTTCACTATTTGACCGACGATTATCCTTTGGGGAATGTCGGTGCTGCGTTGAGTCTGCCGCCGTTTTTTAGCGAAGAAGACAGTAGCGATATGTTGTATTTCCATTCAATTTATTCCCATCCCGTTGATAAAAAAACGCAAAACCATAAATTGTTGGCATTGGATGCGATGAACGATATTCGTCCGAATGCACGCAATTACATGGATTGGAAATATGTATTACGCAAGGGTTTGAGCCTGCTGTATCACGATATTACTTCTATCCATGTGGATCTGGTCAACCGATTTGTCCGCAGCAATGAATTTTTTTATGTTGTTCCTGTCAGCGATGTCCACAATCAGGAGACGTACCGAAAAATTATTTCTCGGGGCGGGAAGAATCACCTTCATTGATCCGATCTGAAATGTTTTCAGACGACCTTTAAATATACAAAGGTCGTCTGAAAACCTATAATGGCCTGAGATTCCATATATTGCAGCCGTTATGCCGACTTATTTTATTGCTGATTTACACCTGAGTGAAACCCGTCCTGAGTTGACCGAGCTGTTTTTGCGTTTCATGCGCGAAAAAGCACCGTCTGCGAGGGCGGTTTATATTTTGGGCGACCTATTTGATTTTTGGATAGGGGACGACGAACATTCCGAATTGACGGATACTGTTTCCCGTGCCGTCCGTAACGTTGCAGAGGGCGGGGTGGAATGTTTTTTTGTTCACGGAAACCGTGATTTCCTGATAGGTGGGAAGTTCGCAAGGCAAGCGGGCATGGTACTGCTGCCGGAATATTCTGTCGTCGATTTATACGGTACGCCGGCTTTGATTTGCCACGGTGATACTTTGTGTACCGATGATGTGCGTTATCAGAAATTCAGGAAAACAGTTCATCAAAAATGGTTGCAACGGTTGTTTCTCATGTTGCCCCTCAAGCTGCGTTTAAATATTGCGCGTAAAATCCGCCATACCAGTAAGCACGACAAGCAATATAAGGCTGCTGAAATTATGGATGTCAATCCCAAGTTTACCTCTGATACCATCCAAAATTACGGCGTCAGCTTGCTGATTCACGGACATACGCACCGCGAACATATCCACGAAGAGAACGCATATACGCGTATTGTGCTGGGAGATTGGCGTAGCGACTATGCTTCTATATTGGAAGTTGATGAGTACGGATACAGGTTTGTTGAGTTATAGATGTTTGATTTGCAAATGTTGAAAATATAAAAGGTCGTCTGAAAGTTTTCAGACGACCTTTTTAATGACGGAAAATCAAAGTCGGATTATTTCTGGCAGGGTTTAAACTGCCATCCGCTCTTTGCAGGTCAGTTTTGCATCTATCCAATCGTTTCCTCCGGGTAAGACTATTTGGGAAACCAGCGCATCCAAGTCGTGAAGGTAGGCTGAGGCTTTGGGGCTGTTGATGATTACGACGACAATCATCGGCTTGTCGCCCAGCCAGTAGCCTGCCAGTGCCCGCACGTTTTTGAGCGTGCCGGTTTTCAGACGCAGTCGGCTGCCGGGTTGCTTTAGGCGTTTTTTCAATGTTCCGTCCTGTCCGGCAATCGGCAGCGTGTCGATAAATTCTTGTTTAAACGGGCTGAAATAGGCTTTTTCCAGCATTTGCCCCATCATGTGCGCGGTAACGCGCTCGCTTCTCGATAAGCCCGAACCGTTTTCCAAAACCAAGTTTTCCGTATCTACCCCTGCAGTCGCCAATTCCAGGGAAACCGCTTCCGCTGCTTTTCTGCGTGCGGTTTCGCTGTCGCCGTTGCCGCCAAGTTTTAAGAATACGGACCGTGCAATCAGGTTGTTGGAATGTTTATTCATATCGGTCAGTATGTCTGACAACGGTTTGGAGCGCGAAACTGCCAGCGTTCTTGCGTTACTCGGTGCAGGAGCGGTTTTGAGGTCGTCTGAAATCGTACCGCCGAGTGCGCGCCATTGATTTACAAAGCTTTTGTGTGCAAATTCTACGGAGGAGAGCATATTGATATGCATTTCTTTGCCTAAACAACTCTCCGGAACCTTACCGCCGATATGTAGCTTCCCATCGGAATAGTTGGCACGCATATGATTTTGCAATGCGCCGCATTTTAAAGCGTTTGACAGTACGGTTTTGTTTTCAATAGGAATATCGGGTAGGGGAGGCGAGGTCTCGACGGTAATGCCGCCTGCGCCATCTGACTCCGGCCTGAGCCAGACAACCTTGTAAGCCAGCATATTCGGGTCGGGGGCGGTCATAAACGGTGAACCTGCGTCGGATTCGAAATCCGGCGGGTTGCCGACGGTACCCCAGAGATGGCGGTCGAGTACTAGGCTACCTTTAATATGCCTGATACCTTTGTTTTGCAGTTGTTGCAGGGCATCCTTCAGTCCGTCTTGGTCAAACACAGGATCGCCACTGCCTACCCAATAAATATCGCCTTCCAACGAATCGCCTTCAATATGTCCGTTGGTTTTAAATTCCGTTTTCCAGCGGTAATCCTTACCCAAAGCTTCAAAGGCGGAAAATGCTGTTAGCAGCTTCATTGTCGATGCCGGGTTGACTGAAGCATCTGCTCTGTGTGATTCGATAACTTTGCCGCTGTCCAATTCTTGAGCGTAAACGGCGATTTCGTCCGGCGGGATATTGCCGAGATTCAAGGCGTAGGCAGAGAACGGCATTAAACACAAATACCATGCCGCTACCGTTTTTTTCCAATTCATATTGTTGAGACTTCTGAAAATACATAAAGCATAATTATAAGACAAAGTATCATGATGGTAAAAAATAAATCAGGTGCATCAATGTCTTGAATATACCTATTTTGGATTTATTACCTTCTAAAACAAAAGCTATCTAATGCATCAGCCGGTATTTTTTGAATTCATATAAATAAACAGAATCTTTACCTATTTTAAAAGATAAGTTAGATAAATGGAGGTGTAAGGATAGTTGTATTGAATATTGCATAAAACGGTAAATAGGTCTCTAAAATACGATATTTTTCAATTTCAAATATATATATCGGGTATTTTTTGGGATATAATATTAAAAATTATAATCTATTAAAAATATATGGTTAAGCTGGTATCAAATAAAATAAATAAGGGATATGTCTTTTTTATCGGTGGTGTCAATTATTTATTGATTTCTTCAGTGATTATTTAAAAAAGTTGTGTTATATTGCGGAGGAATCGTTGAATTATTTTGAGATAGTAGAATCTGGAGGGGAATTATGAAAGATATAGCTAATTTCATCCGCGACGACATCAAATCCATGTCCGCCTACCGAATTGCCGACTTGCCCGAAGGCTTCATCAAGCTGGATGCAATGGAAAGTCCGTATCATCCGTTTGCCCGTTTTCCCGAGCTGTCAAACGAATGGCTGCGGCTGATTGCCCGAGCACCGATTCATCTTTACCCCAATCCCGCCGCCAGCGGGCTTCAGGAAACTTTAAGAAAAGCCTTCAACATTCCTGAATCTGCCGCCATCGCTTTAGGAAACGGCTCGGACGAGTTAATCCAATTCATGACCCTGCTCGTTGCCCAATCCGGCGCGACCATGCTCGCGGTTGAACCGAGTTTCGTGATGTATCGGCACAATGCCGAGCTGTACGGCATGAATTATGTCGGCGTGCCGCTCAATGAAGATTTCACGCTTGATTTGCCCGCCGTTTTATCCGCCATTGACAAACATCAGCCCGCGCTGATTTTCATCGCCTATCCGAACAATCCGACAGGCGTATGCTTCCGCCGTGAAGAAGTCGAAGCCATTATCCGCGCGGCGCGCGGCATCGTCGTTGTCGATGAAGCATACGGCGCATTCAGCCGCGACAGTTTTCTGCCGCAGGCGGGCAGCATTGAAAATTTGGTCGTGATGCGCACCATCAGCAAAATCGGTTTTGCCGGACTGCGCATCGGCTATGCGGCAGGAAGCCCCGCCGTAATGGGCGAGCTGGCGAAAATCCTGCCGCCCTACAATATGAACCAATTAAGCTTGGCGACCGCCAAATTCGCCCTGCAACACCACGACGCGATTCAGACGACCATCGATATTTTAAAAGCCGAACGCGAACGCGTTTTCAGCGAATTGTCCGCCATGGGTCGTCTGAAAGCCTTCCCCAGCGAAGCGAATTTCATTACCGTGCGCGTTCCCGATGCAGACGCATTGTTTAACACGCTTAAAGAAAACCGCATCCTGATTAAGAAACTCCACGGCACGCATCCGCTTTTGGCGCAGTGCGTCCGCATTACCATCGGCAGTCCCGAGCAAAACGATGCCGTACTGGATATTATCCGCAAGCTTTATGCCTGATTTTTTAAAACTTCACAGAGAGTAAACCTATGACCATCACTCAACTCCACCTTGCCAATTTCCTGCAGCTTGTTGAAGAAGCAGGCTCGCTGACCAAACTTGCCCGCAAATGCGGTTACGACAACGCGGCATCCCTGTCCCAACTGAAACGCCGCCTTGAAGAGCAGGCAGAAGACGAAAAAGCGCGCGGCATCCGCCCCAGCCTTGCCGCCAAACTCGAAGCCGGCATGCACAAACGCAAAGGCTGGTTAAACCGCGACCACAGCAAAGACAAAGAAAAAGCCGCAGCCGCCGAAGCCGCCCGCCAAGAGCGTGCCGCCCAAGCAGCCGCAGCCGCCGCACCGGCATTCCATATGCCCGCAGAAGGCCGCGCAGTCAGCATCACCCGCAACACCAGCGAAACCCAAATCACCCTCAGCCTCAACCTCGACGGCACCGGACAATACCGTTTCGACACCGGCGTCCCCTTCCTTGAGCATATGCTTGCCCAAGTCGCCCGCCACGGCATGATCGACCTCGATATCACCTGCAAAGGCGATTTGCACATCGACGACCACCACACCGTCGAAGACATCGGCATCGTACTCGGACAAGCCCTGAAACAAGCCTTGGGCAGCAAAGCCGGTATCCGCCGTTACGGCCATGCCTACGTTCCGCTCGACGAAGCCTTGAGCCGCGTTGTCATCGACCTCTCCGGCCGTCCCGGACTCGTGTACAACATCGACTTCACCCGTGCCCTCATCGGACGTTTTGACGTTGACCTGTTTGAAGAATTCTTCCACGGCGTCGTCAACCACAGCATGATGACCCTGCACATCGACAACCTCAGCGGCAGCAACGCCCACCACCAAGCCGAAACCGTATTCAAAGCCTTCGGCCGCGCCCTGCGCATGGCGGCAGAATACGACCCGCGCATGGCAGGACAAACCCCGTCCACCAAAGGCACTTTGAGCGACGAATCCGTTGCCGTTGAAGTTACCGTTGAAGAAGAAGCGCAAAGCGAAGCGTAATCCGCTTTAAAAAAGGTCGTCTGAAAACCGGAGAAACAGGTTTTCAGACGACCTTTGAACATGATAAGGACGCTTAATTATTGGTGTCTTTTGCTGTTTTATGTTTTAAGTAAGGCGAGATTGCGGAAGGTATGGGGAATATACTGAATCTTCGATACCGCCTCAGTCGTCAACCATCATTCCCGCTTGCATAGAAATAACGAAGCGGGAAAGTTCTTTCTAAATGGGGATAAAAGAAAAGGTCGTCTGAAAACCTGTTTCCTGGTTTTCAGACGACCTTTCGGCAGATTGAGGATGGTTTATTGACGTTTCGCGCCGTAACCGCCGATCAAGTGTTCGCTGCCGTCTTTGTTTTGCAGGCCGTAGGTACCGCCGATTTCTGCGGCGGACGGACCGAAGAATTTACCGCTCAAATTACCTTTCAAGCCGGCTGCGGCAGCTTCGACCTTGCCGAGAAAGAGGTTGCCGTTTTCCCATTTTGCCGTACCTTTCATGTCGTATTTCTCATCGGCCTCGGTTACGCGGCGGCCGTTGGTGTCGAGAGAATGGAATTGGGAATTGGCAGTCTCAAAGCGTACGCCTTTCAAGCCGAAATCGACAATGGCTTTGACATTGGCGGTCAGCTGACGGCTTTGATCGTCTTTCACAACGTAGGCTGTGGTCAGGCCGTTGTAAGTTGCTGTGCCGCTGGCAGGGAGGGCGGTAAACTTGGTTTCGTCGCCCAAACTTTGATAGCCGAATGCGACATCGTTTTTGGGATCTTTATAGAATGCAAAGGTTTGGTAAGCCCAGCCTGCTGCCGCAGGGTCGTGCATGACGATTTGCGTACCATCGGTAAATTGGATGACATATACGCCGTCAAAGCGTTTGTCGAAGACGACGTTTTTCCCGTCTCCAGCAGCGAGATTGCCTTTTTTGAAGTATGCTAATTTGCTAATGTCTGAATATACTAGATCTCTATAGTTTGAATTCAAAGGATCATTAGGATTTGAGAAAGTAGGTGGAGTTGCATCTTCAGAGAATGCTTTTACAATTAGAGAAGAAGCTGAAGGCCATTCGGCTTGTGTAGCTTTGCCTTCATTGCGTTGGTTTGCAATTACGACTGCATCCAATTTAAGTTCGTCGGTTTTAACACTTCCATCCTGCTTGAAATTGAGTGAGCTTATCAAACCATGCTGATCATTTTCTTGACTGTCGGTTTGGTAGTATCCGCCTGTATATTCTGTAGTGTCGTTGTTTCTTTTCATGCGAAGTTGTACATTCGGATTACCTTGTTGTGCACTTTCGGAAGAAATGACATGGGTGTGCAGCGGAGTATCTTGGTTTAAGGCTGGAAGCGGGGCTTCGTCTTTCAGTTCTTCAAGCTTATCGGCTTTGTTGCTGAGAGCGGGAGTCTGGGCTGTGCTGTTATCGTTATTGGCATTGCCGGTATTAGCGTTGTTATTGTTGCCGGTACCGCCGTTTTTGGCAGGACTGCCGCTGCCGCCGGTAGATGTCGAGCCGGTGGAAAGTGCGGCGGTATCGCCACCGCCGCCACCGCCGCAGGCTGAAAGGATTGCCGCGCTGACGGCGGTGAGGATGATGGTTTTGATTTTGGTGTTGATTGCAGACATATTGTCCCCCTTTTTTTGGTTGAAATGGTGCGTTTTTATCAAACGGCATAAATCCAATATCATAGATACAATCATGACAAAAACAAAATGTTATTTGTGTTTTGCAGGGAGATGGGTGAGTTGGCGGCGGTTTGTGTTTGATTTTTGCGACAAAAGATTGTTTAAAGATGTTGAACGGTTGATTGTGCCATGTGCGGAAAGGTAATGGGGTGGAAATGGCGGCAGGGGGTAAATTCTGCTCTTACCTTAATACATTAAAAAAGGTCGTCTGAAACCCAAAAATCAGGTTTCAGACGACCTTTTGTCAACGTTTCTATCAGAAGCGGTAATTCACGCCCAAGGCGAACTCGCGGCCGCGTTCGTAGAAGGGAGTGCGACCGTTGCCGTCGGGGAAGCGTTGGCTGTGCGAACGGTATTGCTTGTTGCCGATGTTGTTGACGGCGAAGTTGACGTTCAGGTTGTCTTTTTTCAGCGGCTGCCAGTTGGCGTAGATGTCGTGTACGCCGTAGCCTGATTTCTTGCCGTGTATCGTGCCTTGTCCGCGGGCGACGTCGGTGTATTTCACGCTTTGGGCGTAGCGGCCACGCCAGCCGATTTCGAGTTTGGGGTTTTCAAACTGATAAGACAGGCCGGTCAGCCATTGGCGGCCGGTGTTCCAGAAGGTGAACGAGCTTTCGTGGTCTTCCGCTTGAATCGGGCTTTCGCCGTAGTACATTTCGCCGTTCAGGCGGGGTTTGACGTAGGATACGCCGGCGCGTGCGGTCAGGCCACCCCAGCGGTAGGATGCGTCAAGTTCGTAGCCGTAAGTTTTGAGCGTGCCGCCGTTGTAAATCTTGCCGCGTTCGGTAATGGAGGCGGTGTTGTTGTTGATTTTTGCCCAACGATAGACGATGAGGTCTTTGATGCGTTGGTGGAACACGCTGCCGCTGACGTTGAAGTTGTCGTTGCGCCATTTGAAGCCGAGTTCGGCACGGCGGGCGGTTTCGGCTTTGAGGTTGCTGTCCAAATCGGCGGCGGCGCCTGCGCGTTCGTTAGCCAACAGGGCTTCGTTCAGGCGGGGCGCACGGCTTGCCTGATTGAGGTTTGCCAAGAGCGAGAAGTTGTCGTTGATGTCCCAAATCGCGCCGATGCTGGGGTTGAGCTGACCGTGCGACGCGCTTTGTTTGCTGGCGGCGTTGTATTTGAAATGGTCGTAACGCAGGCCGGTGGTCAGGGTAACGGGGTGCAGGTTCCAGATGCCTTCCGCGTACACGCCGTATTCGGCTTTCTTCTCTTTGTCGCGGTCATACAGGCCGAGAATCTTCAGCCACGCGCCTTTGTCGGACGGCTCGGAGGTTTCGTGGCGGTAGTTGACGCCGTATTTCACCATGTGTCCGTCGCCGAAAGAGCTGGCGAGGTTCAGATTCGCGCCGGTCGCTTTGATTTTGCTCAACTCAAGCTGACCGATGGGAACGCCGCCTTGCGCCGTGCCGGAGGCGTGGGCTTTCGGGGAAGGCGCGCCTTTAGGCGGCTTGGTGTCGTCGGTGTTGATTTGGAAGACGTTGGCGTCGATTTTGTCGAGGAAGCCGACGTTGCGGCCGCGGTATTCCAGATTGTAGGATTGTTCTTTTTGATAAGTGCCGTCCACGCCGACGTAGCTGTCAACGTTTTGGAACTCGGCTTTGTCGGTGCGGTTGCCTTTTTGGTATTCCTGACGGTAGGTCAGGCGGATGCCGTGGTCGTCGTTGAAGTCGTAGCCGAGTTTGGCGAGGTAGCTGTGCTGTTTCAGACGACTGCCGCGGTTGACATTGCCGTTGCCGTCTTTGTAGTCGCGGTTGTTGAGGAAGTTGCCTGCAAACAGGGCATCGAAGCCGTTTTGATAGCCGTAAACCGCCGCGTTGCCGGTTGAGCCTTTATTGCTGCTCAAGCCCGCGCCGAGTTTGAAACCGAAAGGTTTGCCGTCCGTCAGCAGGTCTTTCGCGTCAACCGTCGTTACGCGGATGGTACCGCCAACCGCGCCCAAGCCCGCGCTCGCCGCGCCTGTGCCTTTTTCGACGTTGATGCTTTTCACCAAAGCGGGATCAAGCTGGAAGCGACTTTGGTGGTGGAAGATTTTGGTGGATTGGCTGGTGCCGTCCACTTCCAGATTAATCTTATCTTCGCCGACGCCGCGGATGCTGTAAAACTGCGCCACACCGTTGCCGCCGCCGACATCCATACCGATTTGGTCTTTCATGACTTGTTTCAAATCGGTCGAAGTTTCGCGGTCAAGCTGGTTGCGGGTAACGCGGGTCGGTACGGCAGTACCGGTAACGACGACTTCTTTCAGTTCGGCAGTCGCTTCGGGGCGAACGTTGTCTGCATGGGCAAAACCTGAAGACAGTGCCAGCACCATGATGCTGAAACGGAAGGCGGGGGAATGGGGGGATTTCATGTTCTTCCTCTAGATGGGTGATTAAGGGGTGTTGCGTTAAAGCAAGAGTGTATATTCTAATATTTTTTGATAATGATTTGCAAACAATATACATTACTCCGAGAATATTAATCATATTTTCAGAGGCCTACATTTATTGATGCTCTTTAACCGAATGTGGCAGAAGCCGGATTTTCGGAAGGGCTGGCGATATTTTTGCTGCGACGTCGCGTTGTTTGATGGCTGCGGCAAGGCCAGCGGGGATGGGAAACCTGTGTTTTAGGAAGAGGGGGTGTGATGCGGATATTTGGATGGAGGGATGGCGTATAGAGAAAGGTCGTCTGAAACCCTGATTTGTGGTTTCAGACGACCTTTTTTTAATCAAATCAAATTACTTCGCAGCCTTAAACGCGTCGGTAACCTGTTTGGAAGCGTTCAGCAATTCTTGCGCGCCGCCCGCCGCCAAGTAGGTTTCGGGAACGAGGTAAACCACTTGTCCTTTTTTCCATGCGGTTGTTTCGGCGACCAGCGGATTGTTCAACACGTCTTTCGCCGCCTGTCCTTCTTCGCCGATGGCAGCGCCCCTGTCAAGGACAAACAGCCAGTCGGGATTTTTCTCTTTCAGGTATTCGAAGCTGACGGGCTGACCGTGGCTGCCTTCTTTGATGGCTTCGTCAACGGCCGGAACGCCGATGTCTTTGTGCAGCCAGCCGCCCAGTCGTGAAGACGGGCCGAAGGCGGACATTTTCCCGCCGTTGACCAGAATCACCAAACCTTTGCCTTTACCTTGCGCGGCAGTTTTCGCAGCGTCGAAAGATGCGTCGATTTCCGCCTTCAGCTTGTCGGCTTCCGCCTGTTTGCCGAAGATTTGCGCCAGCGCGTCGATACGCTCTTTGGCACTTTCTTTGAGGTTGGCGGTATCGGCGGTCATTTCGATGGTCGGCGCAATGGCGTTCAACTTGTCAAACGCTTTGGCTGCGCGGCTGCCGATGATGATGAGCTGCGGCTTATAGGCGTTGAGCGCCTCGTAATCCGGCTCGAACAGCGTACCGGCAGGTTTTGTCGTTTTGAAATATTCGTCCAAATAAGGCAGCAGGTTTTTGTCGATGGACAAACCGGTTTTCACACCCAATTTGTTTAAAGTATCGAGCATACCCAAATCGTAAACGGCGATGCGTTCGGGATTTTGCGGTACTTTCGCGTCGCCGCGCGTCGTTTTGACGGTCAAACCCGCGCCTTCGGTTTGGGCTGCGGAAGCGGTTTGGGCGTTTTGGTTTGAAGCGGAATCTTTCGGCGAACACGCACCCAAAGCAAGGGCGCAGCATACGGCTAAAGCAGTTAAACGTAACATGGGATAATTTCTCCGTTGTCGGGTTCGGGGCAGATAATATGGACGGGTCGTCTGAAAATCCGCAAAGCGGATGCACGCATCAAATACCTGTTCCAATCCTGCCGTTGTCAAAAAAAGGTTTGGAAAATGCCAGATTGAGAAATCTGATAGACGGACAGGTCGTCTGAAAACCGAAGCTGATTCAGACGACCTGCCCGTATTTTACCCGCTCTTTTTAGAAGCGGTAGTTAACGCCCAAGCGTACATCACGTCCGGTACCTGGTAGGGTATTGGTCCAGCGTTGACTGTGCGGATAGTAGAACTTGTTGAACACGTTGTTAACTGAAAGATTGATATTGAGCGTGTCTTTGCCCAATGGTTTCCAGTTGGCGAAGACATCGTTCACACCGAAACCTTGGCGTACAACGTTTTCCAGTTTGCCGTCGCGACCTTTTTGACCTGCCACCAATATCGAACCCACGGCTTTTTGAACATAGCGTCCGCGCCAGCCGATTTCCAGATTCGGATTTTGGAAGCGGTAGGCAAGGGAAGCCGTCCAAGTGCGGCCGGTTTGTGCGCCAAACTCGGGGTTCGCGCTTAACAATTTATCTTTGTGTGTATCGTAAAAACGCGGTTTGCTGTGGCTTACGCCGACTTTGGCAGTCAAGCCGCCGGTGCGGTAGGACGCGCCCAATTCGTAACCGTGGTTTTTGATGTAGCCGGCATTGACGGCTTCACGGATGGCGACAGAGTCGTGGCGGTTTTGCGGATTGGCAAGCGCGTCTTTGATGGTCTGCCAGAAGTAGCTGCCGTTTGCGGCAAACGTGCCGTCGTTGTAGTTGAAACCGATTTCGGTATTGCGCGCGCGTTCGGCTTTGGTGCCGTCGGCAATCGAGATGATGCCGCGCTTGCCGTGGGTTTGCAGCGCGTCATACAGGCGCGGGCTGCGGCTGGCGTAGTTGTGGCTTGCGCTGAAGCTCCAGTGTTCGTGCGGCTGCCAAATCACGCCGAAACTCGGGTTAAGGCTGCTGCTTGAAACGGTTTTGCCGTCATGGGTTTTCACCTTGAAGCGGTCGTAACGCAGTCCGCCGGTCAGGGTAAAGCCGTTAATTTCGTGAATGGCTTCGATATACGCGCCGGTATCGGTTTTGGTCGGGTTGGACAGTTTGTAGGAATGGACAAGATCCATAACTTTCTTGTCTTTCGCTTTTTCTTCATCGGTCTTATCTATTTCTTTTTTAGGATCTTTGGGGTCTGGTTTCTTACCGGAGATCTTAAATTCGTTGTTCAAAAACGCTTGCGGCTCGATTTCCTGATGGCGGTAGTTGATACCGTATTTCAACAGGGTTTGTTCGGCAAGGCGGCTGTCGAAGTTGAAGTTCGCACCACGAGTGGCGATTCGGGTATGGTTAGGGCCGACCACATTGCCTGCGTAACCGCTGCCGCTGTCATCGGCGGAATAGCGTTCGTTTTCCAACACATAGGCGTTGGCGTTCAGTTTTTCGACAAAGCCCAGGTTTTTACCCGTGTACTCCAAGTTGGTGTTGGATTGGGTAGTTTCACGGTATGAGGGTTTCTGCCTGTCTTTTGCAGGGTCGGACTCGAAGATTGTAAACTCTTCACGCACAGTACGGATGCCCCGGTGCTGGTCTTTCATGTGGCTCAACACGATGCGGTGGTCGCCGTCGCCGAAGGTTGTTCCGATTTTGGCCAGGTAGCTGCGTTTGTCCAGTGCGCTGTAAGGTACGGTTTTGCCGCCGTTGGGACTTTTGTAGCCTTTACCTGCTTCGTACTCTTTTTCATCGTTGCGGTTGTAGGAGAACAAACCGTCGAAGTTGCCCTCTTTTCCGAATACGCTTGCGCCGTAGTTTACGCCGTCATTAGAGGCATAGCCGCTGCTGAGGCGCACGCCCCAGTTTTTATCCAAGCCTTTGAGCAGGTCTTGGGCATCGACGGTTTTGGCGATGATCGCGCCGTTGGTTGCGCCGATACCGGCAGAGGCGGAACCCGCGCCTTTTTGTACGGAAACGACTTTAACCAAAGCGGGATCGACAATAAATCTGCCTTGGTGGTAAAGGATTTGGCTGTCGGAATAGGCGTTGTCCACCTTGATGTCGACAGAGTTCTGACCCATGCCGCGCAAGGTCATGTGTTGGGATGTGCCGTTACCGCCGCCGAAATCGATGGCAGGTTCTTCTTTTAACAATTCGCGCAAATCGGTTGATGTGCTTTCGTCTTTTTGACGAAGGGTGACGATATTAGTTTTGACCTTGCTACCTTGGCGGTCGCCTTTTACGGTAACGGTATCAAGGGTAACACTTTCTTTCGCTTCGTTTTCCGCGTGGGCAAAACCGGCGGCGAGTGCCATTGAAAGCAGGCTGAAGCGGAACAGGGGTGAAGTCATGGAAATTTCCTTCTGTTGGATAAGTTTCAGTTAATCAATAAATTATTTATTAATAATAATTTTTATTTATTTTAAAGGTGGGATATTATTTTGTAAAGGTGTGCATAGTTTTGCGCCAATAATGTTTGGTTTTTTGTTGATTGAAGCATGTGAAGCCCACCGTCTGTAAAAGGTCGTCTGAAAATGCCTGCCTGCTTGATCAGCATTGAAAGTAGGGCGGGGATGGTGCGCAACTTGTCATGTCTGTTTTCAGACGACCCCGCATAGAAAATTTTTACTTCTTCCCTTGAATTTATCGGGACAAACCCTAATTTGCCGCTGTGTTAAGGTAAGTTTGTTGACAAACTTGCCGCCTTCTTTTTCAAACCGCATCTGCCGGATGAAGGCAGATGATTGTTTTCAAACTATTTATCGGAGCATAAAACATGACCATCCGTCCTTTACACGACCGCGTCGTCGTCAAACGCTTGGAAGCTGAAGAAAAAACCGCATCAGGCATCGTCTTGCCGGGCGCAGCCGCTGAAAAACCCGATATGGGCGAAGTGATCGCCGTGGGCGCAGGCAAAATCGGTAAAGACGGCAACCGCCGTCCGCTGGATGTCAAAGTCGGCGACAAAGTCATTTTCGGCAAATACAGCGGTCAAACCGTAAAAGCCGACGGCGAAGAGCTGTTGGTAATGCGCGAAGAAGACATTTTCGGGATTGTGGAATAAGCATTCCGTGCATTCAAAACGACAGGTCGTCTGAAAAGGCATACAAGGTTTTCAGACGACCTCAGACAGAATCAAATGTATTAAATAAATTAGGAGAATCAAAATATGGCAGCAAAAGACGTACAGTTCGGTAACGAAGTCCGCCAAAAAATGGTCAGCGGCGTGAACACTCTGGCAAACGCCGTCCGCGTAACTTTGGGTCCTAAAGGCCGCAACGTAGTCGTTGACCGCGCATTCGGCGGCCCGCACATCACCAAAGACGGCGTTACCGTCGCTAAAGAAATCGAACTGAAAGACAAATTCGAAAACATGGGCGCGCAAATGGTGAAAGAAGTCGCGTCCAAAACCAACGACGTAGCGGGCGACGGTACGACTACCGCCACCGTACTGGCACAAGCCATCGTAGCCGAAGGCATGAAATACGTTACCGCCGGCATGAACCCGACCGACCTGAAACGCGGTATCGACAAAGCCGTTGCCGCTTTGGTTGAAGAGCTGAAAAACATCGCCAAACCTTGCGACACTTCCAAAGAAATCGCCCAAGTCGGCTCGATTTCCGCCAACTCTGACGAACAAGTCGGCGCGATTATTGCCGAAGCGATGGAAAAAGTCGGCAAAGAAGGCGTGATTACCGTTGAAGACGGCAAATCTTTGGAAAACGAATTGGATGTCGTCGAAGGCATGCAGTTCGACCGCGGCTACCTGTCCCCTTACTTCATCAACGACGCGGAAAAACAAATCGCCGCGCTGGATAATCCGTTTGTTTTGTTGTTTGACAAAAAAATCAGCAACATCCGCGACCTGCTGCCTGTTTTGGAACAAGTGGCAAAAGCCAGCCGTCCGCTGTTGATCATCGCTGAAGACGTAGAAGGCGAAGCCTTGGCGACTTTGGTCGTGAACAACATCCGCGGCATCCTGAAAACCGTTGCCGTGAAAGCCCCGGGCTTCGGCGACCGCCGCAAAGCCATGTTGCAAGACATCGCCATTCTGACCGGCGGCACCGTGATTGCCGAAGAAGTCGGCCTGTCTTTGGAAAAAGCCACTTTGGAAGACTTGGGTCAAGCCAAACGCATCGAAATCGGTAAAGAAAACACCACCATCATCGACGGCTTCGGCGACGCTGCCCAAATCGAAGCGCGTGTTGCCGAAATCCGCCAACAAATCGAAACCGCAACCAGCGATTACGACAAAGAAAAACTGCAAGAGCGCGTTGCCAAATTGGCAGGCGGCGTGGCAGTGATTAAAGTCGGTGCCGCTACCGAAGTCGAAATGAAAGAGAAAAAAGACCGCGTGGAAGACGCGCTGCACGCTACCCGTGCAGCCGTTGAAGAAGGCGTGGTTGCAGGCGGCGGCGTAGCCCTGTTGCGCGCCCGTGCCGCTTTGGAAAACCTGCACACCGGCAATGCCGACCAAGACGCAGGCGTACAAATCGTCTTGCGTGCCGTTGAGTCTCCGCTGCGCCAAATCGTTGCCAACGCAGGCGGCGAGCCTAGCGTAGTGGTGAACAAAGTGCTGGAAGGCAAAGGCAACTACGGTTACAACGCAGGCTCCGGCGAATACGGCGATATGATTGAAATGGGCGTACTCGACCCTGCCAAAGTAACCCGTTCCGCGCTGCAACACGCCGCGTCTATCGCCGGCCTGATGCTGACGACAGACTGCATGATTGCCGAAATCCCTGAAGAAAAACCAGCTATGCCTGACATGGGCGGCATGGGTGGAATGGGCGGCATGATGTAAGGTTGCCCCAACCTGAGCGCAAACAAAAACCTGCACGGACAACCGTGCAGGTTTTTTCTTTGAAAGAAGGTCGTCTGAAAACGAGAAGGGTAGATTTTCAGACGACCCTGGCTTATCTTGCCTGCTCCATAGCAGCCGTTAACGCATTAAAATTTTGCATTAGCGTTGCTTTATCGAACCAGCCAGCCAGTGTAAACAGCTGTATCAAAATCCCTATAATCAGAACCATGCAGCAGAAGTACAAAAGATAGCCTTTGAATATCGTCCAAACTTTAACCTGTCCCATCTTCATCAAGCCGACAGCCTGCGCCCCAAACGCCCAAGTCTTCCAAAACATCAGCAGCGGCGTAATCTGCGGGACGTAAAACACAAGCAGCGCCGGAATCATCAAAGCTTCCGATGCCAAGATGAATCCCCATAAAGGCAGGCGTGGCGCGCCGTTTCTGCTCAAAACATGACGCATCACACGGCTCAAAATCAGCCACTTTATGACGGTAACCAACACGCCAAAGACAACGGTGGCAGTGCTGACGCCGAGCAAGGTCGACATATCTGCCGCATTAATCATGCCCAACAGCAGCAAAATCGCCAAAATGACAGGCAGCATATAGAAATAATCAGCAGGATTTTTATAGCGCAGACGCAGAATATCCCACATATCGGTAAGAAAAGAATAAAGCATTGAATGACGAGTGGTTCGATAAAAAATAGAAGGCTGGATTTTAGCTGAAAATATACGGTCTGATAAATACAGACGATGTGATATGAATTGTCGCCACCTGCGAATATCCGCTAGAATACGCGCTTTATGGAAGGTCGTCTGAAAAGGATTCAATATGGCAAAAGCAAAAGGCGGTTTGGGCCGCGGTTTAGATTCCCTGATTTCCAACGGCGTGGACAACAGCAGCAGCGACCGCCTGACTACCGTCGCCATCAACGACATCCAACCCGGCCGCTATCAGGCGCGGGTACAGATGGACGACGAAGCCTTGCAGGAGCTGGCGGATTCAATTAAAGCGCAAGGCGTTATCCAGCCGGTCATCGTGCGCGAACACGGCCTTTCCCAATACGAACTGATCGCCGGCGAACGCCGCTGGCGCGCATCCCAGCTCGCCGGACTGACCGAGATTCCGGTCGTCATCAAAACCATCAGCGACGAAACCGCGCTGGCAATGGGTTTGATTGAAAACCTGCAACGCGAAAACTTAAACCCGATTGAAGAAGCGCAAGGTTTGAAACGCCTCGCCGACGAGTTCGGACTGACTCATGAAACCATCGCCAAGGCGGTCGGCAAAAGCCGCAGCGCCATTTCCAACAGCCTGCGCCTGTTGAGCCTGCCCGAACCCGTCCAAGAAATGCTCTACCACCGCCATCTTGAAATGGGACACGCCCGCGCCCTGCTGACCCTGCCCGTGGTCGAGCAGCTTGAATTGGCGCAAAAAGCAGTAAAAAACGGTTGGTCGGTGCGCGAAGTCGAACGCCGCAGCCAAATCGCCCATCAAACCAAACAGGAAATCAAAAAAACCATCAGCCCCGATATACGTCGTCTGAACGACGTGTTGACCGAAAGGCTGGGCGTTAACGCGGAAGTCAAAACCACCAATCACAAAAAAGGCAAAATCGTCCTCCACTTTGATACGCCGGAAACATTTGAATATCTGCTGAAACAGTTGGGCATCGATTATCAGATGTGAATTAGGTTGTGCGGAAAATTTAAAATTAAGGCCATCTGAAAACGTCTTCTCCAGTTTTCAGATGACTTTTTTATTGAAATAGAATTACTGGATAATGGCTGTAATTTAATGTAATTTGTGATAGAATAAAAAATTACATACGTTGTTAAATGTGGCTGGTGTTATTTCACAAAGGTTAACTATCTCTTGACGTGTGCAGGCTTCTTCATTATATTCTAGCATCGCTTGACCATTTCCGTTGTACCCCCTAATTTTGCATGAATCAGATTTTAGTTTATCAAATCATTGTTTTATTAATTATTTCTGTATTAAGTGCTGTTTTTGCGGGTGTGGATGGATTTTGGTCTTCTGTCGCAGGGGGAGTTTGTTATTTAGTCCCGTCTTCTATCGCAGTTTTACTTTTAAAATTTTCCAAGCGCAACCCTTTGTATCATGGTAAAGCGTTCATTATCGGGGAAATTTTAAAAGTAGTGCTGTCACTGGTGATGATGCTTGCCGTATTCGCAGTTTGGCATCAGTCTTTGATATTCTTTCCGTTCTTGTTCGGATTGCTCGGTGTCAGCCATTTCGTTTTTTTAGTATTGTTGAGAGTGAAGCATTATGGCAGGTGACAAAATTACTGCTACTGATTACATCACGCACCACTTGCAAAGTTTGACCAGCCTTTCCGATGTCGCTAAGGGACAAGGCTTGGATAATATTGCTGATTTTTCTTTTATTAATATTGATGCAATATTTTTCTCTGTATTGTTGGGTGTAATCGGAAGTTTCCTACTTTTGCGTGGGGCTAAGAAGGCGACGGCGGGTGTGCCGGGGCGTTTTCAGGCTGCCGTCGAGATTTTGTTTGAGTTTGTGGATGATATGTGCAAAAGCATTATTCACAACGAGCAATCTCGAAAAGCCATTGCTCCGTTAGGCTTGACGCTGTTTGTATGGATTTTCCTGATGAATGCCATGGATATGCTGCCGGTCGATTTGTTCCCGTGGCTATGGCAAAACATTACCGGTAACCATCATGCATTGTTGCGTATTGTACCGACCGCAGATTTGAATACCACATTAGCGTTGGCTATCGGTGTCTTGGTGATTTGTATTTATTACAATATCAAAATCAAAGGTATCCGTGGTTGGATTCATGAGTTGTTCAGCGCTCCGTTCGGCGCCAAACTTGCTCCCGCCAACTTCCTTTTGAATCTGGTCGAATTTCTCTCTAAAACAGTTTCTCACGGTATGCGGTTGTTCGGTAACATGTATGCCGGTGAGCTGGTGTTCCTTCTGATTGCTTTGCTGGGTGGCGCTTGGGCGACATCTGGAAGCGTTGAAGTGTTGGATCCGATTCTGTTTGGTTTCCACATCCTTGCCGGATTGGCATGGGCGATTTTCCATATCTTGGTGATTACCCTGCAGGCATTTATCTTTATGGCCTTGGCGTTTGTCTATATCGGACAAGCTCATGATGCACATTAATTTATTAGGTAGTTTTTCATTAACTTTCTTTGTTTTCTCAAGGAGTAAAAAATGGGTTTGGTAGCAATTGCATGTGGTTTGATCGTAGCATTGGGTGCATTGGGTGCCTCTATCGGTATCGCAATGGTCGGTTCCAAATATTTGGAGTCTTCTGCTCGTCAACCTGAATTGATTGGTCCGCTGCAAACTAAATTGTTCCTGATTGCTGGTCTGATTGATGCCGCATTCCTGATTGGTGTGGCTATTGCACTGTTGTTCGCCTTCGTTAAACCATTTGGTGCATAATCAAACGGCGTGATCCGTCTAGGTACAGACTTCGGTCTGTTTGATTAACACTAGTACGAAGGTTAACTAACGTGAATATTAATGCAACCTTATTCGCTCAAATCATCGTCTTTTTCGGTTTGGTTTGGTTTACCATGAAATTCGTGTGGCCGCCAATCGCAAAAGCATTGGATGAGCGTGCCGCAAAAATTGCCGAAGGCTTGGCTGCTGCCGAGCGCGGTAAGAGCGATTTTGAACAGGCAGAGAAGAAAGTTGCAGAACTCTTGGCTGAAGGGCGTAACCAAGTTTCCGAAATGGTAGCAAACGCCGAAAAACGTGCCGCCAAAATCGTAGAAGAAGCGAAAGAGCAAGCTACTGTCGAGGCAGTGCGGATTACAGCACAAGCTAAAGCTGATGCCCAGCAAGAAATGAATCGTGCACGCGAAGTTTTGCGTGAACAGGTTGCTGCATTGGCGGTTAAAGGTGCAGAGTCTATTTTGCGCAGTGAAGTAGATACTTCAAAACATGCGCAGCTGCTCAGCGCTTTAAAACAGGAGCTGTAATCTTATGGCTGAGTTCGCAACGATTGCCAGACCTTATGCGAAAGCATTGTTTAATCTGGCGCAGGAAAAAAACCAAATTGAGTCTTGGTTGGGCGGACTGGAAGAATTAGCCGCGGTTGTTCAAAATCAGAAAGTGATTTCTTTTCTTGAGCAACCTGAAATCAATACTTCTGAAAAGGTAAATGTACTTGCCGAACTCGTTGAATTAAAAAGTGATGAATTGAAGAATTTCATTACTGTTCTGGCAGAGCAAAAACGTTTGCCTGTATTGCCTGAAGTCTATGCTCAATATCAAGCTTTAACCTTGTCATTCAATCATACTAAGTCCGCTGTGATTTACAGTGCTTATCCATTGACTGAAGATCAATTGGCTGAGTTGGCTGAAATATTGAAAAAACGCTTTGATAGTAAGTTGCAGATTACAACTGAAGTCGCGCCTGAATTAATTGGCGGTGTCAAAGTTGAAGTGGGTGACCAGGTCTTGGATTTGTCGGTGCGGGGTAAATTGAATGCCCTGTATGCGACTATGACAAATTAGGAGAGTTTTCATGCAGCTTAATCCTGCTGAAATTAGCGATTTGATTAAAGCTAAAATTGAAAATCTGTCTGGAAATACAGAAGTACGTACCCGTGGTACGGTTATTTCTGTAACAGACGGTATTGTTCGTATTCATGGCTTGTCAGACGCAATGCAAGGTGAGATGCTCGAATTCCCGGGTAACACTTTCGGTTTGGCGATGAACTTGGAGCGCGACTCCGTCGGCGCCGTAGTGTTGGGTGAATACGAACATATTAAAGAAGGCGACACAGTTACTTGTACCGGCCGTATTTTGGAAGTACCTGTCGGTCGTGAGTTGGTTGGTCGCGTTGTAGATGCATTGGGTCGCCCGATTGATGGCAAAGGCCCGATCAACACATCTTCCACAGCGCCAATCGAAAAAATTGCACCGGGTGTAATTGCCCGTAAATCAGTTGACCAGCCTATGCAAACCGGTCTGAAGGCCATTGACTCAATGGTTCCGATTGGTCGCGGTCAACGTGAGTTGATCATTGGTGACCGTCAAACAGGTAAAACAGCCGTAGCATTGGATGCTATTGTCAACCAAAAAGGTACGGGCGTTATCTGTATTTATGTTGCAATCGGTCAAAAAGCATCTTCTATTGCCAACGTAGTACGCAAATTGGAAGAGCATGGCGCAATGGAACACACTATTGTGGTTGCGGCGACTGCTTCTGAAGCTGCGGCTTTGCAATATATCGCACCTTATGCAGGTTGTACGATGGGCGAGTTTTTCCGCGACCGCGGTGAAGACGCATTGATTGTATATGATGACTTGTCCAAACAAGCTGTTGCTTACCGTCAAATTTCCCTGTTGCTGCGCCGTCCTCCCGGTCGTGAAGCATATCCTGGCGACGTTTTCTATCTGCACTCCCGCTTGTTGGAGCGTGCTGCCCGTGTAAATGAACACGAAGTTGAAAAACTGACCAATGGCGAAGTGAAGGGCAAAACAGGCTCTCTGACTGCATTGCCAATTATTGAAACGCAAGCCGGCGACGTCTCTGCATTCGTACCGACAAACGTGATTTCGATTACCGACGGTCAGATTTTCTTGGAAACCGACTTGTTTAACGCCGGTATCCGTCCTGCGATTAATGCCGGTATTTCGGTATCGCGCGTAGGTGGTGCTGCGCAAACCAAAGTAATTAAAAAACTGGGTGGCGGTATCCGTTTGGCACTTGCCCAATATCGTGAGTTGGCAGCCTTCTCGCAATTTGCTTCCGATTTGGATGAAGCTACACGCAAACAGCTGCAACACGGTGAAGTGGTTACTGAATTGATGAAGCAAAAACAATTCAGCACTTTGGATACAGCTGAAATGGCTTTGACCTTGTGGGCCATTAATAATGGTTCTTACGAAGATGTACCGGTATCCAAGGCATTGGCTTTCGAAGCGGAATTTTTGAGCTTTGTACGCACTCAGCATCCTGGTGTTTTAGAAGCAATCAACGCATCAGGTGCGATGTCCGATGAAAGCGAAAAAGCATTGACCGAAGCCATGAATTCTTTCAAATCTTCTTATGCTTACCAAGCCTAAGAGCTGAAATGAAAGGAGTCTGAAATGGCAGTCGGAAAAGAGATTCTCACCAAAATCCGTAGTGTTCAAAATACCCAAAAGATCACTAAAGCGATGCAGATGGTGTCAACCTCTAAAATGCGGAAGACTCAGGAACGGATGCGCTTGGCGCGTCCGTATGCCGAAAAAGTACGGACAGTTATGAGTCATTTGGCGCGAACCCATGAAGATCACGGTATTAAATTATTGGCACCTCATCGTGAAACACGTCGGGTAGGTTTCATTTTAATCACCTCTGATAAAGGTCTTTGCGGTGGTTTGAACGCGAATGTTTTGAAGAAATTCTTAGCGCAAGTCCAAGAATACCAGGAACAAGGCATTGAAGTTGATGTCGTCTGTTTAGGTAGTAAAGGTTTGGCAGCTTGTCAAAACATCGGTTTGAACGTTATTGCCAGTGCGATTAATTTGGGTGATACCCCAAGAATGGAATTGCTGCTTGGTCCATTGACTGAAATCTTCCAACGTTACGAGAAGCATGAGTTAGATAAGATACATCTGGTGTATTCATGTTTTGTGAATACCATGCGTCAAGAACCACGGTTGGAGGTTCTGCTGCCTATCGGCGAAAATGTGATAGAAGACGAGGAGAGTTATTCTTCATTCAGTTGGGAATACCGTTATGAGCCAAGTCCTGTCGCTGTGTTGGAATATCTGGTTCGCCGCTATTTAGAGTCTGTGGTTTACCAAGCATTGAGTGACAATATGGCATCTGAGCAAGCTGCGCGTATGGTGGCAATGAAAGCAGCCACCGACAATGCAGGCAATGCCATTAAAGAGTTGCGTTTGGTATATAACAAATCGCGTCAAGCTGCGATTACCACGGAATTGTCAGAAATTGTAGCAGGTGCGGCGGCAGTTTAATGTCGTCTGAAACCTGAACAGGAAATTAGGATACGATAATGAGCCAAGGCAAAATCGTACAAATTATTGGTGCGGTAGTTGACGTGGAGTTTCCGCGTGATGCCATTCCGCGTGTTTACGACGCCCTGAAATTGGATGCAAACGGCCTGACTTTGGAAGTGCAACAGCTTCTGGGTGACGGCGTAGTTCGTACTATTGCAATGGGTAGTTCGGATGGTTTGAAACGCGGCATGACTGTAAGCAATACAGGTGCGCCGATTACAGTACCGGTAGGTAAAGGTACTTTGGGACGTATTGTCGATGTATTGGGTACGCCTGTTGACGAAGCAGGTCCGATTGATACCGACAAACACCGTGCCATCCATCAGACAGCTCCGAAATTTGATGAACTGTCTGCGACTACTGAGCTGCTGGAAACCGGCATTAAAGTGATTGACTTGCTGTGTCCGTTTGCCAAAGGCGGTAAAGTAGGTCTGTTCGGTGGTGCCGGTGTAGGCAAAACCGTCAACATGATGGAATTAATTAACAACATCGCCAAAGCACATAGCGGTTTGTCCGTGTTTGCAGGTGTGGGTGAGCGTACCCGTGAAGGTAATGACTTCTACCACGAGATGAAAGATTCCAACGTATTGGACAAAGTGGCGATGGTTTACGGTCAGATGAACGAACCTCCGGGTAACCGTCTGCGTGTAGCCTTGACCGGTTTGACGATGGCCGAATACTTCCGTGATGAAAAAGACGAAAGCGGCAAAGGCCGTGACGTATTGTTCTTCGTGGACAATATCTACCGTTACACCCTGGCCGGTACCGAAGTATCCGCATTGTTGGGTCGTATGCCTTCAGCAGTAGGTTACCAACCGACATTGGCTGAAGAAATGGGTCGTTTGCAAGAGCGTATTACCTCTACCCAAACAGGCTCCATTACCTCCATTCAAGCCGTATATGTACCTGCGGATGACTTGACTGACCCGTCTCCTGCAACGACATTTGCCCACTTGGACGCCACTGTCGTATTGAGCCGTGATATCGCCTCTTTGGGTATTTACCCCGCAGTTGACCCGCTCGATTCCACTTCGCGCCAACTGGATCCGATGGTATTGGGTCAAGAACACTATGATGTAGCCCGCGGCGTACAATCTACCCTGCAAAAATACAAAGAATTGCGCGATATTATTGCCATTCTGGGTATGGACGAATTGTCAGACGAAGATAAACTGACCGTGATGCGTGCGCGTAAGATTCAACGCTTCCTGTCGCAACCGTTCCACGTTGCCGAAGTATTTACCGGCTCTCCCGGCAAATATGTATCGCTGCGTGACACCATTGCCGGCTTTAAAGCTATCTTGAGCGGTGAATACGACCATCTGCCTGAGCAAGCTTTCTACATGGTAGGCGGTATCGAAGAAGCGGTCGAGAAAGCGAAAACCTTAAACTAAGGAGGTCGGCATGAGCATCATGCGAGTTGAAGTGGTAAGTAGCGAGCAGAACATCTATTCAGGCGAAGCCAGTTTTGTAGTGGTTCCGACTGTTCAAGGTGAGCTCGGTATTTATCCGCGACACGAGCCGATTATGAGTTTGGTACGTCCCGGTGCATTGCGTTTGACCGTGCCGGGCGAAGCCGAAGAAGTGCTTGTTGCCGTTTCCGGCGGAGTGCTGGAAGTGCAGCCCAACCAACTTACTGTGTTGGCGGATGTTGCCGTACGCAGTTCCGAGATGGATCGGGAGCGCGCGGAAGCTGCCAAGAAAGCGGCGGAAACCGGTATTTCTCAAGCCAAAGACGATAAATCGCTGGCTGAAGCACACAAAGCCTTGGCCGCAGCGATTGCCCAACTCAAGACCTTGGATTATCTTCGTTCGCACAAAAACAAATAAGCAGATTTGCTTTGCAAAAAGCACGGTTGATTACCGTGCTTTTTTATGATAAATGATTTTTAGCAGGGCAGAATCTTAGGTAACGAATGGTATAGAAAAGTTTTAAATGATTCCTTTATTGCGCATAATTTTACTTTTCTGATTCGGCAATAAAGGTTGTTTACTGAATACGGTTTTTATAGGATAAAGCAAATATTTTGGTAAGATCTATCGCATTTTAAAGTTGTTTTAATGTCGTCTGAATGTATTTAAGACGACTTTTTTGTTTTTAAGGACACCTATTGCCTATTCCAATAATGAATAAAGTTTGGCTATTTAGGAGGATTGCTATTTTATTTGGAATCAAAAAACAACAAAATTTATAGATAAGAGGTTTTTATTTTGCATAAACGGTATTTTTATTGTAAAAAATGCTAATTGGGTTATAATTTTAAAATACATTATCATAAATTAATGTGTAACCTATTGCGAAAAAAAATAAATATTTCATATTGCGGATAATTTGTCATGAACTTTGATTTCATATTTGGGGATGGTGTATCAGGTATGGCGGGATATAGCCTGATACTGATTTTGGCTGCGCTTGTCAGTAAGCAAGATTCAGTAAAACGGTTTATCAGCCGTTTTGCTGTTAATGTGCGTGCTCAATGCTACTTGGATGAAAATTCATATCATGTTTTCCGTCATCTTGATATACGTATTTCAGGAACACATGAACAAATTGATTATGTTTACGTTTCACGATTCGGTATTTTTATCGTATCTACACCGAATTACCAAGGCCGTATTTGGGGGGATAACGGAGATGGGATGTGGACGCAGAAATTCCATAGAACCAAGATGCTTTTCCCTAATCCATTGGCACAGAATCAACGCTATATCCAAGCTTTAGTGCGGCAGCTTGATTTAAGCCCGCGTTTGTTTTACTCGGTTGTCGTATTTTCGGGAAATTGCCAATTCCAAACTATGATGCCGGATAATGTCATTGAATCTACAGAATTCAATGAATACATTGCACAATATAGCGAAGTCGTTTTAAATGACGACAAAGTTGCTGAAATCAAAGAAATTTTAGAGAGTAATGAATTTGATAATGTGTTTGGTCAAAATGGTTCTCGATCACACGCTTAATAAAGTATAGTGGATTAACTTTAAACCAGTACGGCGTTGCCTCGCCTTGCCGTACTATCTGTACTGTCTGCGGCTTCGTCGCCTTGTCCTGATTTAAATTTAATCCACTATAGAACAGAAAATTTGTAGGTAATACAGCAGTTTTTGAAATTATAGGTTGAACATAAAAGGTCGTCTGAAACCTGAAGCGGTTTTCAGACGACCTTTTGTTTGAGCGTATCGTTATCAGCGTTTGACGCCGCTGAGCCTTGCCCAGCCTTCGTCGATTTCGGCGGGTTCGATGTTGAACCATTGGCGGTAAATGCCGCTGAGTTCTTCGACTTGTTCGTCCAGCAGACCGGACAACACGATGCGTCCGCCTTGTTTGGTGCGGGCGGCGAGCATTTCGCCGAGCATGCGCAGGGGGTTGGCGAGGATGTTGGCAACGACGATGTCGAATTGTCCTTGCGGTAAACCGTCGGGCAGGTAGAACTGTGCATCGACGTGGTTTTGTCCGGCGTTGTCCTTGCTGGCGCGGATGGCTTGCTCGTCAATATCGACGCCGACGGCAGAACCTGCGCCGAGCTTGAGGGCGGCGATGGTCAGGATGCCGGAGCCGCAGCCGTAGTCGAGGACGCTTTCGCCGCCTTTGAGTTGTGTGTCCAGCCACTTGAGGCAGAGGCGGGTGGTCGGATGGCTGCCGGTACCGAAGGCAAGGCCGGGGTCGAGCTGAAGGTTGACGGCGTTGCTGTTGGGCGCTTCGTGCCAAGAGGGGGTAATCCACAGGCGCTCGGAAATTTGGATGGGGTCGAACTGCGCTTGGGTCAGGCGCACCCAGTCTTGGTCGGCAAGGATTTCGCTGGTGTATGCCAAGTCTTTCAACCCGCATGCTTGGCTGGCGGCTTGAATCATGGCTGCGGCATCGTCGTTTTCGCCGAACAGGGCGATGACTTTGCTTTGCTGCCAAATTTGTTCGGTCGGCATACCGGGTTCGCCGAAGATAGCTTGTTCGTTTTCGGTGCCTGCGTAGGCGTCTTCGATGGCGGCGGATAGTGCGCCGTTTTCCATCAGGGCATCGGCGAGACGTTCGGCGACGGCGTCGTTGACATTGATGGTAATTTGTTGATAGGACATGGTGGGCTTTCTCAGTGGGGTCGTCTGAAATTAGGAAATGGTAGGCAAATTAAGTGATTTGGGTCATTTGCTGTATGTTTGGGGCTGTCTGCTTCGGTTTGAATCGGTTTCTCTATTTGAATACGGATTGCGTCTTGTACGGAAACGGCAGCAGACAGGCGGATAATGATATTTTAAGCTCTATTGGTAATCGCTGATGTATGCCTAATGCTAAGGTTTCAACCTCTTTGAAAAAAGGTCGTCTGAAAGCCATATGGTTTTTCAGACGACCTTCGACTATCCAAGCGGGACGAGTTTATTTGTCCTGTTTGGCTTTGCGTTCTTCCAGCCAGTGTTCCAAATAGTGGATGCTAACGCCGCCTTTTTCAAAACCGGGGTCGCTGAACAAATCGCGGTGCAGCGGGGTATTGGTTTTGATGCCGGTCACGGCAAGCTCGGCGAGGGCGACGCGCATTTTTGCCATTGCCTGCTCGCGGGTTTTGCCGATGACGCAGACTTTACCGATCAGGCTGTCGTAGTACGGCGGGATGCGGTAGCCTTGGTAAATGTGGCTGTCCACGCGGATGCCGAAGCCGCCGGGCAGGTGGCAGCTTTCAATCAGACCCGGGCTGGGGATAAAGTTGTACGGGTCTTCGGCATTGATGCGGCACTCGAAAGCATGGCCTTCGATGTGGATGTCTTTTTGCTTGTATTGCAAAGGCAGGCCGCCGGCAATGCGGATTTGTTCCTGTACGATGTCCACGCCGGTAATCAGCTCGGTAACGGGGTGTTCGACTTGGACGCGGGTGTTCATTTCGATAAAGAAGAATTCGCCGTTTTCATACAGGAATTCAAACGTACCTGCGCCACGGTAGCCGATGCGCTTGCAGGCGTCGGTACAGGCTTTGCCGATTTTTTCGCGGGCTTTTTCGTCGATGAAGGGAGCGGGTGCTTCTTCGATGACTTTTTGGTGGCGGCGCTGCATGGAGCAATCGCGCTCGGCAAGGTAGATGGCGTTGCCGTGTTCGTCGGCAAGCACTTGAATTTCGACGTGGCGCGGGCGTTGCAGGTAGCGTTCCATATAGACCATCGGATTGCCGAACGCCGCGCCTGCTTCGGCTTTGGTCATTTCGACGGACTTGATGAGGTCTTCTTTTTTCTCGACCACGCGCATACCGCGTCCGCCGCCGCCGCCCGATGCTTTGATAATCACGGGATAACCGACTTTATCGGCGGTTTTGAGGATTTCGGCGGGATCGTCGGACAGCGCGCCGTCCGAACCGGGAACGCAGGGCACGCCCGCTTCAATCATCGCGTGTTTGGCGGAAACTTTGTCGCCCATCAGGCGGATGGTTTCGGCTTTGGGGCCGATGAAGATGAAGCCGGACTGTTCGACCTGTTCGGCAAAATTGGCGTTTTCGGCAAGGAAGCCGTAGCCCGGGTGGATGGCATCCGCGCCGGTAACTTCTGCGGCGGCGATGATGGCGGGGATATTGAGATAGCTTTGTGCGGAAGCGGCAGGGCCGATGCACACGGATTCGTCGGCAAGTTTGACGTGCAGACTGTCTTTGTCGGCTTCGGAATGCACGGCGACGGTGGCGATGCCCATTTCACGGCAGGCTCGCAGGACGCGCAGCGCGATTTCGCCTCGGTTGGCGATTAATACTTTTTTCAGCATGATGACCTTTCCTGTGGTTTCAGACGACCTGCTTGTTACCTTTTGCCCAATGCATTGCGGATTTTTTCATCGGTCTTGTATTGGCTCAACGCGTACACCGCCCACATGGCGGCAGGAATCCAGCCGATTAAGGTGAATTGGAGAATCAGGCAGATGATGCCCGCAATCGGACGGCCGATGGTGAAGAATACGGCAAAGGGCAGGAAGATGGCTAACAGCAGGCGCATGGTGGAAATCCTGAGTTGGAAAGCATTTCAGACGACCTCCACGCAATCCGGAAGGTCGTCTGAAAACGAATTATTCGATGATGAAGAGCGGCTCGCCAAATTCCACAGGCGTACCGTTTTCCACCAGAATTTCTTTAACCGTGCCGGATTTTTCGGCTTCGATTTCGTTCATCAACTTCATCGCTTCGATGATACACAATGTATCGCCGGCTTTGACTTGCTGACCAACTTCGACGAAAGCGGCGGCATTCGGGCCGGGCGCGCGGTAGAACGTACCGACCATAGGCGATTTTTGCGCGTTGGACAGGTCGCGGGCGGCTGGGGCTGCAGGAGCGGGGGCTGCTGCGGCGGCAGGCGCGGCGGCGGGTGCAGGGGCAGGCACCGCTACTTGGGCGGGCGCGGCATAAACGGGAGCCGGAGCGGCGGTGGCGCGGGTGATGCGGACTTTTTCCTCGCCTTCGGTAACTTCGATTTCGGCGATACCTGATTCTTCTACTAAATCAATCAGTTTTTTTAACTTGCGCAAATCCATTTTCGTTCCTTTACGATACGGCCAAAATGTTGTGAAGCGGCCGTGTTTGTTGCGGGATATTTCAGAAAACAACCGGCCTGCGGCAACGGCGCAAGCCGGACGGTATTGGGTTGCATAAAGGGCATTCGCAGGAGCAGAAACCCCGTAAATGAATTTGACTATTTTCCCGAACTTGCCGACAAATGTCTAGCAAAATCTCGAAAAAAGGCGGTTTTTGAACAAAACGGGCAGATTCGGAAAATTCGTCCGAATGTGTATTTTTTCAACGAGTGTTTATTCTAATTTGTTGGTTTATGAAGGGAAAAGGTCGTCTGAAAATTCAGGTGGGGATGCCGATAAACCATTTTGCCCGTTTTCAGACGACCTTTTGACATGAATGGGGATTTAAGAGCGAGAATTTTTTATGAAAGGAGCGATGGATTGGGTTGTAACCTGACTGGCCTTCTGGCTTTTGGCTTATGCGGAAATGAATGGCTACAGTTTGTGCGGTCAGAGATTTATGGTCACGTTGGTAAAAGGTCGTCTGAAAACTGATTTTCAGACGACCTTTTCGCGTTTTGAATTATTCCCCGTCTTTAACCGGATGATCGGGCAAATACACATCGAAGCGGGTGCTTTTGCCCGTGTATTGGTAGGCAGGTTTTTCGCCGTTGAGAAATTCACCGAGGCGCGGGCGTTTGACGACGACACGTTTTTTGGCGATGGCGCGGGCGGCGGCAAGCAGCTCGGCTTCTTCTTGGGCGGCACCGACGACGCTGTGGAAATACGCCATTTCCTTTTTGACGGCGGCGGATTTTTGGCGTTCGGGGTACATGGGGTCAAGGTACACGATGTCGGGGCGCGATTGGGCGGCGAGTTCGCGCATCAATTCGACGGCGTTGCCATAATGGAAAGTCATGCGGCGGGCGATGTCTTGAATTTCAGGCACTTGCAGCGCGCGTTCGAGGCCGTCGGCAAGCAGGCAGGCGACGGCGGGATGCTGCTCGAAAGTGTGGACGCTCAAACCAAGCGAGGCGAGGACGAAACTGTCACGCCCGAGTCCGCCGGTGCCGTCCCAGACGGTCGGTTTGGTTGTGTGGTTGACCGCTTTGGCAATCAGCTCGCCGCCGCCTTTGGTGCGCCGGTATTGGGCTGCGCCGCCGCCGAAGTCGACGCGGACGCGCCCCTTTTCCCCCGCGCGGCACAAGCTGACGCCCTCCGCATCGGCAAGCAGGTATTCGCCGTTGTCAGGCAGGCAGGGCAGGGTAGGGAGGTCGAATTTCTGCGCCAAACGGCGGGCGTGTTCAGTAGCGGTGTCAGAGAAATAGACGGCAGGTATGGTGTGGGTGTGCAAATCTTTTGGGACAGACATTTTTCAGACGACCTTTGATTATGAATTGTCAACAATATGAACTGTATTTTTATTGAACTATCGAATTTTTCACTGCGATTCATTCTCAGATAACGCTATAATATGCCTAAAATTCTTTTGAATCCATCAGCGTTTGTCTTTCCGATGGGCTTTCAGACGACCCTCCTCTTTTTCTTCTCCATTCAGTAAAGGAAAATCATGAGCTTCAAAACCGATGCCGAAATCGCCCAATCTTCCGCCATGCGTCCGATTGGCGAAATTGCCGTCAAGCTGGGTTTGAACGTTGACAATATCGAACCCTACGGCCATTACAAAGCCAAAATCAATCCTGCCGAAGCGTTCAAACTGCCGCAAAAACAAGGCCGTCTGATTTTGGTTACCGCCATCAACCCGACTCCGGCGGGCGAAGGCAAAACCACCGTGACCATCGGTTTGGCGGACGCATTGCGCCACATCGGCAAAGACGCCGTTATCGCCCTGCGCGAGCCTTCTTTGGGGCCTGTGTTCGGTGTCAAAGGCGGCGCGGCGGGCGGCGGCTATGCCCAAGTTTTGCCGATGGAAGACATCAACCTGCACTTCACCGGCGACTTCCACGCCATCGGTGCGGCGAATAACTTGCTCGCCGCCATGCTCGACAACCACATCTACCAAGGCAACGAGTTGAACATCGACCCTAAACGCGTGCTGTGGCGGCGCGTGGTCGATATGAACGACCGCCAGTTGCGCAACATCATCGACGGCATGGGCAAACCCGTTGACGGCGTGATTCGTCCCGACGGCTTCGACATCACCGTCGCCTCCGAAGTCATGGCGGTATTCTGCCTCGCCAAAGACATCAGCGATTTGAAAGAGCGTTTGGGCAACATCCTCGTCGCCTACGCCAAAGACGGCGGCCCCGTTTACGCCAAAGATTTGAAAGCCCACGGCGCGATGGCGGCATTGCTCAAAGACGCCATTAAGCCCAACTTAGTGCAAACTATTGAAGGCACGCCCGCCTTCGTACACGGCGGCCCCTTCGCCAACATCGCCCACGGCTGCAACTCCGTTACCGCCACCCGACTGGCGAAACACCTTGCTGATTACGCCGTAACCGAAGCAGGCTTTGGCGCGGATTTGGGTGCGGAAAAATTCTGCGACATCAAATGCCGCCTTGCCGGTTTGAAACCCGACGCAGCCGTCGTCGTCGCCACCGTCCGCGCCTTGAAATACAACGGCGGCGTAGAACGCGCCAACCTCGGCGAAGAAAACCTCGAAGCCTTGGCAAAAGGCCTGCCCAACCTGCTGAAACACATTTCCAACCTGAAAAACGTATTCGGCCTGCCCGTCGTCGTCGCCATCAACCGCTTCGTGTCCGACTCCGATGCCGAATTGGCCATGATTGAAAAAGCCTGCGCCGAACACGGCGTCGAAGTTTCCCTGACCGAAGTGTGGGGCAAAGGCGGCGCGGGCGGCGCGGATTTGGCGCGCAAAGTCGTCAACGCCATCGACAACCAACCCAATGAATTCCGCTTCGCCTACGATGTCGAGTTGAGCATCAAAGACAAAATCCGCGCCATCGCCCAAAAAGTGTACGGCGCGGAAGACGTCGATTTCAGCGCAGAAGCATCCGCCGAAATCGCCTCGCTGGAAAAACTGGGCTTGGACAAAATGCCCGTCTGCATGGCGAAAACCCAATATTCCCTCAGCGACAACGCCAAACTCTTAGGCTGCCCCGAAGGTTTCCGCATCACCGTGCGCGGCATCACCGTTTCCGCCGGCGCAGGCTTCATCGTTGCCCTGTGCGGCAACATGATGAAAATGCCCGGCCTGCCCAAAGTCCCCGCCGCCGAGAAAATCGACGTGGACGCAGACGGCGTGATCCACGGCTTGTTCTGATTTGAATCGGCAGTGAAATAAAACGGCAAAGAGGTCGTCTGAAAACGGGTTTCAGACGACCTTTTATTATTTGAAACGGTTTAAACTCAACCGCGACGACCCGTAGCGTGGGCTTCACCCGCGAATCTTCCTCTGATGAAAATAGTCGTCTGAAACGATAGAGCAAACCCGCCACATTCGTTTTCAGACGACTATTTTTATGGTTTTTCATCTTAGCCCTGCTTTTGTAAATGCGTTTGCTTTTATAGTGAATCTGTCTTTTCAGACGACCTCCCGCCTTGCCAACCGCCCGCCCATCCAGCACCACTGCCCCGCCCGTCCGAAACGCGTTATACTTCCCAATTAACTGTCCGACCCACCCGCTTCAGGAGAACACCATGCCCGAACAAAACCGCATCCTCTGCCGCGAACTGAGCCTGCTCGCTTTCAATCGCCGCGTTTTGGCGCAGGCGCAGGATGAAAACGTGCCGCTTTTGGAACGTTTGCGGTTTTTGTGCATCGTCTCTTCCAACCTCGACGAATTTTTCGAGGTACGCATGGCGTGGCTCAAACGTGCGCAAAAAATGAATCCGCACGAGCGTTTGGACAACGGCACCACGCCGTCCGAAACCATCGCCGCCGTCGCCGCCGAAGCTCACTCTCTAATACAGGAGCAATACCGCCTGTTCAACGAAGTCTTGCAGCCCGAACTGGGCAAACAAGGCATCCACTTCTACCGCCGCCGCAACTGGACGCAAGGACAACAGAAATGGATTGAGCAGTATTTTGACGCCGAACTGTTGCCCATCCTCACCCCCATCGGACTCGACCCGTCGCACCCCTTCCCGCGCCCGCTGAACAAATCGCTCAACTTCGCCGTCGAACTTGAAGGCACGGACGCATTCGGCCGCCCCTCCGGCATGGCGATTGTGCAAGCCCCGCGCATCCTGCCGCGCGTCGTCCCCCTGCCCGCCGAATTGTGCGACGGCGGTAGCGGCTTCGTCTTCCTTTCCTCCATCCTGCACGCCCACGTCGGCAAACTCTTCCCCGGCATGACGGTCAAAGGCTGCCACCAGTTCCGCCTCACCCGCGACAGCGACCTGACCGTCGATGAAGAAGACCTCAAAAACCTGCGCGCCGCCATTCAAAACGAATTGCACGACCGCGAATACGGCGACGGCGTGCGCCTCGAAGTCGCTGACACCTGCCCGCCCCACATCCACGACTTCCTGCTCGCCCAGTTCAAACTCACCTCCGCCGAGCTTTACCAAGTCAAAGGCCCGGTCAACCTCGTGCGCCTCAATGCCGTGCCCGATTTGGTTGACCGTCCCGATCTCAAGTTTCCCGCACGCGGGGCAGGTCGTCTGAAAGCATTGCGCAAGAACGGTTCGATTTTCAAACTGGCGAAACAATCGCCCATCCTGCTGCACCATCCGTATCAGTCCTTTGACCCCGTCGTCCACATGATACGCGAAGCCGCCGCCGACCCCGCCGTCCTCGCCGTCAAAATGACCATCTACCGCACCGGCAGCAATTCCGAACTCGTCCGCGCCCTGATGAAAGCCGCCCTTGCCGGCAAACAAGTCACCGTCGTCGTCGAACTCATGGCGCGTTTTGACGAAGCCAACAACGTCAACTGGGCACAGCAGCTTGAAAACGCAGGCGCGCACGTCGTTTACGGCGTATTCGGCTACAAAATCCACGCCAAAATGGCACTCGTCATCCGCCGCGAAAACGGCGCGCTCAAACGCTACGCCCACCTCGGCACCGGCAACTACCACCAAGGCACATCGCGCATTTACACCGACTTCGGCATCATCACCGCCGACGACCAAATCACCGCCGACGTGAACACCATCTTTATGGAAATCACAGGCTTGGGCAAACCGGGTCGTCTGAACAAGCTCTACCAAAGCCCGTTTACCCTGCACAAAATGGTCATCGACCGCATCGAGCGCGAAATCCAACACGCCAAAGCAGGCAAGCCTGCCCGCATCCGCGCCAAAATGAATTCGCTGATTGAACCGAGCGTCATCGACGCCCTCTACCGCGCCAGCAGCGCAGGTGTACAAATCGACCTCATCGTGCGAGGCATGTGTATCCTGCGCCCCGGCGTCAAAGGCCTGTCCGAAAACATCCGCGTCCGCTCCATTATCGGCAGACAGCTCGAACACTCCCGCGTGTACTGCTTCCACAACAACGGCGCGGACGATACCTTCATCTCCAGCGCAGACTGGATGGGGCGCAACTTCTTCCGCCGCATCGAAGTCGCCACCCCCATCACCACGCCCGAACTCAAAGCCCGCGTCATCCGCGAAGGCATCGAAATGGCGCTGCAAGACAACACCCGCGCCTGGCTGATGCAGCCCGACGGCAGCTACCTCCGCGCCCGCCCCGAAAACGGCGAACCCGCATTCAGCCTGCAAGAAAGCTTGTGGGAAATGTACGGCAGATAAAGCGAGGGCGGTATTAAAATGAAGGCCGTCTTTGAATATTTCATGAAGGCAGAAGGATTCGAACCGTGCCTGCACGGCAATAACGGAATGGGTGATTTTTAGGTTCATACACTATAAAAGGTCGTCTGAAATACTTAAAGATAGGGTTTCAGACGACCTATCCACACCCAGCCGTAGCGTGGGCTTCGCCCACGAAAAAAACAATACTATTTATCGCCCGACTCGGAAACCAAGCCATCGATTTCATGGGCAAAGCCCACGCTACGATCCGCGGCAGGTATCGCAGTGCTCTACCCGCCACCCCGCCGAATTTATAGTGGATTAACTTTAAATCAGGACAAGGCGACGAAGCCGCAGTCAGTACAGATAGTACGGTAAGGCGAGGCAACGCCGTACTGGTTTAAAATTAATCTACTATACCTGTCAAGGAAGTTTTTTGTGGTACTCAGTGAGAAAGTTCTTTGCTTCTCTTAGACTCACGTTACTCCACCATAAAAGTTAAAAAGGTCGTCTGAAACCCGTAATCACATGGGTGAACTGCACCCCAAAAGTTGGACACATCCCCTCCAACTCACAAGGTGCAGTTTTTTTATGACCAAATATACATTACACTTCAAATACCAAGCCGTACTCCACTACCTGCACATACGCAGCCAACAGCGTACCGCAGACCACTACGGCATTTCCCGAACCCACCTGAGACGATGGATACGCGCCTATCAAGAAGGCGGTATCGGCGCACTCGAACATCCCCAATCCAAAACCATGCCCCAACACCGCAAAAACCCCTTCATCGCAGATAAACCCGACCAAGAAAAAACACAGGCAGAGCTTATTGAAGAGTTGTGCTATATGCGCGCAGAGGTCGCCTACCTAAAGGAGTTAAAAGCCCTCAGCCAAAAGCGGACCGAAAAGGACAAAGCCAAACCGTCCAAACACTGAGGGCGCAACACCCGCTCAAATACCTACTGCACATCGCAAACCTGCCCAAAAGCAGCTTTTACTACCATCACCAAGACCGACCCGATCCCGACGAAGCCGACAAAGCCCTCCTTGTCGAAACCTACCGGCGGCATAAAGGACGCTACGGACAAAGGCGCATTGCCGCAGCATTGGGTTGGAACCGCAAAAAAGCGGCGCGGTTGATGAAGCAGTTGGAACTGAAAGCCCTCATACGGGCGAAAAAAGCCTACCGCCATCCCGCCATGGGCGAGATATCGGAACACCTCCTCAAACGCCGGTTCAAAGCCCGAAAGCCCAACGAAAAATGGCTGACCGACGTTACCGAACTCAAAGGGAAGGACGGCAAACTGTACCTATCGCCGATATTGGACCTGTTCAACCGCGAGATCGTCGCCTACGCCATGAGCCGCAGAGCCGACAGCGAAATGGTGAAGGAAATGCTCGAAAAAGCCGCCCCCCGTCTGACTGATAAAGGAACGATGCTTCATTCGGACCAAGGTGTGCTGTACCGTACGGCGGGGTATAGGGAATTGCTTGCGGAGCATTCCATGGTTCAAAGCATGTCGCGAAAGGCGAACTGTTGGGACAATGCGCCGATGGAAAGCTTCTTTGCGGTGTTGAAGACGGAGTGTTTCTATAACGCAGGTGAATTGACGGTAGATGAATTGATGAAGCAGATAGATGACTATATGGATTACTACAACCGGGAGCGTTGCAGTTTGAAATTGAAAAAGCTGAGTCCTGTCGCATACAGAACCCAGCTTGCACAGAGCGCCTGAATAGGCTTTTATGAGTGTCCAAGATTTGGGGGCCAGTTCAGGGTTTCAGACGACCTTTTATCTTTCCCGTCCGCTTTTCAGACGACCTCACAGCAAAAACATCGTTGCCAGCCCCAAGAAAATCAGAAAACCGCCGGAATCCGTTACCGCCGTAATCAGCACCGAGCTGCCCAAGGCGGGGTCGCGTCCGAATTTATCCATGATGACTGGGATGAGTACGCCGACCGAAGCGGCAAGCAAGAGGTTCAGCGTCATTGCGGCGACCATCACCAAGCCGATGCCGATGCTGCCGTACAGCAGCCATGACACCACGCCCATGACCGTTCCCCAGATGATGCCGTTGACCAGAGCGACGCCGACTTCTTTTTTCAACAAGCGTCCCGCCTGCATTCCCGTCAACTGCCCCATCGCCATCGCGCGGACAATCATGGTGATGGTTTGGTTGCCGGAGTTGCCGCCGATGCCGGCAACGATGGGCATCAGCGCGGCGAGTGCGACGATTTTTTCGATACTGCCTTCAAACGCGCCGATAACGCGGCTGGCGAGAAAGGCGGTGCAGAGGTTGACGGCAAGCCACATCCAGCGGTTTTTCACCGAATCCCAGACAGGCGCAAACAAATCTTCCTCTTCCTGCAAACCCGCCATGTTCAACATATCCGCTTCCGATTCTTCGCGGATAACGTCCACCATCTCGTCGATGGTAATCCTGCCGATGAGCTTTTTGTTTTCATCGACCACGGGCGCGGTAACCAAGTCATAACGTTCAAACGCCTGCGCCGCTTCTTCCACGTCGTCTTCGGGCCGGAAGCGCACGACTTCGGTCGCCATCACGTCCGCCACCAAGTCTTCGGGATCGGCAACCAAAAGTTTGCGGATGGGCAGCACGCCTTGCAGGATGTCGTTTTCATCGACCACAAAAATCTTATCAGTATGGTCAGGCAGGCTCTCGAAACGGCGCAGGTAACGCAGCACCACTTCGCAGGCAACGTCGGCGCGGATGCTGACTAACTCGAAGTCCATAATCGCACCGACTTGGTTGTCTTCATACGACATCGCCGCCTTGACTTGGGCGCGCTCTTCCTCATCGCGCGTCTGCAAGGCTTCATAGACCACTTGGTGCGGCAAATCGCCCGCCAGCTCCGCCAGTTCGTCCGCGTCCAAGTCATCGACCGCCGCCAACAGCTCGTCTTTGTCCATCGACTCGATCAGCGTTTCGCGCACCGCATCGGAGACTTCCAGCAACACTTCGCCGTCGTCTTCAGGCGTGACCAACAGCCAAACGATATTACGCTCGCGCGGCGGCAACGACTCCAACACCGCCGCCACGTCGGCAGGGTGCAGCTCGTTCAAAAGGACGGTCAGCTCGGTAAATTTCTCGCGCAACGCCTCGTCCTCAATCGGCACGCCTTCCTCAATCTGCGGGAAGGCGGGCGAGAGGATTTCGCACAGCGCGTGGATACGGTCGAAATCGGCGGAAACGCGCTCTACGTCGCTTTCGATACCGTCGTTTTCAAGGTTCGGAGGGGTTTGTTCGATGCTCATAAATGCTCCGCCCGCCGGATGCGGGAGGGCATTTCGGCGGGATGGTTATCGTGTATTTCGGGATAAACCGGAAGGGAAGTTCAGTAAAAACGAACTGGGAAGGTCCATAATAAAAGCCTGCTGATTCAGGCGTCGTGTTGGAAACGGGGCGTATTTTACCCTGTTTTAGGGCGGTTTACTATTTTAAACGGTGAATTGAAAAAGGTCGTCTGAAAACTGTCTGTGGGGATTTTTCTCTTTTTCGGGCAAAAGGCAGGGAATGTATTCTGTAAATAGGGGAAAAGAAAGTTTGCCGTTATGTTTGATGTAAGACAGGTTTGGGACGTGCAACGGTTGTCTGTTTGCTGCCGTCGTGGATAGAATGGGGAAATTTTGCGTACGGGCAACATGACGCTTTCCCGTGCTTATCAGAACTACGCTTTCAGACGACCCCTTCCTTAATTTTTCGAACGCCCGATTGTAAAGATAAATGAACGAATAGGGCTGGTTTGGGTCAATGCTTAAATGGTTTTATTGCTTTCTTTACAAAAAAACGAAAGGACTACCTCATGTCGGACAATACGCAACCTACGCGGCAGGGCTTGCCCTCGCTGCCGAAAAGCACGATTTGGATGCTCAGTTTCGGTTTTCTCGGCGTTCAGACGGCCTTTACCCTGCAAAGCTCGCAGATGAGCCGCATCTTCCAGACGCTCGGCGCCGACCCGCACAGCCTCGGCTGGTTCTTTATCCTGCCTCCTTTGGCGGGGATGCTGGTACAGCCGATTGTCGGCCATTACTCCGACCGCACTTGGAAGCCGCACTTGGGCGGCCGCCGTCTGCCGTATCTGCTTTACGGCACGCTGATTGCGGTCATTGTGATGATTTTGATGCCGAACTCGGGCAGCTTCGGCTTCGGCTATGCGTCGCTGGCGGCTTTGTCGTTCGGCGCGCTGATGATTGCGCTGTTGGACGTGTCGTCAAATATGGCGATGCAGCCGTTTAAGATGATGGTCGGCGACATGGTCAACGAAGAGCAGAAAAGCTACGCCTACGGGATTCAGAGCTTCTTGGCGAATACGGGCGCGGTTGTGGCGGCGATTCTGCCGTTTGTGTTTGCGTATATCGGTTTGGCGAATACTGCCGAGAAAGGCGTCGTGCCGCAGACCGTGGTCGTGGCGTTTTATGTGGGCGCGGCGTTGTTGGTGATTACCAGCGCGTTCACGATTTTCAAAGTGAAGGAATACGATCCGGAAACCTACGCCCGCTACCACGGCATCGACGTGGCGGCAAATCAGGAAAAAGCCAACTGGTTCGAACTCTTGAAAACCGCGCCTAAAGCGTTTTGGACGGTCACTCTGGTGCAGTTTTTCTGCTGGTTCGCTTTCCAATATATGTGGACTTATTCCGCTGGCGCGATTGCGGAAAACGTCTGGCACACGACCGATGCGTCTTCCGTAGGCTATCAGGAAGCGGGCAACTGGTACGGTGTATTGGCGGCGGTGCAGTCGGTTGCGGCGGTGATTTGTTCGTTTGTATTGGCGAAAATCCCCAACCGATACCTTAAGGCGGGTTATTTCAGCTGCCTGGCTTTGGGCGCGCTCGGCTTTTTCTCCGTATTCTTCATCAGCAACCAATACGCGCTGGTGTTGTCTTACATCTTAATCGGTATTGCTTGGGCGGGCATCATCACTTATCCGCTGACGATTGTAACCAACGCCTTGTCGGGCAAGCATATGGGCACTTATTTGGGCTTGTTCAACGGCTCCATCTGTATGCCTCAGATTGTTGCTTCGCTGTTGAGCTTCATGTTGTTCCCGATGATGGGCGGTTTGCAGGCCAATATGTTCTTGGTAGGGGGCGTCGTCCTGCTGCTGGGCGCGTTTTCCGTGTTCCTGATTAAAGAAACACACGGTGGCGCATAATTTTCTTCATTTATCGGCAGGAGGGTCGTCTGAAACTTCTGCCGACGCTTTATTTGATTTAAGTAAGGCGAACCGTATTTCAAAACGGTTTGCCATAAAACCATCAAAACAGGAGCTTTACGATGTATACAAGAATCATGGAAGTCAGCCCTTGGACGCTGCGTTCGGCAAAACTGGAAAAAGAACACAAACGGCTGCAAGAGAGCCTGACCAGCTTGGGCAACGGCTATATGGGTATGCGCGGCAGCTTTGAGGAAACCTATTCTGCCGACAGCCACTTGGGCACCTACATCGCCGGCGTGTGGTTCCCCGACAAAACCCGCGTCGGCTGGTGGAAAAACGGCTATCCCAAATATTTCGGCAAAGCCATCAACGCGCTCAATTTCAGTAAAGTCAGAATCTTTGTCGACGGGCAGGAAGTGGACTTGGCGAAAAACGACGTTGCCGGCTTCTCCGTCGAACTCGATATGCAGCACGGCGTGTTGCGCCGCTCGTTCACCGTATTCGGCGTGCGTTTCGATGTGTGCAAATTCCTGTCCGTCGCGCAAAAAGAGCTGGCGGTTATCCGCTGGGAAGCTGTGTCCGTCGACGGCAAAACCCACCAAGTCCGCATTGATTCCATCATCGACGCCGATGTGAAAAACGAAGATTCCAACTACGAAGAAAAATTCTGGCAGGTATTGGACAAAGGCGTTTCATACGACCGCTCCTACATTGCCACCCAAACCGTCGCCAATCCCTTCGGCGTGGAACAATTTATCGTCAACGCCGAACAAACCTTTGCCGGCAGCTTCAAAGCCCTCGGCGGCAGCCAAACCGACTGGCAGGTCTCCAATTCTTTCGAAGCCGAAGTCGGCAGTACGCCCGAAACCTTTGAAAAACGCGTGATTGTTACCACCAGTCGCGATTATCAGGGCTTGGAAGCGGTGAAAGCCGCAGGCCGCGCCTTGTCGGAAAAAATCGCAGGCGTTGCGTTTGAAACCTTGCTGGAGGCGCACAAAGCAGGCTGGCTGCACCGTTGGGAAATCGCCGACGTGGTTATTGAAGGCAGCGACGAAGCGCAACAAGGCATCCGCTTCAACCTGTTCCAACTGTTCTCCACCTACTACGGCGAAGACGCGCGCCTGAACATCGGCCCGAAAGGCTTTACCGGCGAAAAATACGGCGGCGCGACCTATTGGGACACCGAAGCCTACGCCGTGCCGCTCTACCTCGCACTGGCGGAACCCGAAGTTACCCGCAACCTGCTGCAATACCGCCGCAACCAACTGCCGCAGGCGCAACACAACGCGCGCGAACAGGGCTTGGCGGGCGCACTCTATCCGATGGTAACGTTTACGGGTATTGAGTGCCACAACGAATGGGAAATCACCTTCGAGGAAATCCACCGCAACGGCGCGATTCCTTACGCCATCTACAACTACACCAACTACACCGGCGACGAAAGCTATCTTGCCAAAGAAGGCTTGGAAGTCTTGGTCGAAGTGTCCCGCTTCTGGGCGGACCGCGTCCACTTCTCCAAACGCAACGGCAAATACATGATTCACGGCGTAACCGGCCCGAACGAATACGAAAACAACATCAACAACAACTGGTACACCAACACCCTCGCCGCATGGGTATTGGACTACACCCGCGAAGCCTTGGCGAAATATCCGCGTCCGGATTTGAATGTGAGTGCCGCCGAGCTGGAAAAATGGGCGGACATCAGCGCCAATATGTACCGTCCGCATGACGAAGAACTCGGCGTATTCGTGCAACACGACGGCTTCCTCGACAAAGACATCCGCCCCGTGTCCGCGCTTTCGCCCGACGATTTGCCGCTCAACCAGAAATGGTCGTGGGACAAAATCCTGCGTTCGCCCTTCATCAAACAGGCGGACGTATTGCAAGGCATCTACTTCTTCGGCGACCGTTTCAACATGGACGAAAAACGCCGCAACTTCGACTTCTACGAACCGATGACCGTGCACGAAAGCTCGCTGTCGCCGTGTATCCACGCCATCCTCGCCGCCGAACTGGGCAAAGAAGAAAAAGCCGTGGAAATGTACCAGCGCACCGCCCGCCTGGACTTGGACAACTACAACAACGACACCGAAGACGGCCTGCACATCACCTCCATGACTGGCTCGTGGCTCGCCATCGTCCAAGGTTTCGCCCAAATGAAAAACTGGGGCGGCAAACTCAGCTTCGCACCGTTCCTGCCGAGTGCGTGGACAGGCTATGCCTTCCACATCAACTACCGCGGCCGTCTAATTAAAGTCGCCGTCGGCAAAGAAAACGTCGTCTTCACCCTGCTCAAAGGCGAACCGCTCGAATTGCAGGTGTACGGTAAAGACATCACGCTCAACGGCAGCCACACCGTCGCGTTGGAAAAATAAGGAGGGCGAAAAATGACTTTTACCGCAGTCCTGTTTGACCTCGACGGCGTCATCACCGACACCGCCGAATACCACTACCGCGCATGGAAAAAACTCGCCGAAGAACTGGGCATCAGCATCGACCGCAAGTTTAACGAGCAGCTCAAAGGCGTGTCGCGCGACGATTCGCTCAAACGCATCCTTGCTCACGGCGGCAAAACCGTCGGCGAAGCCGAGTTCGCCGAACTGACCCGCCGCAAAAACGACAACTACTTGGAGATGATTCAGGCAGTCAAACCCGAAGACGTGTACCCCGGCATTTTGCCGCTGCTGGAAGCATTGAAAGCAAACGGCAAAAAAATCGCCCTCGCGTCCGCCAGTAAAAACGGCCCGTTCCTGCTGGAACGCATGGGGCTGACCCACTTCTTCGACGCCGTCGCCGACCCCGCCGCCGTCGCGCATTCCAAACCCGCCCCCGACATCTTCCTCGCCGCCGCCGAGGGCGTGGGCGCGGACATCCGCCACTGCATCGGCATCGAAGACGCCGCCGCAGGTGTCGCCGCCATCAAAGCTTCCGGAGCCTTGCCCATAGGCGTGGGCAAAGCCGAAGACTTGGGCAGCGACATCGCGCTGGTGTCCGGCACCGCCGAGCTGACCTACGCCTACCTGCAAAACGTGTGGGCACAGTCGGGCAGGTAAAGCGCGTCAGGTAAAGTTGTTAAGGAAGTAAAAAGGTCGTCTGAAAACCTGAATTTTGGTTTTCAGACGACCTTTCTCATTGGAAAAATATTTCTAGCGTTTCAAAGCCAATGTCAATACGCCCGCTGTAACCAGCCCCAGCCCAATCCATTCCTGAGTGCTGGGGCGTTCGTCCAAAAAGACCACCGCCATCAGCGCAACCAATACCAAGCTGAATTTATCGACGGGGGCGACTTGCGAAGCGTTGCCCAGTTGCAGGGCTTTGAAGTAGGCGAGCCAAGATGCGCCGGTGGCGAGGCCGGAGAGAATCAGGAAGGTCCAATTTCTTCCTGTAAACCCGTTCACACCCTGCCATTTGCCGGTATAGGTCAGGAACAAGACCAGCGCGGCAAGGATGACCAGCGTGCGGATGAAAGTGGCAAAATCTGAATCGATGCCCTGCAAACCCATTTTGGCGAAAATTGCCGTCAACGAAGCGAAACCTGCGGAAGCCAATGCCCAAAAAAGCCATGCGTTGCCGCTCATGTTTTTCCTTTCTGAATCAAAATCCGATCTTATGGGGGATGGGAGAGATACTATTTGACGTCCCCATATTATATCCATCCGATGATGCGAATGTTTCCCATCATACCACCGGATAGGATTGCTTTAAACGGAAAAGGCCGAATCCCTGACTTCGGGTTCGGCCATTTTGAAGGTGAGAGATTATCTGAAATTTTATCGGCGGTATTGGGCGGAATCTATTTTCAGACGACCTAATTGTCTATCAGATAACTTTTTCTTTAAATTCTGGCTTTTTGTCGATAAAGCCGTCAATCGGCGCATAGCCGAGGAAGTCGGCGTTTTCATCCATGACGACAATCCAGTTTTTGATTTTCCCGCTGGTAAGCGGCAGGAAAAATAGAGGTTTGTCGGCTTGTTTGACGGAGGTGGCTTTGAGGATGTCCGCTTCGCTCATGTTTCGGGCGATGGCGAGTTCTGCCAAAGGTTTCATCGCACTGCGGATTTTCGCACGTTCGGCAGGACTGTCGGGCTGCCACCAATTCGGGCGCATACTCGGTTCTATGCCTTTGAGGGAAAGGCTGAGGCTTTCGTTGGCTTCTTCGACGGTTGCAGGATCGCGCAGGGCGACGCGTTCGATGCCGAACCACGGCAGTTGACGCATTTTTTCGGGGGCTTTGGCTAAATCCGCTTCGTCGATTTCAGCGGCGGTAACAATGTTGATACGGTCTTTTTCAAAGGCTGCAACGACAGGGCGCGCTAAGGAAACGCTGTGCAAGCCGTAAACCAGCGCGGCGATCTGGATGATGCCGACCAAAGAAAAGTCGGTAATGCGTTCGCGCAGTTTTTTCTTAGGGCTGGCGAGAACCAGTGTCAGTAGAGGGCCGCAGACAATATCGACCGAGACGACGAGTGTGTACAAATTCAATCCGCCCGTCAGTTCTGAGTAGGGGTAGGGATACCAAACGGCGAAGACCAAAAGTGCCGCGAGGCCTGCAAGAATCAGGCTGACGACAAGATGCCAGCCCGCGTTTTTGAGGGCAAAACGCCAACGGGAGGGAGTTTGGGTATTTTCCATTTGTTATTTCCGTAATGTAATTATTGAGGGAATTATTTTTGAAGGTCGGTATTATATATGAATATGACCGACAACATAGAGTTTCATGGTGCAAAACGTGAGGGATGTGGTGTGGCAGCAAAAAAGTTGAATAAAAAGGTCGTCTGAAAACGGATTTAGGTTTTCAGACGACCTTTTTATGTTATCTGCTTAACCCAAAACCGACGGCACGAATCGGGCGATGGTATCGCGCAGGACGATGAGTTTGCCGTGGAAGAAGTGGGATGAGCCGGCAATGGTGATGACGGGCAAACCTTGCGGTTCCGCCCAAGTCAGGGCTTTATTGATTTCGACAACTTCGTCCTCCGCGCCATGAATCATCAGGGTTTTGGATACATCGGGGACGGAGGCAGGCTCAGGACGGTCAGTGTAGTGGTGTACTGCCGCGCCGATGAGCAGCAGCAAATCCGGTTCGCGCTCTTGGGCGGCGAAGGTGGCGACATAGCCGCCGAAGGAGAAACCTGCCAATGCGAACAGTTCGGCTTCGGGGTGTTGCGCGCGGGCATAGTCGATGACGGCGATACAGTCTTGCGTTTCGCCGCGTCCGTAATCGTGTGTGCCTTCGCTGTTGCCTACGCCGCGCAGGTTGGGCAGGTAACAGTGAAAACCGAGCTGAGATAAGGCTTTGGCGGCGGTTTGGATGACTTTGTTGGTGTTCGTGCCGCCTTGCAGCGGGTTGGGATGGTTGATGACTGCCACGCCGCGTGCAGGTGTTTGCACGGCTGGAAGATAGATGGTTTCGAGCAGCCCTGCGGGGCCTGCGATTTGGATGATGTCGGGTTTTTGCATGGGAGGTTTCCTTGGGGGGTGGTGTTTGGGTATGGGCATATGTTGTTGCCCGCAAGAGGTCGTCTGAAAACTGGGAATTCGGGTTTCAGACGACCTCTTGTTGTGTGATTTGTGTTACCACATCAATACTTTGGGCATGGGCGTTACTTCGTAACCGTCTTTGCGCAGCAATTCGATCAAGCCTTGTTCGGACATCAGGTGCATGATGCCGACGGCGAACAGCGTGCTTTTTTCGGCGGATTGGGCTTTGATTTCAGGCAGCCATTTCAAATTGCGGCCGACCAATAAGTCGTTTTGAAACCAGTTCAGCATCAAAGGGGCAATTTCGGGGTATTTTTTCAGGGATTGCTGTTCGTATTTTTCATGGGTATCGGCGTAACTGTCAAAGTTGCCGCTTTCGTAAAGACCGTACATTTCATGGGTTTGTTCGAGAAAGTCTTGGTTGTCGTCCGTTGTTGTTTTCAAAATACGGATGATGGTTTCTTCGGGAAAGGCGGAAAAACTTTCCGCTAATTGAGGCATGGTTTCGAGGAAGCGGCGCGGCTTGCCTGCTTTTTGGGCTGCCTTGGAAAGCAGCATATCCACGCCTGTCGTGGAGCTGTATTCGGCGGGGTAGACGCTTTGGGCAAATAGGAATGCCGCCCAAGGCTTCATACCGTCAACAGCTTCCGCCAAGGGAGCGGTTTCGGGATTTATGCGGAAGGCCTCTTGCAGGGCTTGGAAAGTCTTATCGCCGAGCTTGGCTTTCAGGGATTTGGTGTCGGTGGCTTGGTTGAAAAACTGTTGGTATTGTTGTTGCGTTTCCGGATTTTCTTCCGGCAATACGTCGGTTTCCGTGGTCAGTTGTTCGACGGAGGCAAGCAGGTTTTCGGCTTCTTTCGATAGGACGGCTTCTTTTTTGCCGATGTGGATGGTGCCGGCAAGGTAAGAGTCGGGCTGTCCTGCCTTACTGATTTTCCAAACGTTGCTGGACAGTTGCGGTACCGACCAGTCGACAGACGCAGCGGAAGCGGTTTTGATTTTTTCATCGGAAGCAGTATGTTCTGCCTCGGGTTGGCAGGCGGTCAGGGTAAGGAGGGTAAAGCCTGCGGCAAGGAGGGAAAGGAATGGGCGCATGAAATTTCCTCTGAAAGATACGGGCAACGGGATGATGTGCAATGTATAGTGGATTAACTTTAAACCAGTACGGCGTTGCCTCGCCTTGCCGTACTATCTGTACTGTCTGCGGCTTCGTCGCCTTGTCCTGATTTTTGTTAATCCACTATATTTGAATGGTTGCAATACGCTAATCTGACAAGCAAGGTCGTCTGAAAAGGGATATGGGTTTCAGACGACCTTTATCTGCCGGATTCGGCCACTCTATTTCTGATGTTCCGCCAGTTTCAGGTAAACGCCGGCAACGTCTTGTTCGCCGTAACCTGCTGCGACGGCTTGACGGTAGCTCTCGGCAACGGTTTCAACGGCGGGCAGCGAATTGCCTGCCTGTTTCAATTCGTTGACAGCGAGATTGAGGTCTTTGGAGGCGTGTTTGAGGGCGAAGGCGGGCGGGAATTTACGGTTTGCCCACAGGGATTTTTTGGTTTGGAACATGGGCGAATCCATGGCAGAACCGCCGACGGCTTCGATGATGGTGTCGGTATCGATGCCGAATTGCCGCGCCATCAGCATGGCTTCGCTGTATGCCTCGCCGAAAATGCCCAAGAGCGAATTGAGCACGAGTTTCGCGCCGGAGCCTTTGCCGACGCTGCCGAAGTGGAAGGTTTTTTTGCCGAGGATGCCGAATACTTTTTGCAGCGGATTTAAAACATCCTCTTCGCCGCCGAAGAGAATCAGCAGCGTGCCGTTGGTGGCGGGGACAACCGAGCCGGAGACGGGGGCTTCGGCGAACTGTCCGCCCACCGCCTCGACGATGGCTTTGACGGCGAGGTTTTCTGACGGGGCGATGGTGCTCATGTTGACGATGATTTTGCCGTCAAGCTCTTTGCGGGTGTCTTCGTCGAGGATATCGAGGATGGCGGCGTAGTCGGAAACCATCAGAAAAATAACGGGATAAGCGCGGATAAGTTCGGCGCGGCTTGGGTAAACTTTCGCACCTTTGGTTTGCAAGTCGGCGGTTTTATCGGGTGAGCGGTTGTAAACACCGACTTCGATGCCCGCATCGAGCAGGCGCGTTACCATCGGATTGCCCATCTGCCCCAGGCCGATCCAGCCGATTTGAGTGTATTCATTGTTTGACATGGTGTTTGCTCCCTTGTTGGTTTGATTTGCCATCATATCGGTTTGAAGGTCGTCTGAAAAGTTTTGAAGGTTTACAGACGGTCTTTTTTGGGGAATATAGTGGATTAACTTTAAACCAGTACGGCGTTGCCTCGCCTTGCCGTACTATCTGTACTGTCTGCGACTTCGTCGCCTTATCCTGATTTAAATTTAATCCATTATACAAATGAGAACATCCGCCGCTATTCCTTTGCAAACAGGAATAGCGGCGGATTGGTGTTTTCTATAACTATGCTGTTTTTTCTTTTCAGACGACCTTTCGGATCAGTATCGGATATCGACGGTTACCTTGTCTTTATATTCGCCCGGGGTGTAGTCGGTGTTTTTTACTTCTGCCGAGATGGTGTGAATTTGGCTGTTGCCGTCGCCGGTAGATTTCAACGCGCTGCCTGATCCCGAAGGATTGTTGCCCCATAGGTGGGCGTTTGTATGGGTACCCTTTTTGAGGCGGTAGGGGACTTTGTCAGTATTGGCTGGGTTGGTGGATTTCATCTCGCCGCTGCCTTCCTGATTACCGTTGGAAGGAATCAGACCGACGGTGTAGGGCGTGCCGTTGGTGCAGCGGACGGTAAGGTTGCCCGACTGTTTCAGGTTGGTGCTGCCCGCGGTGTGTGTGCCGAAGTCGATGTCGTCGGCGGAGATGAATTCGCAGACGGGTGCAACATGGGCTTGGACGACAAAAGGGAAGCGTTGTCCTGTATTCAAGTCGTTTCCGCAATCTGAAGGGTCAGGAGTACCATAACGTTCTGCCTTCCAGTTTAATACGGTGGAGTTGCCGGTAAAGTCTGCAATGTAATAATCCGAAGCCGTAGTGGGGATGGTGTTGCTTTGCCCGCTGACTAATCTAGCTCTGATGGGGATACTGCCAGTAAAGGTGCCCTTTAGCCCGATACGCATGACACCTGTTCCGACACTGCTGGGGGTGTTTGGCGTGTTACCCGTTCCCCAGTTGGTATTATCGGATTTAAGTAAGGATAGTTGCAGTGTTTGGGCGTTATTTCTGCTATGAACTATTCTCCGGGGGTATATATGTTTGTAAACCCTCTCCCTCCGTCAATATTGAAGCACAAGCGTACTTTTACAGTATAGATGTCATTATTGGTGCATTGGTAGTGGATGGTGGCTTGAATATCTTCCGGCTGGTTGTTGTTTAGAAGGTTGATCCCATTGCTTTGACTTCCGAATACTAAGGCAGGATGACCTTTGAAAGTTCCGTTGCCTTGTACCGTCGCTGTGCATTGTACAAACCTGCCGGCTACACCGCTGTTTGCCCAAGCTTGCCCTGCGGACAGGGACAGCAGTCCGAATACGGCAGGCAATGTCATTTGTCGGAAAAGACGGTTTGCGGTTTTCAGAGGACCTTTCTTTATATTTATCTGCATATGATGTCTCCCAGTTCCGGGATGGAATCCGGATTGTGTGTTTCAGGGTAGTTCGCCTCAAATGTGCAAGTGCCGCCGTTTTCGGGGAGGATAACGGTGAAGCGGTTTCTGCCTTCTTTCATGTTTTCAATATATGTTTTGCCGTCGAAGCCGGTTACGGCTGCCGGTGTGCCGTCTTCGGCAGTAATGCTGCCGCCGCTCGGGAGTAATTGGTTTTGTGCGTCTTTCAGCGTCATGGTGGCGGCGCGGGTATGCTGGATTTTGAATTCGACGCGCATGCCCGAGCGTTCGGGCGGGGCGATTTCGGCGACGGTGTGTTCAAGCTGGACGTCCAGCGGCAACTCGGCAATATCGACGCTGACGGTGTTTTTTTGGTAGGCGGAGAGGCTGGGGATCAGTGCCAACCCTTTGCGGTTGGTTTTGCCTACGGGCATGCCGCCTGCGCGGATGGGGACGTCCGCCATATCGCCGGTGCTGACGATGGCGAAACTGTCGTTGACTTGGCGGGTGGCGAAGATACTGCCGCCCATGAGGACGAGGCCGCCCCTCCAGCCTGCGTTCCAGTTGCTGTTGCCGCTTTGGCTGTAAACGTTTGCCCAACCGTCGCCGTAGGTATTTTGATGGCGGATGTTGCCGTTGAAGGTATTGCTGCGGCTGCCGTTTGCGTTGTCGTTTTGCTGCCAGCCTATGCCCCAGCTGGTACTGCCCATGCCGCTGCTGGTTTTGTTCAGGGTTGCTTGGTAGCTGTTGTTGTGTTTGTTTTTGCTGATGCCTGCGGAGGTCGAATAGCCGTTGTCGAGGCTAACGGAGAGGCCTGCGTGGAAACTCAGTTCACGTTTGTTGCGGAAGTTTTTATTGGCGCCGGCGTAGAGCGAGGCGCTTTTTTTGAAGCTACGGCTCCAGCCGAATGAGCCTATGCCGTCGGCGGGACTGCCTTCGGTGTGGGAATGGACGTAGGATAGGCTGAATGAGCCGAGTTTGTCGCTGCTCCAGCCTGCGGATGCGGAGGCGGATGTGGCGGGGTGGCGTGTGGCTTTGAAAAAGTCTGCGCCGTATGCGGTATCGCCCAGTTCGGCAAATTGTCCGTTGGTGCGGCTTGCGCCTGCGCTGAGGGAAAGTTTGTCCCATTGGGTGCTGAAAAACGCGCTGCCGCGTCGTCCTGTTTTGCCTGCGAAGCGGCTTTCGGCGTAGGTAAGATTGAGTTGTCCGAGCGAACCCAATACGGTATCGGCGGCAATGCCCGCCTGACGGTAGCCGCGTGCGGCTTCGCCGTGGATTTGGGCGGTCAGGGTATTGCTGACGCCGTAACGCAGCGTGCCGGAGGCGGCGGGGTCGGATTGGTATTTGGCGGAACGGATGCCGTAATCGCGGCGGACGTAGCCTGCTTCAAACGACCATTCGTTCAAGCCTTTTGCCAAAAGTCCGCTGCCGCCGTAAAGCGGCATATCGACGACGACGGTGCGCCCCAGTACGTCGGTGGCGACGACTTGGGCGTTGCTGCGGCCGCTGATGGACGGCGGCAGGATGAGTTCGTATTCGCCCGCTTCGATGTCGCGACTCATTTGTTTGACGCCGTCGAGGTAGAGATCGACCGTGCCGGGCAGGGTGCTTTTGCCTAGGTAGGAGCGCAGCGGGGCGGTTTGTTTCCACGGGCGGGTGTTGTAAGTGCGGGAGATTTTAATGCCGCCGATGCGTGTGCCTCCCCATGAGCCGATTTGTCCGGTCAGGGTATCGCCCACGGTCAGTGATATGCCTTGTTCGGGCCAGACGGTGCGCCAGTAGGTATCCAGGCGGGCGGTGTTGCCGCGGGAGCCGCTTTCTTTGTTGCGGCTACGGTTGGCAAATTGGGTGTGGTTCAGATAGCCCCAAGGTGTGCTCAGGCGCATTTCGCCGAAAACGCCCTGCGTGCCGTTGCCGGAGCGGTTGCGCGAGATATTGGCGTCATAGTTCAGAACGGCGGCAAAGCCGGGTTTGGCGATGGCGTAGCGGTTTTCCTGCGGTGCGCCGATTCGGGCGGTTTTCAGGTCGGGCTGCCATTCGAGGGGGCGGTGAGATCAAGGGTTTGCGCGGCGGCATCGTATTTCGCCTGCAAGCCGGGGATGGCGGAGAGTTCGAACCATACGCCCGCGCCGGGTGTGGACGCGCCGTCCTGAATTTCAGGCACGACACCGTTTTTGCCTGCTTCGGCAGCTTCTGCGTCGGGCAGGGCAATGCCGTAGGCGCGCAGGGATTCGGGACGCGCATACAGCACGCCGTTACGCGACATGAAGGGTTCGATACCGTCGCGTATGCTGCCGTTGACTTTGACCTGAGGGTAAACGGTCAGCCATGCCTGCTCGTAGGCAGCAGGCGCCGCCTGCGTCAGGATGTCTTGAGCAGGGGAGGGCAGGGCGTAGAAACACAGCATCAACGCGGCACTCAGCCGGGTGAGCCGTGTCCTTAGGTCATGGGGCGGCAAACCGTACCTCCGTTTGGATCGGCATACCGTTTACCGTGGCATTCAGACGACCTTGGTTCAGAGAGGCGGGGGAAACTTCCAATTCGCGTTTCCAAGTGTTGCCCGGCAGGACGTAGCCCGCCAGACCGCTTGCCAGCGTCAATGGGTCTTTGGCGGAGGTCGTCTGAAAAGTAATATTGCTCAGTTGTGCATGGGCATTGCCCGTGTTTTCGGCAACCAAAACCGCTTTGCCGTTCGCGGTTTTTTCCGCGCGCCATTGCAGTTTCGGTTCGGCATTGTTTTGAACGTTGACAAACAGCGGCAGCGAATAGCGCATCACCAACTGAATGCCTTTTCGTGGTTTCGCATCGGGAGCGGGCAGCTCGTCCACAATCAGGCGGTAGGCTTCTTCAGCCTGTTTGTCAGACGGTTTGACGCGCATCACGCGGAACTGCTGCTGCGCACCCGCTTCCAGTTTGACCATGGGCGGGCTGGCAATGACGGCATCGGTAGGTTCGAGTACCTCACCGCCGTTTGCGTTCTGCGTCCAGCGGAATACGCGCACCTGAGCCGTCAACGGCTCTGTACCCTTATTTCCCAAAGTAAAAATGCCCGCCCGCTGTTTGGCGGGCAGGGAAAGAGATGTCGGACTGACTTGCAAGCCGGCGGCATGGCTCTGTAAAACCGCTGCCGCCGTCAGCATACCGACAAGTGTGCTGATTGCTTTTTGCATGAGTATTTTTTTAGTTATTTTGTTTTGAGGATGTTATTACCAAGACAAGGTTACTTTTACGCGGTCTTGATAACGGTCGAGATATTTGTCCAGAGAATCTGCAGGAACTCGAGCAAGTACTGGAATGACCATAGGTGAGTCATAACCTTTACCGTACAAGCTCAAAGTATTGCTATTGCTATCATTGCCCCATTTGTTGGCATCTGAATAGTCTGTAGAAGCGGTAACGGTATTTTGCCAAGAGCCTGCAGAGGAAACAGTGGGTTTGTAGAGTTGGTAGCCGATTTCGTCGGTGTTTCCAGTTGTAACACCTTTCATCAGACCTTCGCCGGTGGAACCAGGTTTATTTATTGATTCCAAGGCAATATTAAACGGCATATTTTTACTACAGGTTACTTTAATACCACTTGTGGTTGTACCTCTGCTTGTTCCATCAACAGTAGTGGCTCCGGATTTGGCTACATGTTCGCCAAAATTGATGTCGGCCCCATTAGTGATTGCATCACCATTTTGTTTTGCGGTAGCTTCGGCAAGGGCTGCGCTGCCACCAGCTACTTCAACGGCTTCACATTGCCCTGTCAGGTTGATTGTAACGTTAAAATTACCAGTAGAGGTGGTGACAGCCATTGCAGTATTGCCCATCATCATGAGAGAAGCCAGAGCCAGAGAAGTTAAAGTAAAACGGGTTTTCATCGGAATTTATCCTTATGTGAGTTTAGATGTGTATTGACACAGTCTCCGTAATATTTTCTGTGTAATGCTTATACAGTAGGCTTTTGTGCCTGAACGGTATATATGACATTATTATGATTTGTGATTATTGTTGCAACTGTTATTGTTTTATATTTTATAAGTTCCTGTGTTTTTTGTAAATTTTGTATTATTTTTTGTTGTTTTTTTGCAAAGTGAAAGGCTTGGTCGGTTGATTAAAAAGATAAAAGGTCATCTGAAGGCGGTATTCAAGGTTTGCGGGGTTTTGACATCAGATTGATTTGAAAACCCGGAAATGTCGGAACGGTATGCGGGAAACGCCGCATTGAAAGGCAAGGTCGTCTGAAAGCATTTATAATCCGTCTTTTCAGATGACCTTTTGAACATCCGTTCTCTCAATCAAATTGACCTTATGAAACCCAAATTCATCACTCTGGACGGCATAGACGGCGCGGGCAAATCGACCAATCTTGCCGTTATCCGCCAATGGTTCGAATCCCGCGACCTTCCTGTATTGTTTACCCGCGAGCCGGGCGGTACGCCTGTCGGCGAGGCTTTGCGCGAAATTTTGTTGAACCCTGAAACCAAGGCGGGATTGCGCGCGGAGACGTTGATGATGTTTGCCGCGCGGCAGCAGCATCTTGAAGACGTTATCCTGCCTGCGCTGGCAGACGGCATTCATGTCGTTTCCGACCGTTTTACTGATGCGACTTTCGCGTATCAGGGCGGTGGGCGCGGCGTGCCCCTTCAGGATATTGAAACGCTGGAAAATTGGGTGCAGGGCGGGTTTGGTCCTGATTTGACGTTGCTGCTGGACGTGCCGCTGGAAGTGTCGATGGCGCGTATCGGACAGACGCGCGAGAAGGACCGTTTCGAGCAGGAGCAGGCGGATTTTTTCACCCGCGTGCGTGCTGTTTATCTCGAACGCGCCGCCGCGCATCCCGAACGCTACGCGCTTATCGACGGCAACCGGAGTTTGGAAGAGGTGAGGGCGGATATCGAACATGCATTGGCGCGCAGTTTCGGTATGGATGTTTAAAACCGAATGAAGGTCGTCTGAAAGGATACGTTTTTGCTTTGAGGTTGTTTGTTTCAGATGAAAATAGCGGTATGCGCCGCATTGGGAACATGGTAAAATTACACGCTATTACAAAATAGGTTTATTTGTTAATAAATAAACCCTTTGTGATGCCAAACGTCCCGAAACCAACGTTTCAGACGACCTCGTCTCAACATCTCTCTCGCAACAGGATCGAAAAATGGAAAACTCATTAAAAGAAGCCGCACTGAAATTTCACGAATTCCCCGTGCCGGGTAAAGTCTCCGTTACCCCCACCAAATCGCTGGCCACGTCCAAAGACTTGGCTTTGGCGTACTCGCCGGGCGTCGCGGCTCCTTGTATGGAAATCCATGCCGATCCGCAAAATGCGTACAAATACACCGCCAAAGGCAACTTGGTTGCCGTGATTTCCAACGGTACCGCGGTTTTGGGCTTGGGCGACATCGGCGCATTGGCAGGCAAACCTGTGATGGAAGGCAAAGGCGTATTGTTTAAAAAATTCGCTGGTGTGGACGTATTCGACATCGAAATCGATGAAAAAGACCCGCAAAAACTGGTGGACATCATCGCCGCGTTGGAACCGACTTTCGGCGGCATCAACCTCGAAGACATTAAAGCGCCTGAATGCTTCTACATCGAACGCGAATTGCGCAAACGCTGCAAAATCCCGGTATTCCACGACGACCAACACGGTACCGCCATCATCACCGCTGCTGCCGTATTGAATGCCCTGCGCTATACCGGCCGTAAAATCGAAGAAGCGACCTTGGTTTGCTCCGGCGCGGGTGCGGCTGCGATTGCCTGCTTGAACCAACTGCTCGATTTGGGTTTGAAACGCGAAAACGTTACCGTTTGCGACTCCAAAGGCGTGATTTACAAAACCCGCGAAGACAAAGACCGTATGGACGAGTCCAAACAGTTCTACGCCATTGAAGACAACGGTCAACGCGTGCTTGCCGATGCCGTCAAAGGCAAAGACATCTTCTTGGGCCTCTCCGGCGCGAACCTGCTGACGCCTGAAATGCTGAACACCATGAACGCCAAGCCTATCGTGTTCGCCATGGCAAACCCGAATCCGGAAATCCTGCCGCCGTTGGCAAAAGAAACCCGTCCGGACGTGGTCATCGGTACCGGCCGTTCCGACTTCCCGAACCAAGTGAACAACGTATTGTGCTTCCCGTTCATCTTCCGCGGCGCGTTGGACGTCGGCGCGACGACCATCAATGAAGAAATGAAACGCGCCTGCGTATATGCTTTGGCGGATTTGGCGAAGGAAGAAGTAACTGAAGAAGTGGTTGCCGCTTACGGTAAAAAATTCGAATTCGGCGCGGAATACCTGATTCCGACCCCGTTCGACTCCCGCCTGCTGCCGCGCGTTGCTTCGGCTGCCGCCAAAGCTGCAATGGAAAGCGGCGTGGCAACCCGTCCGATTGCAGACTTGGAAGCCTATGCTGCCAAACTGAGCGAATGGAAACTGTAATCCGGTTTTAATTTGAATGTGATGTAGAAAAGGTCGTCTGAAAACTTTCAGACGACCTTTTTTCGTTTTACAGAATCTTTAGCAATGCCGAAGGCGATGCGATGCGGTGGTCGAACGGCCATGTTTCGGTTTGGTCTTCGGCGGCGATATAGCCCCAGTCGGCAAGTACGGTTTTCATGCCTGCGTTGCGTCCGGCCTGCATGTCGCGTTCGGCGTCGCCGACGTAAACCGTGTGTTGCGGGTCGGCATGGATTTGTTCGCACGCATACAGCATGGGTTTGACGCTGGGTTTGGATTCGCCGCAGGTGTCGCCGCTGACGACGACGGCGGGCGGGATGATGAAGCCGAGTTTGGGGACGAGTTTGTCGGTGAAGCGCATGGGTTTGTTGGTGATGATGCCCCATTTGATGCCGCGTTTGTCGAGTTCGGCAATCATTTCGTTCACGCCGTCAAAGAGGGCGGTGTCTTGGGCGTAGCGGCTGTCGTATTCGTCGAGGTATTCGGTACGCCATTGGGCGTAGTCGGGATGATCGGGGGTGATGCCTGTGCCGAGTTTGAGCAGTCCTGCCGCGCCGTGGCTGGCTTGGGTGCGGATTTCGTTCATGCTTTTTTCGGGCAGTCCGTGGCGGTTGAGCAGGGTATTGAGTGCGCCGCCGAGGTCTAGGGCGGTGTCGGCGAGTGTGCCGTCGAGGTCGAACAATACGGCTTGTATCATGTGTTTTCCTTTGGTTTTTCGATGGGGTCGTCTGAAAAGGGTTTCAGACGACCTTTGGGTTTAGTGGTGGTGATGGTGCGCGCCGTCGGTTTCGTTGGCACACAAGACGCTGTCGGGATGCGGGTGGTGTTCGCTTTCGATTTGGATGGTGCAGTGTCCGATGTTTTTGTGGGACAACTCGTGTTCGATGCGGTAGGCGATTTGTTCGGATTCGGCCACGGTCATGCTGCCGTCCACGACGATGTGGCAGGATAATACGTTGATATTGCTGGTAATCGTCCAGACGTGTAAGTCGTGGACGGATTTGACGCCGTCGGTGTTGCGGATGACGGCGAGCAAGTCGTCGGTGTGGATGTTTTCGGGCGCGCCTTCCATGAGGATGTGCAGCGTCTGTTTGAGCAGGCTCCAGCCGCTGCGTCCGACCAGCGCGGCAACGAACACGCTGGCGAGCGGGTCCGCCCATTTCCAGCCGAACGCCATCATGAGTACGGCGGCGGCAATCGCGCCGACCGAGCCGACAAGGTCGCTTAAAACGTGCAGATACGCGCCGCGCATGTTGACGTTGGCTTCGGTGTCGCTGTTTTTCAGCATGTAAACCGCCACGCCGATGTTGACCAGCAGCCCGATAACGCTGATGACGAGCATCCCCAGCGTGGCGATTTCGGGCGGATAAAGCAGGCGTTTGACGGCTTCGTAGAAAATCAGCACGGCGATAACCACCAGCGACAAGCCGTTGAACATGGCGGTGAGGATTTCGAAACGTTTGTAGCCGAAGGTCTTTTGCAGCGTGGTTTCTTTTTCGCCGAGTTTGAACGCCCACAACGCCACGCCCAAGGAAAATGCGTCGCTGAACATATGCCCTGCGTCGGAAAGCAGCGCGAGCGAGTGGGTCAGCCAGCCGCCGAAAGCCTCCAGCAGCATAAAGGCGGCGATGATGATGAACGACACGCGCAATACTTTTTTGTTGGCGGTATGCGTGTGGGCGTGTGCGTGATGATGGTGTTCGTGATGGTGAGACATAACGTTCCTCAACAGAGGTCGTCTGAAAATCCGGATGCAGGGTTTTCAGACGACCTTTTTGCCTTGTTTCAAACCCTGCTCGAAATTTTCCAACATATCCAATTCGAAGCGGCTGAAGCCGGCTTTTTCACGCGCTTCGATGTTCACATAGCCGCGGAAGATAAACATATCGTAACGGGCAATCAGACTGTGGAACAGGGCGACAGGTTCCAAACCGCGTTCGCGGCAGAGGTGCTGATACCAATGGTTGCCGATAGCGACATGGCCCACTTCGTCGCGGTAAATCACGTCCAATACGCCGCAGGTTTCCGAATCGCCGCGCTGTTCCACCTTTGCGCGTATCCCCGGCGTAACGTCCAGCCCGCGCGCCTCCAATACGCGCGGCACCAACGCCATGCGCAACAGCGGGTCATAGGCGGTTTTATACGCCATGTCCCACAAATGGTTGTGCGCCTCGAAATCGCCGTAATCGAAGCCGAAAGCGCGCAGCCGTTCGCGCATCAGGCGGAAATGGTACACCTCTTCCTTCGCTACCCGCACCCAGTCGCGCACAAACTGAAACGGCAGCGTGCGGAAACGGTATGCCGCGTCCAAAGCCAGATTGATGGCGTTGAACTCGATATGCGCAATCGCGTGCAGCATTGCCGCATAGCCTTCGGTCGTGTTCATCTTACGTGGCGTCAGCTGCGACGGCGCGACCAAAACAGGCTTAGACGGCCGTCCCGCGTGGCGGAAGTCCAGCGGTGCAGCGTTTGCCTCAGCGCCGTCCATGTTCTGAACGGCGGCAAACGCCTCGTCCGTCAGCCGTCCTTTTTCATCGGGGTCGTCTGAAAGCAGGGCAAGTTCCAGCAAAGCATAGATATCAGGTTTCATTCCAAGTCCGCCGTTTTTCAGAAAACAAATATTATAGCGTTTAAAAAAAACAATATAAGGAATATAATCTTTACAATTTGGCGTTGTGCGTCAAAAACCATTAAATACCACAGTTTGCGCAGTCGGCATACATTAAAGAATTGTGAAACCCGATTGTCTTTTCCGCAGGAAAAAATCCCGCAGCTTCAAAAAATTAGCCTTCGGGAAACACTGTTTGCAAAATGTAAACCGCCCATAAGCGGCTTGCATTGTTATTTTGTAACATCGATACTGGGCGCCACACCCCTTCCAACAAGGAAAAATAATGATGAAACAACACAACCTGTTCAAATTCCTCGCCGCTTCCGCCCTGACCGCGACCATCGGTTTCGCACAGGCAGGCGCAGTGGATGCACTCAAGAAATTCAACAACGACGCCGACGGTATCAGCGGCAGCTTCACCCAAACCGTCCAAGGCAAAAAGAAAACCCAAACCGCACACGGTACTTTCAAAATCCTGCGTCCGGGCCTATTCAAATGGGAATACACCAAACCCTACAAACAAACCATCGTAGGCGACGGCCAAACCATTTGGCTCTACGACGTTGATTTGGCACAAGTGACCAAGTCCGCCCAAGACCAAACCATCGGCGACAGCCCCGCCGCCATCCTCTCCAACAAAAACGCCCTTGACAGCAGCTACTCCCTCAAAGAAGACGGCTCGTCCAACGGCATCGACTACGTCTTGGCAACACCCAAGAAAAACAACGCCGGCTACCAATACATCCGTATCGGTTTCAAAGGCGACAACCTCGCCGCCATGCAGCTGAAAGACAGCTTCGGCAACCAAACCTCCATCAGCTTCGGCGGCTTGAATACCAAGCCCAACCTTTCGCGCGGCGCATTCAAGTTCACCCCGCCCAAAGGTGTGGATGTGTTGAGCAACTGATGGTTTGATCATAAAAAGGTCGTCTGAAAGGTTTCAGACGACCTTTTTGTTTTTGAAGTTGTCGGTGATGCGTGTTTGAGTGGAAACCGCTTCTAGCCGACACAATCCGGCTTTTGAGGTTGCCAATTGATGGCAGGTAGGAAAAGTTCAAAGCGCCGTAACAAAGCGGATACCAAAAGGTCGTCTGAAAATATTTCAGACGACCCCGTTCGTTTATACTTCAGGCTTTTTCGCCAACATGGTAACAAACTTAAACTGTATCGGATTGCCCGCCGCATCTTTCGCGTGCATGGCGCCGAGTTCTTCCTTGTATTCGACAATCTCCCAGTCGCGGTAGTATTCGCGCAACTCGCCTTCTTTAAATTTAAACGGAAAAGGCATAGGGCAGGGGAAGTCTTCGGTGTCCATCGCCGAAACGATCAGGTTGTAGCCGCCCGGGTTGGTGTGCGCCTGCATATCGGCAATCACTTGCGGCACGAAACGCGGATGCAGGAACATAAACACAACCGTCGCCACGATATAGTCGAAATGATCTTGAAGGTTGGCGGCATTCAAATCATATTCCACAGCCCGCACGTCCAAGCCTTCCATACGCGCCAACTCGTTGACGTTTTGAACCGCCTGCGGATTGTTGTCCACGGCGGTTACGTCAAATCCCTTCAAACCTAAAAACAGCGCATTGCGCCCCTGACCGCAGCCTATATCCAAAGCCTTGCCCGCAGGAACGATATTTTCAGCCGCCACTACCGCCGAATGGGTCGCGCTCATGCCGTATTTCTTATTGAAATAATCTTTTGCCGCGCAATAAAGCGAGAGCTTGATTTCCGTGTCGTCCGTCAAAGGCTCGACCGTAAACTGTTGCTGCGGCGCGATCATGTGATCTCCGTCTTCGGCAGTCAGCTCGACAGAAGCATTATCAGCTTCCGTCAATTTCAGACGACCTTGCAATACGTTCAGGCAAACCCATTCCCCTTCGTCAAACGCATGACCCGCCCGCAGCGCGTCGGGAATCTCGTCTGCCTGCCAAACCGGCAGTTCCTGATAGCAAAAAAGCGCCATTTGTCCGTCCATCGTCGGTTCCTTCCAATTTGTTTGCGATAAGGTGCATATTATATGCCTGTTTGGGGCAAAGCCGCTTGGCGGATTCAAACCTTGTGATAAGATGAATGCCTTTATTGTGCAAATTGCAAAACAAACCGATATATGGACGATACCGTTTACCTTTATACAGACGGAGCCTGCAAAGGCAATCCGGGGGCAGGGGGGTGGGGAGTATTGATGCGCTACCGAAATCATGAAAAAGAATTGTGCGGCGGCGAGGCCGAAACCACGAACAACCGAATGGAGCTGACCGCCGTCATAGAAGGGCTGAAAGCGCTCAAACGCCCGTGCCGCGTCGTGATTTGTACTGACTCGCAATACGTCAAAAACGGTATGGAAGGCTGGATACACGGCTGGAAGAAAAACGGCTGGAAAACCGCCGCCAAAAAACCGGTGAAAAACGACGATTTGTGGAAAGAACTCGATGCCTTGTCGCATAAACACGAATTACAGTGGACATGGGTGAAAGGCCACGCGGGGCATTCCGAAAACGAAAAGGCGGACGCTTTGGCGAATCAGGGGGCGGCACGGTTCCTTCAACCCTCGTCCTGAAAGGTCGTCTGAAAACGCCTGAAAAATGTTCAATCAACCGCAAACAGGATTACCCCAATGGCAATGACTTGGTCCCAACTGCTTTCCCCGCAACGCTTCCGCGCAAAAAACGGCGAAATTATCCCTACGGTTACGCCGTCCACACAAGAGGGTATCGATGCCCTGCGTACCGATTTCCACATTGATTACGATAGAGTCGTGTTTTCCGGCGCATTCAGGCGGTTGGGCAGGAAAACCCAAGTCCACCCGCTTGCCGAACATGACCTGACGCACAACCGGCTGACACACAGTGTCGAAGTTGCCAGCGTCGGACGCAGTTTGGGTAACCGTGTCGGCGTCATGTTGCAAGCCGGCGGATTCCTGCCCGAAAACAATACTCCGGGCGATATTGGTGCTGTCGTCCAAGTCGCCTGTTTGGCGCATGATTTGGGTAACCCTCCGTTCGGGCATACGGGTGAGGACGCATTGCGCCATTGGTTCAGAAAGGAAACAAATCTCCGCTTTCTGACATCGCTGAGCGAAGCCGAATTGAGCGACGTGCAAACTTACGAAGGCAATGCCCACAGCCTGCGCATTGTCGCCAATTTGGAAATGTATCCCGATGCGGGCGGAATGCGTTTGAGTGCGGCATCAATCGGCGCATTGATAAAATATCCGTGGACAAGCCAAGGTCCGCGCGGGCGTTCCAAATTCAATATTTATCAAACTGAGCTGCCGTTTATCCGCCGAGTTGCAGCGGAGTTGGGATTGCTCGAAGCAGGCTGCGACCAATGGGTACGCCATCCGCTGTCATACCTGATGGAGGCTTCAGACGACATCTGTTACGCATTGCTGGATTTGGAAGATGCGGTGGAGCTTGAGTTGCTGACCGATACCGAAGTCGAAAGCGTCTTGTCTGAGCTGACCTTTGAAGAAAGTACATGGCATGCCCAATCCAGCCGCCAACGTTGCGCCATGCTGCGCGGCATTGCCATAGGCAAAGCCATCGAAGATGCCGCGCAAACCTTCATGAAACACCAATCCGATTTATTAAGCGGCGAATTTAAGGGAAAAGACTTGATTTCCTTGTGCAGCCCGGAAGTCCAAAACACTTTGGAAAAAGCCAAAGAACTCGCACGCACGCGCATCTTTCGCCACCGTACCAAGCTGATGACCGAAATTGCCACTTTCCCGTGCTTAGGGTCGATACTCGATTTGTTTGTCCCTGCTGCCCATGCCTTGCTGGTTGAGCAGAAATTAGATGTCCGCCAATCTTTAATCTTGGATCTTCTGAAAAACCATAATCCCATACTTGAAACGGACAGCCTTTATCAGGCATATATGAAAATTTTAGATTTCGTCGGCGGTATGACAGACAATGCCGCCGCCAAAATGGCTCAGGACTTGTCTGGAACCGGGATTTTAAGGTGATTTAATTTCTTTAATTTTCAAAATGTTAATATTTTATCTGGAAAAATTGAATTTAAAGGCTGGACAATAGGGAAGGGTTTCTATAATATTCGGTCTTCTTGATTCACAGCGCAGAAGCGAAGTGATGAAAATGCACCCGTAGCTCAGTTGGATAGAGTATCTGGCTACGAACCAGAGGGTCGGGCGTTCGAATCGCTCCGGGTGCGCCAAAAAATTTATTTATCCGCGCCCATCGTCTAGCGGTTAGGACATCGCCCTTTCACGGCGGTAACCGGGGTTCGATTCCCCGTGGGCGTGCCAAATTTCAATAAACCCTTACTAAAAAATAGTAAGGGTTTATTTTTATCTTTTAATGCTATGCCCGCGATTTCAGCTTTTTATGCTCTTGCTAACAAAGCTGCTTTTGTCTGCATATTTCAAATGTTGTACCAATTCAGTTTATCCTGACAGTCACTGTGGGGATTATTTTGAAACATGTTTTATATTAGTCTCTAAATAAAACTGATGGAGAAGTTTGCAAAGCTCCCTCAAATCTCCCTAAATTTTTGCCGAGGTATTTAGGGAGATTTGAGGGAATTTTGCAAACATACCAGACTCTGAATTAGATTTTCACTATACATAAAACACTAATGTGAAAATTGGAGGTCGTATGAAAAGGGTTAGGGTTCAGTTTTCTTTTTCAGATGACCTTTATGATTTTGGATTTTTAAAACGGGTTTATTCATATAAACATATGGCTTTGAACATATGTATTGATTATGGTTTATTGCAACAGCTTGATGTTGATAGTTTTTTAATTTATTTGTCCTGCAAATAGGATTTGAGCTGTTATAATCTTCGCATAGGTATAATTCAGCAGTTAGAGAACGGGAGTAGCTATAGACGGTCAGAAGAATATAGAAGGAGTTTATTTTTGTTTGGGGCGGAAGGCGGTGCAAATGGCAGTATCGGTTTCAATGAAGCCACCGCCGATTAAATCCACACAATAAGGAATAGCGCCGAATAGGCCTGGTACGATGATGCTGCCATCTTCCGAGCGTACGCCGCCCAATGTTTCAGCAATGGCTTTCGGTCGGCCGGGGAGATTCACAATCAGGCTGTTGCCACGAACACCTGCTGTTTGGCGTGACAAAATGGCTGTGGGTACATAATGTAGGCTGATACGGCGCATTTGTTCGCCAAAACCGAGCAGTTCCTTGTCTAATACGGCTTGTGTGGCTTCGGGTGTGATGTCGCGTGGTGCAGGCCCTGTGCCGCCGGTGGTAAAAATCACATCGCAATGCTCTTCATCTGCCATATGGATAAGCACGCTTTTGATTTCGTCTTGATCGTCAGGAATAAGGGCTTCTACATAACGGATCGGATTGAGGACGGCTTTGTCAAGCCAGCTTTTGAGTGTAGGAATGCCTTCATCGGCATACACGCCACTGCTGGCGCGGTCACTGGTGGAAATTAGGCCGATGGTGATGGTAGGAAGTGTGTTCATGATAATAGCAGACTCAAAAGATAGAAAATTGCATTGTACCTGATTAGCTGTATCTGTTGTGGGTGTTGGCAATGTGCAAAACGGCGGGACTTTAAAATACATATCTTCAGGTAAAGTCGAGCTTGAGAAGTTGTTCATAAAAATCATTTCTCTATAAATGTACTCAATCTCAAAGAGGATGATATTTTGATTATCACCTCATCATTTTTGGTCAACAGGCAGTCATCCATGAATGAGATCTTGTGCATAAATTGCCTCAGCCGCTTTATTTCCTATTGACGGAAAATTTGATAATAAAAAAAGCCTGTCTGAAAGTTTTCTTTCAGACAGGCTTTCTCGTCACTAAGTTTTCAGACGGCCTTAACCTGCCGGTTCGTCCATCCAATCCACTTTGCTCATTTTACGCACAATCACCCATTCATCACGGTTAGAGCCTACTGTGCCGTAGTAGTTGAAGCTGTACGCCAATTGCGCGTAACCGCCTATCATGTGGGTCGGGTTCAAGACCGCCTTGGTTACCGAGTTGTGGATACCGCCGCGTTTTTTGGTGGTTTCTGCCGCCGGAGTATGTACCAGTTTTTCCTGAGCGTGGTACATCAAAATCATAGTTTCGGGAATACGCTGGCTCACAATCACACGGCAGGCAATCGAACCGTTGGTGTTGAACACTTCCACCCAGTCGTTATCCACCAAACCGGCTTTCTTGGCATCGATTTCGGAAATCCACACGTGCGGGCCGCCGCGTGAGAGCGTGAGCATACGCAGGTTTTCCGAATAGGTACTGTGGATACCCCATTTCTGGTGCGGGGTCAGGAAGTTGAGCGTGATTTCGGGATTGCCGTTGGGCATTTTGCCCAGCAGCTTCTTGGTGGTTTTGGTGTCCACCGCCGGACGGTACACGCAGAAAGCAGCACCGAAATCGCGCATCCACTTGTGGTCTTGGTAGAACTGCTGGCGGCCGGTCAGCGTGCGCCACGGAATCAGCTCGTGCACATTGGTATAGCCGGCGGTGTAGCACACTTCTTCGCTCTCCACGCCCGACCAAATCGGCGAGGTAACAATCTTGCGCGGCTGGGCGACGATGTCGTGGAAGCGGATTTGCGTGTGCTCGCTGGCATTAATCAGATGTGTATGGTCGCGGCCTGTAGCTTTGCCCAAGGCTTGCCAAGCCTTTTTTGCCACATGTCCGTTAGTTTCCGGAGCGAGGGTTAATATCATCTCGCAGGCATCAATGGCAGTTTCGATTTTCGGTTGACCTTTTCCGACCCCTTCGGCTTGTACGCCGTTGAGTTTACGTAGGAATTCAACTTCATGTTTGGTATCCCAAGCCATACCTTTACCGTTATTGTTGACTTTTTCCAGCAGCGGGCCGATAGAAGTGAATTTCTCGTAAATCGCGCCGTAATCACGTTCCACCACGGTCATCGCCGGCATGGTTTTGCCCGGGATGGGTTCGCACTCGCCCAGTTTCCAATCTTTCGGGTCGAACGGCTGACCGAGTTCCTGCGGGCTGTCGTGCATCAGCGGCGTGAGCACGATGTCTTTGCGTACGCCCAAGTAGTCTTTGGCCAGCTCGCTGAATTTTTTGGCCAGGCCTTTGTAGATTTCCCAGTCAGACCTGCTCTGCCACAAAGGCTGCACCGCTTCGGTAAACGGATGGATGAACGGGTGCATGTCGGACGTGTTCAGATCGTATTTCTCGTACCAAGTGGCGGTCGGGAAAATCACGTCGGCGTACAGGCAGGTGGTGTTCATGCGGAAATCCAGGAGCGTGAACAAATCCAGCTTGCCTTCCACGCCTTCCCGCTGCTTCACTTCGGCAGGTTTCAGGCAGTCGTCTTCGTCGCTCATCAGGCCGTTTTGCGTGCCGAGCAGGTATTTCAGGAAATATTCGTGGCCTTTGCCGGACGAACCCAAAATGTTGGAACGCCAAATAAACATATTGCGCGGCCAGTTTTTCGGGTTTTCCGGATCGTTGCAGGACATGTCCAGCGTGCCTTCTTTCAGGCCTTTGACCACATAGTCGGCGGGCGACATACCCGCCGCCTCGGCTGCATCGGTAACGTCCAGCGGGTTGGTTTCCAACTGCGGCGCACTCGGCGTCCAGCCCATGCGTTCGGCTTTGGCGTTGTAGTCGATCATGGTCAGGCGGCGCATATCGTCGCCCGCGTCGGACGTGAGCAGCTCGTCGGCGGACACAGTTTCGTGGCGGTACTGGCCGGTGTGGTTGTAGAAGAAGGACGTGCCGGCCATCTGGCGCGCGGGGCGGTGCCAGTCGAGCGCGAAAGTCAGCGGCGCCCAGCCGGACTGCGGACGCAGTTTTTCCTGGCCTACATAATGGCACCAGCCGCCGCCGGACTTGCCGATGGTGCCGCACATCATCAGCATGTTGATCAGGCCGCGATAGTTCATGTCCAGGTAATACCAGTGGTTCAGGCCGGCGCCGACGATAATCATCGAGCGGCCTTTGGTATCGTGCGCGTTTTTGGCGAACTCGCGGGCTACCTGAATCACGCGTTCGGGCGCAACGCCAGTGTGTTTTTCCTGCCATTTCGGCGTGTAGGGTTTGTCGTCAAAGTAGTCTTTGGCTACGTTCTCGTCGCCCAAGCCGTTGTCCACGCCGTATTGCGCTACCAGGAGGTCGAATACGGTGGCCACCAGCTGGCTGCTGCCGTCGGCCAAGGTGATGCGTTTTACCGGCACTTTGCGGAAGGTTTTTTCTTCGTCGAATTCGCCGCCGAAGTAATCGAAACCAACGCGTACCACGTCATCGGCGCACGCCTTCAGCGACAAGGCTGCCTGAACATCCTGGTCATTCTGAGCCTTGGTTTCCAGATTCCATTTTTGGCTGCCATCCCAACGGAAGCCGATGGAGCCGTTGGGCAGCATCAGGCTGTCGGTTTTCTCGTTCCACGCCAGCACTTTCCAATCGGGATTCTTCTCTTCGCCGAAGTTGTCGCTCAGATGAGAAGCGCGCAGGGTGTATTCGGGGCGGTAGCCTTCGCCGTCTTCCTTCAGGCACACCAGCACCGGCATATCGGTCAGGCGGCGGCAATAGTCTTGGAAATAGTCGGATGGATTGTCGATATGGAATTCTTTGAGGATAACGTGCCCCATCGCCATTGCCAGCGCGGCATCCGTACCTTGGCGCGGTGCCAGCCAGATATCGCTGAACTTGGCCATTTCGCCGAAGTCGGAAGATATGGCAACGGTTTTGGTGCCTTTGTAGCGCACTTCGGTATAGAAGTGGGCATCGGGCGTGCGTGTCATCGGCACGTTGGAACCCCAGACCAGAAGATAATTGGAGTTATACCAATCGGCGGATTCGGCCACGTCGGTTTGCTCACCCCAAGTCTGCGGTGAAGCAGGCGGCAGGTCGCAATACCAATCGTAGAACGACAGCGGTACGCCACCGATCAAGCCGAGATAGCGTGCGCCAGCGGCATAGCTGACCATAGACATGGCGGGAATCGGCGAGAAGCCGATAACACGGTCGGGGCCGTATTTCTTGATGGTGTAGCAGTTGGCTGCGGCCACCATTTCATAAGCTTCGTCCCAGTTGGAACGCACGAAGCCGCCCAAACCGCGCTGGGATTTGTAGGATTTGGAGCGCTCAGGATCTTCCACAATCCATTTCCATGCTTCGATCGGGTCTTTGGTTTTACGCGCTTCGCGCCACAGCTCAGCCAGCGCGCCGCGCATCATCGGATATTTGATGCGCTGGGCAGAGTAAACATACCAACTGTACGACGCGCCGCGTGGGCAGCCGCGTGGTTCATGGTTGGGCAAATCCGGACGGGTGCGCGGATAGTCGGTCTGCTGGGTTTCCCAAGTAATCAGGCCGTTTTTCACATAAACTTTCCAGCTGCACGAACCGGTACAGTTCACACCGTGAGTGGAACGTACCACTTTATCGTGTTGCCAGCGGCTACGGTAGGCATTTTCCCATTTGCGGTCTTCTTCGGTCAGTACACCGTGTCCGTCAGCGAAGGGCTCATGTTTTTGGCTGAAAAACTTCAGTCGGTCTAAAAAGTGGCTCATGGCAGGTTCCTTATGATTGTTATCCTGGTCGGTATGTGCAACCAGAATAGTTTTTTACGTCTGCAATATAAAATAGTTGAAGACTAGATAATATGCTCCGAAAGGGGTTGCCGTAAAGGAAAAAGAAGGAAAAAGATAATACTTTTGATATTGGGGGATTAGTTATTTTGGATTATATGATTAGGCTTGGGTAGGGGGATATGTGATATTGATATTTTCAGTGTCGGAGAACGATATTTTTTACTTCGACCACCAAGGCAAGTCGTCTGAAAAAAGGCCCGCATGCTTTTTGCTGTGGACCTATTTAAAACAACTGCTTTTTAACCTTTCAGACGACCGTTTTCCATATACAGTACTTCATCTGCCAATGCTTGCGTGTCGGCAGAATCGTGGCTGATGATGAGCATGGGTACTGATAGTTCGCTTTGCAGTTCTCCTACCAGTTGGCGCATTTGTTGACGCAGATCGGCATCTAGGGCAGAGAACGGTTCATCCAGTAACAGCCATTTCGGACGGGTAATACAGGCACGGGCTAGGGCGGTACGCTGTTTCTGACCGCCGGAAATTTGGTGCGGATAATGGTCGGATATGTGTTGCAGCTGCATCCGTTCTAGCCACAGGAGTACAGATTCCGCCGGATTACGGTTCGAAGGATTGTGCCAGCCGTGTTGTAGTCCGAACGCGATATTTTGTGCCACAGTCAGATGGGGGAACAGGGCGTAGTCTTGAAACATTAGCCCGACTTGCCGTTGTTGCGGCGGCAACCAGATTTTCTGTGTCGTATCGCCATAGGTTTGCCCGTCGATGCGGACATATCCATGTTCAGGGGTGAGAAGGCCGGCCAGTAGTTGCAGAGTCAGACTTTTGCCGGAGCCGGACGGGCCGATAATGGCTAGCCGGCGGGCTTGGCTTTGACAGTTAACATCTAAATTAAAACGTTTTTTGCCTGCAGCTAATTGTGCTTGTAAGGAGAAATCAAATATCCAGTCCGTACTGTTCATGTGCGCTCCTTAGGTTTGGCTAAACGGGAAGTCGTCCACAACACTGTAATGCAGACGGTAGAGATCAGCAGTACCAGTTGGTTGGCCAAAGAGTCGTTCCCCGCCTGAACAGCTTCATATACGGCAATGGAGAGGGTTTGGGTTTGACCGGGAATGCTGCCGGCAATCATTAGTGTGGCACCGAATTCGCCCAATGCTCGGGCAAATGCCAACAGAAGACCGACTAGCAGGCCTCTCCAGGCCAAAGGTAGGGTAACACGCAGGAAAACGGCACTTTCCGATAACCCCAGTACACGGGCCGCTTGTTCCAATTGCGGGTTGACGCTTTCAAAGGCGGCACGGGCAGGTTTGAAGACCAAGGGGAAGGTAACGACCATGGCAGCTAAGACCGCGCCCTGCCAAGTGAAAATTAAGCGGATGTCAAAGGTGTGGTTTAACCATTGCCCTATGGTGCCGTTACGGCCGAACAAAACCAGCAGGTAGTAACCGAGTACAGTAGGCGGCAGCACCATGGGCAGGGTTAGGGCTGTGTCGAGCAGGTCGCGGCCGGGAAAATTCCGCCTGGCAAGCAGAAAACCGACAGCAATGCCCAGCAGTAAATTGAGGAAAGTGGCCCAGAAGGCCACTTTTAACGATAGGCCGAGGGCCGGCCAAACATCTTGCCACATATTTCAGACTACCTGAAAAAAGGTTTATGGGCGGCTAAAACCGTATTTGTTTAATACTTGGCGGCCTTTGGGAGACAGTACATAGTTGAGGAAACGTTGCGCTTCGGCTTTATCACTGCTGGCAGTGCTGACCGCAATCGGGTAGGAAACCGGAGTATCGAGCGGAATGGTAGCAGTAATACGCACTTTTTGGGGCATCAGCACCGCATCAGTACGATATACGAAGCCTGCATCCACTTCGCCTCGTGCGACATAGTCAAGGGAATGGCGAACGTTTTGAGTGGTAATGATTTTCGGCTGGAGGGTAGTGAATAGGCCGGCTTTTTCCAGTGCAGCTTTGGTGTAGCGTCCTACCGGTACGCTTTCCGGGTTGCTCAACGCGATACGGTTGATGGCAGGGCGCTTGAGGTCTTGCAGTGAGGACGCAGAAGTACGGCTGTTCTTTGGAACGATCAATACCAGGTCATTGCGCACAAAAGTACGGCGGGTAGAGGTATCCACTGCATTTTTTTCAGCGGCCATGTCCATGGTTTTTTGGTCGGCAAAGGCTACCACGTCTACCGGTGCACCTTGCAGCAGTTGTTGCAGCAATGCCCCCGAACCAGCAGTGTTCAGTTTTACATCCACATCGGGATGTTGGCGTTTGTATTGGGCAGCAATTTCCTGAAACGCATCTTTTAGGCTGGCAGCAGCGGAAACGGTTAAGTCTTTGGCTTGCAATGGCAGGGCAGCCAGCATCAAAGTAGCCAGAGCGGTTAAACGGGACAGGTGGTTCATGTTGTGATCCTTTAATCTGTAGAAAATTGTCGCGTTGTTTACACAACAGGTTGAGAAAAATAAGCCTGTAAGACCTCAAACGGCGTATCGCCGTTCAAACTGCGGTGTGGCTTCACAGTGTTATAAAAATTAACAAAGCGGCACAACTCCTTTTGCCGATGTTCCGGACTCTCAAACGACTGTTTCTCATGCCACATCTCCATCAGGGTACGGATAACCCGCTCCGCCTTACCGTTGGTCTGCGGACGGGCAACCCGGGTAAACTTTTGACCAATCCCGTTCTCGTAACAGGCTACACCGAAAGCATGGTTGGCCGAGCCTTTGTATTCCGTACCGTTGTCGGAGTAAACGCACTCAATCAGGTATGGGCAGGGATCAATCAGGTGTTCGGTCAGAAACTTGGCGGCGCTGTCTGCGGTTTTGTCCGGCAAAATGGCGGCGTATAGCTCCCTTGAGAAATCGTCGATGGCGACAAACAGGTAATCCCGCTTATCGGTGGCTTTCTGCCCTTTGAGCAGCGGCAGCCGTTTGGTGTCGAGATGCACCAGCTCTCCGGGGTAGGATTTATTGTAGCGTTTGGCCTGCTTTTTGAGTTTTTCCTGAATGCTGCGTTCTACCTTGGCCAGGCGTTTCATTCCGTACTTTGCCTGTTTGAAACGGTTGTTGGTACTGGTTTGCGGTTTGAGCAGCCTGCCCCTTGCGGCTTTAAGGGCGCGGTAAATGGTGACGCGGCTGACTTGGTAGCGGCGTGCCAGGGAGGTGACGCTTTCCTTCCCCTGCGTGTAGGCCGGCCAAATGGCTTGTCGGTGGTGCGGGGTGAGGCGGGTGTTTTTGTGCATGTTCATGTTTCAGTATTCTCCTGGAAATACTGTAAACAACGCTACTGGTTTCTACATTTAATCAAAAAAGAAAAGCCAGACGAAAATAGCAGGAGCAGGGATGTGTAACCATTAGTATAAGGAATTAAATAGTAAGATACTACTAAAGTATTAGTATGGTGGATGTATGACTAAGTAATTTGAATATTAAAAACCGCCCTTGCCTGTAGGTGGACAGGCAAGGGCGGTAAGGATGGTTGGATGTTGATGTTTGGAGGTTGCTATAAATTATTCTGACGGCAACCCTTCAGGATTGGCCAGCCAGGCAGATTTCTGACCATCACTATAGAATTCCTGTTTCCAAATCGGCACTTCGGCTTTGATGGTATCAATGATGAAACGACAGGCGGCAAAAGCGGCATCGCGATGTCCGGCGGTAACACCTACCCAGACTGCCATATCGCCTACTTCCAGACGGCCGTAACGATGGACGCAAACGGCATCTTCGATAGCAAAACGCTGTTTGGCTTGTGCCAATACAGTTTCTCCTTGTTTGCGTGCCAATGCTTCGTAAGTGCTGTATACCAAATAATCCACCCGGCTGCCGTCGTTTTGGCGGCGTACCCAGCCTTCAAAGCAGGTAAAGGCACCGCATTGTTCGTTGTCAAGCATGCGCCGGCGTAAGGCTGCAGCGTCTATGGCTTGTTCAGTCAAATCAAAAAACATTTCAACCTCCGGCAATAGGGGGAATAAAGGCAACAATATCGCCGGATTGCAGGGGGTGCTGCCAAGGGCAAAAGGTGTGGTTGACTGCGGCGCGCAAGCGGTTTTGCGGTAAGTCCCAACCATACTCGGCAGCCAGCTCGGCATAGAGGGCGGCAACATCGGTGGCATGGGTAAGCCTGATTTCCTGTTCTTTACCGCTTTGTTCGCGTAAGGCGGCAAAGTAGAGGACCGTGATGCGCATCGGCTCAACGGTTGAAGTCATGTTTGCCTCCGGACTTATGAACCAGGCGTATTTGTTCGATGCGGATATCGTGACTGAGTGCCTTGGTCATATCGTAAACGGTGAGTGCTGCCACAGATACTGCGGTTAGTGCTTCCATTTCCACGCCTGTTTTATGAGATACCGCTACTTCGGCTTGGATATGCAGGCGGTGCTCATCATCTTCATAGTTCAAGGTGAGCTGGCAGCGTTCCAACATCATTGGGTGACACAACGGAATGAGCTGGGAGGTGTTTTTAGCAGCCATGATGCCGGCCAGACGAGCTACTTCGCTCACTGTGCCTTTGGCGGTTTGGCCATTGGCCGCTTGGATTTGGGCATACACATCCGGTGGAAAAACCACCCAGCCCTCGGCTACGGCTACGCGGCGGGTGGTTACTTTTTCGCCGACATCTACCATACGGCTTCGGCTGTGTTCGTCTAAATGAGTCAGGGACATTAAATACTCCGGTTTTAGATGGTTTTATTCGGTCAGGCAATTTATTTCAGACGACCTCAGGCAGTGTTTGGGCAGCTGCTACGGCGTGTTCGAAATCGGCAGGCGTGTTGAAATTGGATACCGCTTGCCAGGCATCAGGCATGATGATGGTTTGGCAAAGCTGTGTATCCAGCCAAGCGGTTACTTTGTGTTTGCCTTGTGCCAGATAAGTTTGCAAATCGTGCCGCACGGCTACCGGCCAATGCGACATCAAGGGATGGGGGCGGCCGCTGTCGGCATCTGCCAGCAGGGTAATACCCTGCTGCCAAACAGGTTGATGCGAGCCTTCGGTCAATAGTTTGATTACTACTTCGGGGTGCAGGAGGGTATCGCAGGCCAGTACATAAATTCCGGCTTCACCTTGCCGGTGTACTTGTTGCAGTGCCGGCAGAATGGCGGCCAGCGGGCCCTGTCGCCCGGGGAGGGCGTCATTAAGATAATAAGCACGCCCTGTGTCAGGATAAATCTGACCGGCAGCAGCCAGCCAAACAGGACGGTTAGGATGGGTTTGTTTAATCAGCTTATGTATCAGGGAAACGCCATCGAATGGAAGTAAGGCTTTTGGGGTGCCCATACGGCTGCTGAGGCCACCGCATAGAATCAATAACGGCTCATACTGAACAGTGATTGTTTCGGCCATTTCAACCGCCAATCATGGATAGGTCACGGATCAGGCCGAATTTGCGTTCATGAAGGAAGTGGTGCTCAGGTTTTTCCGCCATCAGTTCGTACAAGTGCTGCTGCAGGCCCGCTTGGTCGCCGCTGCTAAGCCATGGGCGCAAATCATAAGCAATACCGCCGAATAGGCACAAGTGCATTTTACCTTGCGCAGTGACTCTCAGCCGGTTGCAACTTTGGCAGAAATCTTTGCTGTAAGGTGCGATAAAGCCTATGCCGCCGGCGAAATCGCGGTGGCGGTATTCCCGTGCCGGACCGGCATGTGCCGAACGGGGTACCAATTGCCAGCCTTCTGCTTGCAGGCCTGATTCTATGGTAGCGGCAGAAAAATGTTGTTTGCCGAAAAAGGCAGTGTTGTCGCGCGTTTGCATCAGCTCGATAAAGCGCAGGGTAACCGGACGGTGGCGGACGAAATCCAACGCATCGGCCAAGGTGCGGGACATATAGCGGCGCAGTAATAAAGTGTTGACTTTGATATCGTAAAAACCCTGCTCTAAGATGCCGTCCAAGGCGCGCACAATATTATTGCATTCGCGCTTTCCGGTAATTTGATAAAACACTTCCGGATCAAAGCTGTCAATGCTGATGTTCAGTTTGTCGATGCCGGCGGCGCGGTATAGCGGAAACAGTTTTGCCAGTTTAAAGGCATTGGTGGTAAGGGCTACGCTTTCGATTTGCGGTTGGGCACGGCAGATGGCAATAATATCGGCCAAATCACGCCGCAGTGTCGGCTCGCCTCCGGTCAAGCGGATTTTTCGGGTTCCGCTGTGTGCGAAGGTTTGAGCCAGGGTTTCAATTTCAGGTAACGTCAATTCATCGGGTTTGGCTTTGCCGATATAGCCGTCAGGCAGGCAATATGTGCAGCGGTAGTTGCATAAATCGGTTACCGACAGACGCAGGTAGGTTAGCCGACGGTTAAAAGGATCGGTTAACGCGCTCATAGAAAAGCCTCTGCAAATGGTTGGACGGTAACGGTAGCTCCGGCAGGTAGGTTACCTGTCTCGGCAGGTAGGATAATGTAGCCGTTGGCACGGCTGACGCCCCATACACGGTGAGAATCCTGTTCTCCGGCGGGGGAGGCTTCCCATGTGCCGTCGGCATTTTGAGTCAATATGGCACGCTGGATGTCCATGCGACCGGGAGATTTTTTTACTTGCTGGGATAATACGGCCTGCAAACGGAAAGGTTGGGGAATGTCTTGTACCCCACATAATTGCCAGAGCGCGGCTTTCAAAAACAGGTCGAAACCTACATAGCCGGAAACGGGATTGCCGGGCAGGCCGAAATACCAAGTTTTCAGCATTTGACCGAACACAAACGGTTTGCCCGGTTTGATGGCGACTTTATAGTGATGGATGGCCCCCAGGCGATTGACTGCTTCACGCATATAATCGTAATCGCCTACCGATACGCCGCCGGAAGTAATCACTACGTCAGCCATACATGAAGCTTCGTTTAGTGTATGCAGCACGCTTTCCAAATCGTCGGCAGCTTGTCCCAAATCTAAAACTTCCACCGGCATGGCAGCCAAGCGTGCCATTAAGGTGTGGCGATTGCTGTCGTAAACTTGCCCATTGTCGGTGGCAGGCGTGCCGGGTTCGTTAAGTTCGTCGCCCGTAGACAGCACGGCTACTTTGATTTTGCGGTAAACCGGTACTTGTCCGATACCAATAGCAGCCAACAGCATCACGTCTGCAGGGCGGAGGATACGGCCGGCGGTAAGCACTGTATCGCCGGCTGCCACTTCCTCGCCGCCGTAGCGGATATTGGCACCAACGGCTACGTCTTGGGTAAGGATAATGGCGTTGCCTTCGGTTTTAGTGTTTTCTTGCAATACTACGCAGGTACTGCCGGGTGGAACCACAGCCCCGGTCATGATACGGATGCAGCCGTCTTTGGGCAGGTCGCCGGCGAAAGGTTTACCTGCGGCAGATTCACCTACTATCTGCCAACAGCTTCCGGCGGCAGCATCAGACGGTAGGGCGTAGCCGTCCATGGCGGAAATGTTGGTAGCGGGAATGTTTAGGGCAGACACCATGTCCTCGGCCAAAACGCGCCCTATGCTTTGGGCAACAGGAATATGCTCGATTTCAGGCAGACGTGGTGTGCGGGTGATGTGTTCATGAATCAGGGTTTGCAGTTCGCTGACGGATGTAAGTGCCATGGTGTGTGTCTCCTGTGCTGCAAGTTGTCTTCCAGTAATTTAACTGTTTGGAAATTTGTGGGATAGGGGATACTGGTTGAATATCCGTCATGGTAAAGCAGTAAAAATCAGATTTGAATGCATACAAAGCATTTGGCAGTGGTCAAAAGACATAGTTGGATTAATACTTTAGAATTAGTAATGATAAAGACAGGTCGTCTGAAAGCTTTCAGACGGCCTGTGTACTTAGTGTTCGGACATCAGCATTTGGCTTCAGCGCCTTTACGGGTGTAATACCACCAGTTAAGTGCCGCACAAATTGCATAGAATATGATAAAGCCAATCAGGGCGGCATTTACACCACCGGTTAGGTCGATGGATGTGCCGTAGCTTTTCGGAATGAAGAAGCCGCCATAGGCTGCAAAGGCGGCAGTAAAGCCGATTACGGCTGCGCCTTCTTTGGTAGCATCCAAACGGGCTTGCTCTTCACTGACTTTGCCTTCTTCGGCAAATTTTTGGTGCATATTAAGGAAAATTACCGGTACCTGCATAAAGGTAGAACCATTACCAATTCCGGTGAGTGTAAATAGAGCCAGGAAGCAGGCAAAGAAGCCCCAGAAGTTGCCGCCTTCACCATTGTTGGGAAGGAAGAAAATTACGCCGCATACCGCCACAATCATGCCGATGAAAACAAATTGGGTAATCAGTGCGCCGCTTTTGATTTTGTCAGAGATCCAGCCGCCGAATGGGCGGGCCAAAGCACCGACCAAAGGGCCGAGGAAGGCATATTTTACAGGATCAATCCCGGTAAACTGACTCTTGATCAGCAAGGGGAAGCCTGCGGCAAAACCGATGAAGGAGCCGAAAGTGCCCAAATAAAGGATGCACATAATCCAGTTATGCTTGCGGCTGAAAATCACGGCCTGGTCTTTGAAGCTGGCTTTGGCGGAAGCCAAATCGTTCATGCCAAACCAAGCGGCTAGGGTGGAAAGAATAATGAAAGGCACCCAGATAAAGCCGGCGTTTTGTAACCAAATTTGTTTGGTTACATCGCCTTTCGTCCAAGTTTGCGGCTCTCCACCAAGGGCTCCGAAGACACCTGCAGTAATAATGAGCGGTACGACAAACTGTACGGCAGATACCCCCAGATTGCCCAAGCCTGCATTCAGGCCGAGAGCAGTGCCTTTTTCGGCTTTGGGGAAAAAGAAACTGATATTGGACATGCTGGAGGAGAAGTTGCCGCCGCCGAAGCCGCACAGGAGCGCCAGTACCATCATGGTAATGTAGCTGGTGTTAGGATTTTGAACGGCAAAACCCAAGCCGATAGCCGGCAGCAGCAGGCTGGCGGTAGAGATGGCCGTCCATTTGCGGCCGCCGAATATGGGCACCATGAAAGAATAGAAGATACGCAAGGTCGCCCCGGATAAGGCGGGCAGGGCGGCCAGCCAGAAGAGCTGGTTTTCGCTGTATTTGAAGCCGATATTGGGCAGGTTGACTACCGCCACGCTCCATACTTGCCAGATAGCGAAGGCAAGGAGGAGGGCAGGGATAGAAATCCACAAATTGCGGGTGGCAATTTTTTTACCTGTTTGCTGCCAGAAGGTTTTATCTTCCGGCTGCCAATGTTCGATAAGATGAGACATAAAAAGGGCTCCTTCTGATAGGTGTTGGGTCGTCTGAAAATTTTCAGACGAACTACAGATTTAGGATTGACGCTCTTTTAAGGCTTTCATATCACTTTCGCGTTTGGCTTTAAACGAAAAGTGCATCCAAATCAGCGAAACGCAGACTGTACCGTAGAGCAGCATGAAAGAAGTAGAGCGAATGCCAGTCCAGTCTTCCAATGCGCCGAACATAATCGGCAGAAGGAAACCGCCCAGGCCACCGGCCAGGCCGACAATACCGGATACGGCACCGATATTATCGGGATAGTCGTCAGCTACAAACTTGAATACGGAAGCTTTGCCTACCGCAGTGGCTACACCCACTGTGAACATTAGTATCGTGAATACGGTTACATTGAGACCGAGGTGCATGGTTAGCGAACCGCCGTCGGTCGTGCGGATGGAAAGATCGGTTTGCGGGTAGGAGAGTATGAAGAAACATATCCAAATCAACCACATTACCGCCCAAGTTACCTTATATGCACCGAATTTGTCGGAAAGGTAGCCGCCGAAAGCACGCAGTACACCTCCCGGCAGTGAGAAGCAGGCTGCCAAAAATGCCGCCGTTTGCAGTGGCATACCGTATTCGCCCACATAGTATTTGGTCATCCACAATGCCAGTGCCACATAGCCGCCGAAGACTACGGAGTAATATTGGCTGTATCGCAGCACGCCCGGGTTTTTCAAGAGTGCTAATTGTTCTTTCAACGTAACGTTGGAAGAGACCAAGTGTTTGGGATCGTGATAGCTGGTAAACCAAAAGAGTATCGCGGTAGCCAGCATAATGGCTGAGTATACGGTAGGGACAATCTGCCAAGTTCCAAAGGTAACAATCAGCCAGGCGGCAAGGAATTTATTGATTGCACTACCTGCATTGCCCGCGCCGAATATCCCCATTGCCACGCCTTGTTGGTGTTTGGGGAACCAGCGTGCCACATAGGGAGTACCTACCGAGAAAGAACCGCCGGCCAAGCCCATCACCAGACCGATTACCAAGAAATGCCAATATTGATTGGCGTAGCGCATCAGGAAAATGGTTGGTACGGATAGGATCATCAAGGTAAACAGCACGATACGGCCGCCAAATTTATCGGTAAGGATGCCTAACGGTACACGGATCAGCGCACCGGAAAGCACCGGCAGAGCAATCAGAATGCCGTATTGGGTTTGGTTAAACCCCATTTCTTCCTGAACTTTGATGCCGACAACGGCCAGCATCATCCAAATCATAAAACAGACAGTAAAAGATAGAGTGCTGGAGAATAGCACCGAGTAGCGTTTGTAAGTTTCCGAGGCCATCTTGCTGCCCCTTCCTTTCTAGTGGTTTACCATAAGTTAATCGGATTTTTACACAGCTTTAACTTACGCGTTCGCGAGCTATCACGCATTGCTCTGAAGCATGGACATAGCAAAGCATTGGAATAGTAGAAATTAGTCTTAAATAAGCAGAGTACTAGTTATTTAGGCTTAGATACATAGGATGGTACGCTTTGGCTTTGTAAAACGTCAAGCATTGTAGAAAAAGGTCGTCTGAAAACCATTTCAGACGACCTTTTTCATGTGTTAGAAATTTTCTGTTTTAAATTAAAACGCCTAACATGACTTGATTGGCATTGAAAACGGCAGTGGCCGGCAGGTCCGGTTCTAGGGCAAGCGTTTCGCTGCTGTAGAGTGTAATGGTTGCGCATAAGTTGATTTCATTATTAATATCAAGCGTAACGACATTGTTGACCGCCCCTTGTTCCACACGTTTCACTGTGCCGTTCAGGCAGTTTTCTGCCGATAATGTCATGGGTGCGAGGTCAGTCGCCAGTACGACCGATGCTGCTTTAATCATGGCGATAACCGGGCTGCCGACCGATAGTTTTAAACGTTTCAGGCTGAAACTGCTGATTTGTGCATGAATTTCGATACCGCCTGCGCTGGCAAGGGTAACCAGGCATGAGCCGTTGCTGTGTTCGATGTGGGTTACCGTACCGGCCAGTTGATTGCGGGCACTGCTTTTCATGAGTGTTCCTTATACTGAAAGTGTAATTAAAGAAGAGGCTGATTGATGGTTTACAGTGGCTGCGGGACATTGTGCTGTACGGCATAAACGGCTGCCTGTACGCGGCTGGATAATTCAAGTTTGCGTAAAATGCTCTGTACATGCACTTTGATGGTGGATTCCGCCAGATTGAGTTTGCGTGCAATGATTTTGTTGCTGTGTCCGGCAGCCAAGTGGCCGAGAATTTCCAATTCCCGCGTTGTCAGTGCGTCTAATGCACTGGCCGCCGGAGTGGTATTGGGCTGGATTAACGATTGTACCAAGCGGGCAGTCATCTCGGGTGAAAAAACATTGTCGCCTTCGGCTGCTTTGCGGATGGCATCTACAAGAAAATCTGCATGGATATTTTTTAGCAAAAAGCCGCGTGCTCCGAGCCGCATGCATTCAGTTAAATCTTCACTGTCTTCAGAGACAGTCAGCATGACTACTACCTGTTCAGGACGGCTGCTAAGGATTTGTGCCAAAGCTTCGCGACCGTTCATTACCGGCATGTCTAAATCTAGCAGTACAACATCGGGATCGGTTTGCTCAACTAATTTCACACCGCTGAGGCCGTCAGCTGCTTCACCGACTACTTCGTAGTTATCCTGTCTGGTCAGTAGGGCTTTGATACCGCTACGGAACAGGGTATGGTCGTCTATCAAGGCAATGCGGATAGTTTCATTCAAACTCATCTTTTAAAACTCTTTCTGGTTGCGGTAAGGTAAATATGGGGAGTATCGTCTATGCTGTAATCCAATTCGAGGCGGCGTGAATGCGTAATGTCCGATTTCTTATAATATTCAGACCGATATGGCTACCGGATTGCTTGGCGAGGGAGGCTAAAGATGCAGCAAAAGTATATGAGACATTTACTCCCTTTGACGGGTGAAAAGATTCTTGGTGCAAAAGAGGGCAAAACCCCGCTGAATACGTATTCCGATGAGCTAAGTCATATATATCGGATCCGTCGCATTATGGCGTATCTTAATGAAGATGGGAAATAAGTCGGTGTTAAATGAGCCTAGTACTTTATAACTAACCGTATATTTCATCAAGTAGGTTGGCTTGTGTCGTTTGGTGAATTGGATAGATAGGGTATTTAAAATAGCCAACCTGATCGTAATAATAAAACAGGCTATCCGAAAGTTCTTCGGATAGCCTGTTGAAAGATTGAAAGGAATCAGCGGCGGCGAACCAGTTGCCATGCGCGGCCGAGATAAGCAACGCTGGCGAAGCCGCTCCATACGTGCACCAAGCGGGTGAATGGGAAAATGACAAACAAGCCCATGCCCATTACCATATGCAATTTAAACAGAAAGCTTACATCTTTGATATAGCTGGCAGCTTCACCGCGGAAGGTTACGATATGTTGCGCCCAGTTCATCAGTTTCACCATTTCATGACCATCTGTATGGCCCATGCTCACAAAGATAGTCAACAAACCCAAACCCAAGGTGGCGATGAGCCAAATCAATACCAGTTTGTCACGCCAAGTGGTATTTGCAGCCAAGCGGTCGCATTTCAGACGACGTTGCAGCAAGATGATTAAGCCAACCATTGCGGTTGTGCCGAAGATGCCGCCCATTACCATCGCAAAGATTTGTTTGGCACCGTGGGAAACGCCTATTGCATCCCAAAACCATAAAGGTGTGAGCAGTCCAAACAAGTGTCCGAAGAATACGGCTAAAACACCGACGTGAAATAGGATATTACCTAAGCGCAACTGACCTTCGTAAAGGAGTTGGCTGGATTCACTTTTCCATGAATATTGTTCACGCTCGAAGCGGACGAGGCTGCCGAAGAAGAAGATCGCGAGGGCAATATAGGGAAAAATGCCAAAGAAGAATTGGTGCAGGGTGTTCATGTTCATGCTCCTTTTGAGGCCGTCTGAAAAGCGGCTTTAGGATAAAACTGTACGGTTTCGACGCCTGGTTTTAGCAGCGGCTCGGTACCGGAAATATCGGGACCGAATGTTTCCATGGCTTCGTCCATATCGCGCACGGGTGGTTCGATCAAGGGTTGTGGTGCGACCGGGCTGAGCTCGGTAATGCCCTGCAGCAATACGGCGTAAGGCGAGCCGCTTTTCTCAAGCTGGCCTCCGATGTGGGCAATGACATGTACGGCATCACCCAAGAGTTTTTGCGCATGCTCGGACGGCACTTGGCTCAAGTATTCCAGCAGTGCGGGCAGATAGTCGGGCAATTCGTCGTCGCCCAACTCGAAGCCGTGGTTGCGGTATTCTTGCAATAAGTCCACCATTGCGCTGCCGCGGTCTCTGTCTTCGCCGTAAACATGCTCGAAAATATAGAGTGCGTGGTTACGGTTGCGGTCGAAAGTGGCGACGTAGTTTTCCTGCAATTCGCGCAGATTGTGATTGCCTAGATAGTCTAAAAAGTTTTTCAGACGACCTTCCTGCGATTGAAGCTCGGGCCATTCTTTCAAGGCAGCCTGAAATTCAGGTAGGGCTTCGATCAGCTCGGCTTCAGGATAGCACAACAGCGCGGAAAACCATTTGTAAACGGGATTCGCGCTCATCAACGTACTCCTTCTTCACGATTTTTTTCCGCATCTTTGCGCAGACCGTGGAAAATAATCGGTGTGCCTTTGCGTTTGCCAAACAGGCTTTCTTCGCTGCTGCCGCCGGAGCAGCCGTTACCGAAGGTAAAGCCGCAGCTGGCTTTATCGCCGAAACTGTTTTCAACCATTTCTTTGTGTGAAGTCGGGATGACGAAGCGGTCTTCATAATTGGCAATAGCCATGATTTGATACATGTCTTCAACCATTTCGGGCGTAAGGCCGGTACCTTCCAGTGCTTGAGCCGGTGTTTCACCGTGAACCACTTGTCCGCGTTTGAAGCGGCGCATAGCAATCATGCGCTCCAGCGCTTCTTTGATTGGCTCAATTTTGCCGGCGGTGAGTAGGTTTGCCAGATATTTCAGCGGGATACGCATTTCATCTACGCTTGGGATAATACCGTTTTCACCCACCAGGCCGTTTTCGATGGCAGATTGAATCGGAGAGAGCGGCGGGATGTACCAAACCATTGGCAAGGTGCGGTATTCCGGGTGCAGAGGGAATGCCACTTTCCATTCCATTGCCATTTTGTACACGGGTGATTTTTGGGCGGCATCAAGCCAGCTTTGGCTGATACCTTGTTTCAATGCTTCGCGTTGTACTTCGGGGTCATGCGGGTTGAGGAATACGCCCAGTTGCTGTTCGTACAGGTCTTGCGGATTTTCCACTGACGCGGCTTGTTCGATTTTGTCTGCATCGTACAGCAGTACGCCCAAATAGCGGATGCGGCCTACGCAGGTTTCGGAACATACAGTCGGCTGGCCGCCTTCGATACGCGGATAGCAGAATGTACATTTTTCAGCTTTGCCGGAAGTCCAGTTGTAGTAGATTTTTTTGTAGGGGCAACCGGATACGCACATACGCCAGCCGCGGCATTTGTCTTGGTCGATCAGTACGATGCCGTCGTCTTCGCGTTTGTAGATGCTGCCTGACGGGCAGGATGCCACACAGGTTGGGTTCAAACAATGCTCACACAGACGAGGCAGGTACATCATGAAGGTTTGTTCGAACGCAGCGTGCATGTCTTTTTGAATACCTTCAAACAGTACGTCTTTTGCACGTTTTTCAAATTCGCCTGCCAAATCGTCTTCCCAGTTCGGACCCCATTCCACTTTGTCCATTTTTTTGCCGGTGAGCACAGAGACAGGACGGGCGGTCGGCGGCGTTTTCATTTTCGGCGCGTTTTGCAGATGCTCGTAATCGTAGGTGAACGGCTCGTAGTAGTCGTCGATTTGCGGCATGTTTGGGTTGGCAAAAATATTCGCCAAAATCTTCAATTTGCCGCCTTGCTTAGGTACCAGTTTGCCGTTGGGTTTGCGCACCCAGCCGCCATTCCATTTGTTTTGGTCTTCCCAGTTTTTCGGAAAGCCGATGCCTGGCTTGGTTTCGACGTTGTTAAACCACGCATACTCTACGCCGTCACGCGAAGTCCAGACATTCTTGCAGGTAACGGAGCAGGTATGGCAGCCGATACATTTGTCTAAGTTCAGAACCATGCCGACTTGTGCTCTGATTTTCATGGTAGTGTTCCTTTTGGTTTGGTTTCTAGATGGCCTGTCTAGCAAGCCATTTGAACATGGCTGTTAATTATGGGGTGGTAATGGTAGCTTATTTTAAAAAAATTTTGACGCTTAAGAGTTTATAGGAGCGCATACAAGAAAAATATGCATAGAAAGCGTAGCCTGAAACAGCAAAATAAGGGGAAAGGACTAGCTTAAAGATTAAAAGTATATACTACTTTAGTATTATCGAGTAGGGGATGAAAAAAACGTTGTGGCCGGATTACAAAAATAAGGAAGACGGTGAAAACGGCAGACTTCATAGCCATAAAATGGAAAACACGCGTGTGAATAAGGCAGCCTGCCGTGTGGCGGGTTAATATTTTAAGGTAAGTTTCGTTTGACGGATCGCTTTATCCAGTCAAGAACGGTATCGGTATCTGCGGGCAGTTCCCCACTCACTCCGCCTGAAAAGCTTCGCCAATCAGGCAGGTATTTGCTGTGCAAGGTGGTCAAAACCGGAATGCCTGAGCTGATGGCGGTCAGGTATTCCGACAACAAACCGCGGTTATCGATTTCTGCATGGCCAAATTTGTTAATGACTACCAAATCCGTACCTTCCACTATGGCTTCGCGAATCACCGAACCCGCCGCCGCCAGTGCGCCGGCGTCTAGTTTGCAGCCGCTGGAATGGTTGCCGAGATTTTGGAAGATGGAAAAGCGCCGATTGTCTGCGACGGAAGCCAGCTCCGAATTGCTGTGCTTACCTTCGTTGTCTATCGGGTTTAATAGTCCGGCCACGCGCCATCCGTCTTGTTGCAACCGACGCACGGCCTGCCATAATGCAGTTATCGCAGCATTGCCTTCATCAGCATATACTACGGCAGCGATGGCATATTCTGATTGTTGTTCTATCTGATTGGACATAAATTTGCTTTCAAGTGTATTGGAGTTTTGGGCAAAATCTTGCAATGTTGTCACAAATGTTAAAACGTTTGGATCTCTTGGAACTATTGTCCTTAGGTGTTAGTCGGAAAATTGCAGGGACAGTATAGCCGTCATTAGAGATAAAATGGCCGGCTCATTAAACAAAAGGTCGTCTGAAACCCGCGATACAGGCTTTCAGACGACCTTTCTTATTGCTTAAGAACGTTGAAACAGATTATTTGGCTGCTTCAGGTTGGCTGGCTGCTTGGCTGGCGGCTGCCGCTTTATCGCCTTCTTTGGCAAAGTATTTGGCGTGGATTTTGTCGTATTCGCCGCTGTCGCGTACTTTTTTCAGCGCTTCGTTCAGCATTTTGACGGTCGCTTCGTCGCCTTTGCGTGCGGCTATGCCGTAGTTTTCAATCGTGAAATCAGGCAGGGTGATGAAGTCCATGCTTTTGGTCGGGTTGTTTTTCACATAGTTGGCGATGACCGCGCTGTCGCTGACTACGGCATCGACGCCGCCGTTTTCCAGCTCTTTGATGACCAAAGGAACGCTCTCGAAGCGGGCGATTTTAGGATTGTCGTTGCCCAAGAGTTTGGAAACGGAGAAGTCGCCGGTTTGTCCGGTAACGACACCGACTTTCGCCATGTTTTTGAGGTCGTCTGAAGAGGCGACTTTTTTACCTTTGGGAACGAGGACGACTTGGGTGATTTCAAAATAAGGGTCGGTGAAATCCATGGACTGCTTGCGCTCGTCGGTAATGGTTACGCCGGAAATGACGATATCCGTATCGCCGTTTTTGAGTGCGGGGAAGAGGCTGTCCCAAGGCTGGTGTTTGAATTCGACTTTGAATCCGCCGGCTTTTGCCATCGCGTTCATCAAATCGACGTCGAAACCTTCAACGTTGCCGGCGGAATCCAATGATTCGAAAGGGGCGAATTCGGCGTTGGCGGCGACGCGGTACACTTTGTCGGCTTTAGGGGCTGACGAGGAAGCATCTTTGCTTTGGCCGCCGCAGGCGGAGAGTGCCAGCGCGGAGCAGGCGAGGGCGGCTGCAATCCATTTTTTCATGTTCATGGGGAGGTTCCTTCTTTACGGATATTAATAAATAAACGGATAGTTTAACACGGTTTGGTAAAATCGCTACGCGTCAGTGGTCTTTTTCGCGGAAAAAAGCGTAGGTTACGTCATGGAAGAGGTCGGTATGCGGGCTGTCTTCGTAGTTCAATTCGGCGAGCGCGTCTTCGAAGGCAAGCTGGATGGACTCGACGGCTTCGTTTGCCATGTCGGACGGCAGCGAACGGATCAGGCCTTTGAGGGCGGTGGCGAGGACGTGGTTCTGCATACGCAAAACGTCGTTGGCTTCTTCCAAATATTCGAGGCGTTGTTCGATGCTGCTCATGATGTGTTCCTGGGAATCTGTTAAAATACCGCATTATAGCAAATCACGGCATTCGCTATGCGCGTGAAATGAAATGACACAACGGAAGAACGAAAGCAAAAAATGGATACGAATCGTCCCGATACGCCACAACAAACGGATGAAAGCCTGGATTGGGAAAGCCGCTTGGAAAAGCTGCGGCAAACCCGCCAATTGAACGCACCTTACACACACGCGCCTTTGGTGCGCGAATCTCAAGAGCCTGCCTTCGAGCAGAAGCCCAAAGCCAAGTCGGTCAAGCTCGACGATGCCAACCGCGATGCCGTGCTGACGGAATATCTGCGCAAATGGCAGGAGGAACACAACGCCATGCTGGAGGAAGAAGCCGGTGAAACGGCGGAGACCGATGCGATGGTGATTTTGCAGGAAAACTGGCTGAACGCGCAGTCTTCGCTGCAAATGAGCGCGTCCGACAGGCAAATTGAGTCCACGCGCACGGTTTGGCTGAACCCGAAACGTAAAACGGTCGAATTTGACGCGCCTGTAAAAGACGCGCCTGTCAAAGATGAAGCAACGTCGTCTGAAAACGAAAATCCGCAGGCGCAAGAGCAGGTTTCAGACGACCTCAAACAAGAAACGCCGCCGATTACCGTCCATATCAACGTGTTGAACCCGCAGGTTATCAACCGCAGGGAAGTGTTCTGCATTTCCGAGCAAGACCTGAGCGAGCGTTTGATCAAACGCCTGCGCCCGCACGTCGCCGACGCCGTCAACGGCATGATACGCACCGCCGTGCAGAAACAAATGGCGCTGTTTACCTACCAGCTCCAACAAACCCTCAGCGAACAGGCGCCCGATTTGGTGGAACAGCTTTTGGATTACAACGTGAAAAAAATCCTGAATGACATCAAATACGAAATGAAATACAGTCAGGGGAACAAAAAAGCGTGATAACGCAGCCGCCGCTTCAGGTATCGGACTGAAAATGCTGATTTTTCCGCTGGTTTTGTATATAATGGTGGCTCACGTTATCGTGATTTAACTCCTTTCAAATAATTTATGCCCGATGAACCGTCGGGCATTTTTTTGGGCGTGGATTTTATGAACAAAAACAAATGGATTTGGATACTGATTGTTGCCGCCGTGGTAGTCGGTTATCAAAAAATGCAGCAGGGGCGGCAAGGTCAGGCAGCGGATGCCGTACCAACCCAAACGCAGCCTCAAACCCAAGCGGGAAAACGCCAATCTGAGCAGTCTGAATCCAAAAAATCGCAACCGAAGCAGCCGAAATCCGACCGCCAAGCAGGGCAGGGCAGTGCGGAACAAATATTGCAGCAAGCCTTTGAAAACCAACAGAGCGATATTCAGGTGAAAGGTGCGGGTACGGTTCTTAAAACGCTGCCCGACGACAACCAAGGCACGCGCCATCAGCGTTTTATCTTGAAACTGTCCAGCGGGCAAACGCTTTTAGTGGCGCACAACATCGACCTCGCCGAAAAAATCAAAGGCTTGAAAAAAGGCGATAAAGTCGGCTTCTACGGCGAATACGAATGGTCGGAGCAGGGCGGCGTCCTCCATTGGACGCACCACGACCCCGCAGGCCGCCATACCGACGGCTGGCTGGAACACGACGGGCGGGTTTATCAATAAAAGCTTGGAACGATTGCAAAAGGTCGTCTGAAAAACGTTTTCAGACGACCTTTTGCCATTCGCCGCCAAACTTGAAAGACGGCGCAAATAAGCGCAAAATGTTAACAAGTTAACCTATGGCTTCTCTTATTTATAGTGGATTAACTAAATCAGGACAAGGCGACGAAGCCGCAGACAGTACAGATAGTACGGAACCGATTCACTTGGTGCTTCAGCACCTTAGAGAATCGTTCTCTTTGAGCTAAGGCGAGGTAACGCCGTACCGGTTTAAAGTTAATCCACTATTAAGACATCAAACAAACCTGCTGAACAAGATTGGAAAACAAATGAGTAAAAAACTCCACCCGCAGACGCTCGCCATACGCGGCGGCAAAGAGCAAACCGAATACCGCGAACACAATCAGGCATTGTTTCTCACCAGCAGCTTCATGTGGGACAGCGCCCAACATGCCGCTGATTTGTTTTCCAAAAAAATCAAAGGGTTCACTTATACCCGTACTGCCAACCCGACCACAGCCGCCTTTGAAAAACGCATCGCTGCCTTAGAAGGCGCGGAACGCGCGGTCGCCACTTCGACCGGTATGTCCGCGATTCAGGCGGCGTTTTTCACCTTCCTGCAGGCGGGCGACCATGTGATTTCCAGCCGCAGCCTGTTCGGCACGACCGTCGGCTTTATCAATAACATCGTCACCAAATTCGGCATCGAAGTGAGCCATGTGTCGCCGACCGATGTGGACGAATGGAAAGCCGCCGTCAAAGCCAACACCAAAATGCTGTTTTTGGAAACACCGTCCAACCCCTTGGGCGAAGTGGCCGACTTGGAAGCCTTGGCAGAATTGGCGCACAGCATCGGTGCGCTTTTGGTGGTGGACAACAGCCTGCTGTCGCCCGTCGGCTCGCAGCCTTTGAAACACGGCGCGGATATTTCCGTTTCCTCCGCAACCAAAGCCATCGACGGACACGGGCGCGTGATGGGCGGCGTGTTGGCGGGTTCGGAAGAATTGATGACGCAGGTCGCTGTTTACTGCAACTCTTGCGGGCTGGCGATGTCGCCGTTTAACGCATGGCAGTTGTTGAGCGGCGTAGAAACCCTGTCGCTGCGTATGGAAAAACAGTTCGACAACGCCCTGAAAATCGCCCAATGGCTGCAAGCGCAGCCGCAGGTTCAAGCCGTTTACTACACCGGATTGCCTGACCATCCGCAGGCGGAGCTTATCCGCAAACAGCAAAACGGCGGCGGCATCGTCATCGGCTTTGAAGTCGCCGACACTGACGCCGCGTGGAAAATCGTGGACAGCGTTGAACTCTTCTCCCGTACTGCCAACCTCGGCGACGTGCGCTCGACCATTACCCACCCGTGGACAACCACGCACGGTAGAATGCAGCCCGAAGAAAAACTCGCCGCCAATATTCGCCCCGGACTGGTGCGCCTGTCCGTCGGTTTGGAATACGTCGATGATTTGATTGATGATTTGAAACAGGCATTGGCGCGTTAAGCCAAACGCCCGACAGACGGCATTTGCTGAACCATTACATTTCAGACGACCTCTTGGCGTTTCAAAGGTCGTCTGAAAACATTAAAATACACACAACATCAAATAAGGAAATCAATTATGAGTGAAGCGGAATTTTCCGATTGGGCGATGAAAATCTGCCTGACCGGACTGGTTATTTTCTTGGGTTTTATCGTCTGGAACTTGGGCAAGGAATCCAAGGCGGGCAAATTTGGCATCGCGATTTTGTTCCTGGTATTGGGCTTGGGTGTGTTCGGCTTTATTTTCAAAGAAGTGCTGATTAAATTCATCGCCCTGCCTTGAGGTGGCAAACTAAGAAGAATAAGGGAAAGGTCGTCTGAAAAACTTAAATCTGGGTTTTCAGACGACCTTTCGTTTGCCATACTGTGTTAACGGATGTCCATAGGCGCGAAGGATTTGACGGTTTCGTCCACGGCTTTGACGCGGGTCAGGAAGTCTTCCAGTTGGGCAAGCGGCAGGGCGCTGGGGCCGTCGCATTTGGCTTGGTCGGGGTTGGGGTGTGATTCGAGGAAGAGGCCTGCGAGGCGGGTTGCCATGCCGGCGAGCGCCAAATCCAGCACTTGCGCGCGTCGTCCGCCGGATGCAGCGGCACCGGATTCGCGGGTTTGTAGGGAGTGGGTGACGTCGAAGATGACGGGCAGGCCGCCGCAGGTTTGTTTCATGACGCCGAAGCCGAGCATATCGACGACGAGGTTGTCGTAGCCGAAGTTGGCACCGCGTTCGCACAGGATGATTTGTCCGTTGCCTGCTTCTTGGAATTTTTCGACGATGTTTTTCATCTGCGAGGGGCTGAGGAACTGGGGTTTTTTGATGTTGATGACGTTGCCGGTTTTTGCCATGGCGACGACGAGGTCGGTTTGGCGGGCGAGGAAGGCGGGCAGTTGGATGACGTCGCAGACTTTGGCGACGGGGGCGCATTGGTAGGGTTCGTGGACGTCGGTGATGACGGGTACGTCAAACTCGCGTTTGACGGCTTGGAAGATTTTCATGCCTTCGTCCAAGCCGACGCCGCGGAAGGAGTGGATGGAGGAGCGGTTGGCTTTGTCGAAGGAGGCTTTGAAGACGTAGGGGATGCCGAGTTTGTCGGTCACTTTGACGTATTGTTCGCAGGCTTTGAGGGTGGAGTCTAGGTCTTCCAAGACGTTGATTCCGCCGAACAGGGTAAAGGGGAGGTCGTTGCCGACGGTGAGGTTGTTGATGCGGATGTTCATGATGATGGGGCTTTCTCGAAGGTCGTCTGAAAATGGCTGAAAGGTCGTCTGAAAGCGGATTTTGCGGTTTCAGACGACCTTTGTGTTTTATAGGACGGTGTGCGGCGGCTCGTAGGAGAGGATGTCGAGGATTTTGTTGTGTTCGTCCACGAGGACGACTTTGGGTTCGTGCGCGGCGATTTCGGGTTCGGACAGCATGACGTAGGACATGATGATGACGATGTCGCCTTTTTGGACGAGCCGTGCAGCGGCACCGTTGAGGCAGACGACGCCGCTGCCGCGTTCGCCGGGGATGGTGTAGGTTTCGAAGCGTTCGCCGTTGTTGTTGTTGACGATGGCGACTTTTTCGTTAACGAGGATGCCTGCGGCGTCGAGCAGGTCTTGGTCTATGGTGATGCTGCCGACGTAGTTGAGGTCGGCCTCGGTAACGGTGGCGCGGTGTATCTTGCCGCCGAGCATGGTGCGGAACATGGGTTTCCTTTTGGTTTTGGATTGCGGATGCAGACGTATAGTGGATTAAATTTAAATCAGGACAAGGCGACGAAGCCGCAGACAGTACAGATAGTACGGCAAGGCGAGGCAACGCCGTACTGGTTTAAAGTTAATCCACTATAAGGTCGTCTGAAAATCAAAAGCCGTCATTATAGTGGACTTCCCTGTAAATTCATAATGATGCTTGTGCGTTTTTCAGACGACGCGGCTGTTTTATATAGTGGATTAAATTTAAATCAGGACAAGGCGACGAAGCAGCAGACAGTACAGATAGTACGGAACCGATTCACTTGGTGCTTCAGCACCTTAGAGAATCGTTCTCTTTGAGCTAAGGCGAGGCAACGCCGTACTGGGTTAAAGTTAATTCACTATAAACCGAGACACCGCTTCAGCCAACGCAAATAGGGGGCGTATCCGCGCGATACGTTTTGCATCAGGATTTGCGGGCATTCGTAGCTGTGGTTGGCGAGGATGGTTTTTTGGATTTCGCGGTAGCAGTGGCGCGAGGTTTTGATGGTGATGCGGATTTCGTTGTCGCGGCAGATTTCGCCGTTCCAAAGGTATTGGCTGGTGATGGCTTCGTATTGCACGCAGGCGGCGAGTTGCTTTTCCAGAAGCAGGCTGCCGATTTTTTCGGCTTCTTCGCGGGTTGGGGCGGTGGTGGTAACGATGACGGGTTTGAACGCGGACATTTCAGACGACCTATTGGTTTTTAAACTCGATGGTTCCTTTATATCTCACCCAGTATCCGGCGGCATCGTATTTGTCTTTTTTGGCGGTTGCCACGGCTGTTTCGTCAAGCCCTTCATAACCGCTGGATTCGAGGATACTGACTTCTACGGCTTTGCCTTCGGGGGAAACCAAGATGGAAAGTTTGACGGGTTTGATGGGTTGTGCGGGATTTTGGGATGCTGGGGTGTATTCTGCCGGGTTGACGGTTTGCGTGGCTGCGGGTAGGGCAAAGGCAAGCAGCAGGGCGGGGATGATGCCGCGAATGGACATGGGTGTTTTCCTTATTTGTCGATTTGTAGAGATTTAGGGGGAAATTGTTTTTGTTTGTTTTCAGATGACCTTTTGTTTTTCGCGGGTAAAGCCCACGCTACGGGTGTTTGCACCCGTTTGGGCGGCGGGCGCGGTTTTGATTATTTGAAGTTCAATATCGGCCAACCTTTTGCTTTGGCTTCTTGTTCCAACTCGGCATCGGGATTGACGGCGACGGGTTCGTTGACGAGGCGCAGCAGCGGCAGGTCGTTTTTGGAATCGCTGTAAAAATAGGTTTTGCCATAGCTTTCGAGCGTTTCGCCGCGTTTGGCGAGCCATTGGTTCAGGCGGGTGATTTTTCCTTCTTTGAGGCTGGGCGTGCCGATGTAGTTGCCGGTGTAGCGGCCGTCGGCACCGGTTTCGAGTTGGGTGCCGATGATGTTGGTGATGCCGAAAAGGTGGCAGATGGGGGTGATGATGAACTCGTTGGTCGAGGAGATAACTAGGGTTTCGTCGCCCGCCATTTGGTGGCTCTGTACCAGCATACGCTGCATGGGCGAAATGTAGGGCGTGATGAACTCTGCCATAAATTCGCGGTGAAATTCTGCCAGCTCTTCTTTGCTGTAACGGGCGAGCGGGGCGAGGTGGAATTTGAGGAAGGCGTCGATGTCGAGGCAGCCGTTTTGGTAGTCGTGGTAGAATTTTTCGTTTTGCGCTTCGGTTTCGGCAGCGTCAACCAGCCCTTTTTTGATGAGGTATTGCGGCCAAGAGTGGTCGGAATCGGTGTTGATGAGGGTGTTGTCGAGGTCGAAGATGGCAAGGTTTTTCATTGGGTTTCCTGTTGTTTCAGAAGCTGGCGAAGAAGCGGCAGGGTGATGCGTTTGCCCATGGTAACGGCGTAGTTGTCCAGCGTGTCGAGCATCTGCATCAGGCTGTCCATGTCGCGCCGCCAGTGGTTGAGCAGGTATTCGAAGATTTCGGGGTCTATGGTGACTTGGCGCGCCGCCGCCATGCTGACGAGCGCGTCGATTTTTTCTTGGTCGGTCAGGGGTTTGACTTCGTAAACGAGACAGTAGGCCATGCGGGTGCGCAAGTCTTCGCGGATGACGAGCTGTTGGGGCGTGTGTTCGGAGCTTAGCAGCAGAAAGCCTTTGCCGCTGTTGCGGAAACGGTTGAATACGGCAAACAGGAGGGCTTGTTCTTCGTTGCCCAGTTTTTCGATTTGGTCGATGGCGAGGTATTCTGCCTCAAAGGCGGCTTCGGTCAGTGGCGTGGCGGCGGCGTCGATATAAACGGCTTTTTTCCCCGCGTCGAGCGCTTGGGCGACCCATGCGCGCAGCAGGTGGCTTTTGCCCGCGCCTTCTTCGCCCCAGACGTAGATAAACGGGTCGTGTTTATGCTGTAACACATAGACCAGTTCGGCATTTTCCGTTCCGAGGAATTTGTCGAAACCGGGATAGCCGCGTTCGGCGAAGTCGAAAATAAGCTGGTTCACAAAGGCATACCGGATGGGTTGGAATCGGGTTTATTGTACGTTGTTTTGTCAGGGCGTATCAAGGCACGGGGTCGTCTGAAAAAGGGGCGCGCTGCATGGGTTTCATATACAATGGCGGACATTTGGCAACGCGTCTGTTTTCAGACGACCCCTGTCTTTTTTATTTCAGGAAAATCTCGTGATTTCGACCCTTATTGATTTTATCCTCCACATCGACCAGCATTTGGTCGAGATTTCCGCGCAATACGGCGTATGGATTTACGCGGTGTTGTTTTTGATTATTTTCTGCGAAACCGGTTTGGTGGTTACGCCGTTTCTGCCGGGCGATTCGCTGCTGTTTGCCGCGGGCGGGATTGCCACGGTCGGTAGTATGAATATTCATGTCATGATTGCGCTGCTTTTGGCCGCCGCAATTTTGGGCGATGCCGCCAACTTCATGATCGGCAAATTTTTCGGGCGCAAACTCTTTGCCAACCCCGATTCCAAAATCTTCCGCCAGTCGTATCTGGAGAAAACCCACGCGTTCTACGAAAAACACGGCGGTAAAACCATCATCATCGCCCGCTTCGTACCGATTGTGCGGACGTTCGCCCCGTTTGTCGCGGGCATGGGCAGTATGCACTACGGTACCTTCATCCGCTACAACATCATCGGCGCGGTATTGTGGGTCTTGTCGTTTTCCTATGCCGGCTATTTCTTCGCCAATATTCCGGTTGTCAAAAACAATCTGGCATTGGTGATGGTGGCGATTATCGTGATTTCCATCCTTCCGGGCGTGGTCGAAGTCCTCCGCGCGAGAAGGGCGGCGAAGAAATAAAAATTGTTTGAACCATAAGAGAAGGTCGTCTGAAAACGTTTTTCAGACGACCTTTTCTTGCCAACCGATTTATTCGGCTTGTTCTTTCAACACGGCTTCAATCAATTCCTGCGCGCCGTCGTCCGCCAGTTTTTTGGCGACTGCACGTCCGAGTGCGTCGGCGTAGGCGGCGGGGGCTTGCGCGTCTGCCTGCAAGATTACCGAGCCGTCGGGGTGTCCGACCAGTCCGCGCAGGGTGAGCAGGCCGTTTTCTTCGGTGCAATACGCGGCAAGCGGGACTTGGCAGCTTCCGCCCAGAGCGCGGGCGAGGGCGCGTTCGGCGGTCACGCAGGCGTGTGTGACATCGTGGTTTAAGGGTTTCAATACGTCGAGAAGGTCGGTGCGGTGTGCGGCGATTTCGATGCCCAACGCGCCTTGTCCTGCGGCGGGCAGGCTGTCGGCTTCGGAGAGAATCAGGCGGATGCGTTCGTCCAGTTCCAAACGCTGCAATCCGGCGGCAGCGAGGATGATGGCATCGTATTCGCCGTTGTCGAGTTTGGACAGGCGGGTTTGTACGTTGCCGCGCAGGGGCTTGATGACTAAGTGCGGATAGCGGGCGCGTAACTGGGCTTCGCGGCGCAGGCTGGATGTGCCGACGACGGCACCTTTGGGCATTTCTTCCAAACGAGCGTACTGATTGGATACGAACGCGTCAAACGGATTGGCGCGCTCGCTGATGGCGGCAAGGGCGAAGCCTTCGGGCAAATCCATCGGCACGTCTTTAATCGAATGCACTGCCAAATCGGCGCGACCGTCCTGCAAGGCTTGTTCCAACTCTTTGATAAACAGGCCTTTGCCGCCGATTTTCGACAGGGTTTTGTCCAAAATCTGGTCGCCGCGTGTGGTCATGCCCAAGATTTCGACTTCGCAGTCGGGATACAGGGTTTTCAGACGACCTTGGATATGTTTTGCCTGCCACATGGCAAGCAGGCTTTCGCGGCTGGCGATAACGAGTTTTTTCGGGTTCATTTGCAGTTTCTGATTTTCTAATTCATGAGGCGGGAAGTTCGACAGTCTAACACAAACTTTCTACGCTAACCGCCTGACTGTACTTGCCCAAGGGGCCGAATCCGTTGCCTTGGTTTTGCTCTTTGGTCAGCACTTTTCCCTGAATGCAGATATTGTTCAGGGTAACGTTATATGAGCCGGAACTCAGGCGTTTTTTTTCTACTTGGTCCATCAGGCTTTCGCCTCCGTTGATGAAATAGGTCTTCCCGTCGGCGGTAAATTCAGCCTGTTCGAGCGAATAATGGACTGTCCCTGTCATTTTGACCGTGTCGCCGCCACTTTTTTCGACCGGAGTTTCCGTCGGTTTGCCAGCAGACGTTTCGATTTTGTTTTGCGGGGAACAGGCTGTCAGGGCAATCAGTATGGGGAAAAGAAATTTGTTCATTTGCAATTACCGTGGTTGATAAAGGTATTCCGCTGCGAAGCTGTCGGAGAAGCCGTTGCACTATATCTGTTGCAACGAAATAAACTATAATGTGTACCGGCATTGAAATGCCGATTTCAACAGACCGCAAGAAACGGAATACAGGGTCTGTCGGCATGATGTTAGTTCATACTGCCGTAAAATAAAACTTATTCTCTAAAAACATTTTAACTCCAACAGCCTTACAGCATGAAACGCGCCAAAAAATATCCCTTCTTATCGTTGCAGCGGCAACGTTTCTGCCTGAATTTTGAAAACGCCTCAACCGCCGCCAATCTTCCGAGCGAACGCGATTTCTACCGCTGGGCATGGGCGGCGTTGAAAAACGAATACCGCCGCGCCGACATCAGCCTGATTCTTCTGGACGAAGAAGAAGCACGCGCCTACAACCGCGATTACCGCGGCAAAGACTACGCCACCAATGTGTTGAGTTTTGCCTTGAACGAAGGCGAAATCCTGCCCGATCAGTTTTCAGACGAGCTTTGCGGCGATTTGATCATCTGCCCGCAAGTCGTATTGAAAGAAGCTGCCGAGCAGGGAAAAACCGCCGAGCAGCACTTTGCCCACCTGACCATGCACGGCACATTGCACCTGATGGGCTACGACCACATCGAAGAGACCGAGGCCGAAGAAATGGAGGCGCTCGAAATCCGCCTGATGCAGGCGGCAGGTTATCCCAACCCCTACCAAGAGGACGAATACTGAAATGGACGACACCCGGTCGAAACCGACATTTTTCGAACGTTTGATTTCCCGACTTGCCGGCGAACCCGATTCCGCCGAAGACGTACTCAGCCTGCTGCGGCAGGCACACGAACAGGAAGTATTTGACGCGGATACACTTTTGCGGCTGGAAAAAGTCCTCGACTTTGCCGACTTGGAAGTGCGCGATGCCATGATTACCCGCAGCCACATGAACGTTTTGAAAGAAAACGACAGCATCGAGCGCATCACTGCCTACGTCATCGAAACCGCCCATTCCCGTTTCCCCGTCATCGGCGAAGACAAAGACGAAGTCCTCGGCATCCTGCACGCCAAAGACCTGCTCAAATACATGTTCAATCCCGAGCAGTTCAACCTCAAATCCATCCTTCGTCCTGCCGTTTTCGTACCCGAAGGCAAATCGCTGAACGCGCTTTTGAAAGAATTCCGCGAGCAGCGCAACCACATGGCAATCGTCATCGACGAATACGGCGGCACGTCGGGTTTGGTAACTTTTGAAGACATTATCGAACAAATCGTCGGCGACATCGAAGACGAGTTTGACGAAGACGAAAGCGCGGACAATATCCACGCTGTTTCCACCGAGCGCTGGCGTATCAACGCCGTAACCGAAATCGAAGACATCAATGCCTTTTTCGGTACGGATTACAGCAGCGAAGAAGCCGACAGCATCGGCGGGCTGGTTATTCAGGAATTGGGGCACCTGCCCGTGCGCGGAGAAAAAGTCGTGATCGGCGGTTTGCAGTTCACTGTCGCCCGCGCCGACAACCGCCGGTTGCATACGTTGATGGCGACTAAGGTGAAATAAACGGGATTTGTCTGATATAGTGGATTAAAATTGCAATGATACGGCGTTGCCAACGCCCTTATGTACTACCTGTACACGGCGGGCGTTGCCGCCTTGTCTCATTTTTATTTTAATCCACTATAATTAAAGAAAAAGGTCGGCGGATTCGCATTTGAAGTGCAACTTTCCATAACAGAAAAAGGCCAGTATGCGGTAGCATACGGCCTTTCCTGCAAGAAAGATTGCCATGAGCTACACACAACTGACCCAAGACGAACGATACCATATCCAATACCTGTCCCGCCACTGCACCATCGCCGAAATCGCCAAACAACTTAACCGCCACAAAAGCACCATCAGCCGAGAAATCAAGCGGTACTGCATCCAAGGACAGCAATACAGCGCCGAAAAAGCACAGAAGCAAAGCCGGCTGACCAAACAGCACCGGCGAAAACCCTATAAGCTCGATTCGCAGCTGGTTCAACACATCGACACCCTTATCCGCCGCAAACTCAGTCCCGAACAAGTATGCGCTTACTTACGCAAACACCACGGGATCACACTCCATCACAGCACCGTTTACCGCTACCTTCGCCAAGACAAAAGCAACAGCGGCACTTTGTGGCAACATCTCAGAATATGCAGCAAACCCTACCGCAAACGCTACGGCAGCACATGGACCAGAGGCAAAGTGCCCGACCGCGTCAGCATAGAAAACCGACCCGCCATCGTCGACCAAAAAACCCGTATCGGCGATTGGGAGGCCGACACCATCATCGGCAAAGATCAGAAAAGCGCATTATTGACCTTGGTCGAACGCACTACCCGCTACACCATCATCTGCAAATTAAAGAACTTAAAGGCCGAAGACACTGCCCGGGCGGCCATTAGGGTATTAAAGGCATATAAAGCCAGAGTCCACACCATCACCATGGATAACGGCAAAGAGTTCTACCAACACACCAAAATAGCCAAAGCATTGAAGGCGAAAACCTATTTTTGCCGCCCTTACCATTCTTGGGAGAAAGGGCTGAATGAGAACACCAACGGACTCATCCGACAATATTTCCCCAAACAGACCGATTTCCGAAACATCAGCGATCGGGAGATACGCAGGGTTCAAGATGAGTTGAACCACCGGCCGAGAAAAACACTTGGCTACGAAACGCCAAGTGTTTTATTCTTAAATCTGTTCCAACCACTGGTACCCTAGTGTTGCACTTGAAATCCGAATCCAAGGTCGTCTGAAAACCGATATACAAGGTTTTCAGACGACCTTTGCCGTATCTTGAAGCCAATCTTATTTCTGATTGTCTTCGATGATTTTTTTGAGGTGCGGCATAGGGCTGTATCCGCTTTGGCTGCGGCCGTTCGGGAAAACGAGGGTAGGTGTGCCGTTGAAGCCGAATTGTTCGCCCAAAGAAGTGGTTTCGGCAACGGGATTGTCGCAATTGGCTTTGCCGCTCGGGAATTGGCCTTTGCGCATCCAGTCGGTCCAGGCTTGGGTCGGGTTAGGCTGACACCACAGGATTTCGGCTTTACGCGCGGCATCGGGGTGCAGGCTCGGAATCGGCATCATGAAGTTGTAGATCGTGATGTCGGTCATTTTTTCAAACTCGTGTTCCAAGCGTTTGCAGTACGGGCAGTCGGGGTCGGAGAAGACGGCGACTTTCAGCTTGCCGTTGCCGCGCACTTCTTTAATCGCTTTGTCCAAAGGCAGGGAGGCGAAGTCGATTTTGTTCAAATCGGCGGCGCGTTCGTCGGTCAGGCTTTTGCGCGTGTTGACGTCGATGAGGTCGCCGACGAACATATAGTCGCCTTTGGCATCGGTGTAAATGATTTGTTTGCCGCTGACAACGACTTCATAAATGCCTTGAATAGGGGTTTCGCTGACGCTGATGACTTTCAGGCCTTGGGATTCGTAAATTTTTTCGAGGCGGGCTTTCAAGGCTTCGCCGACTTTGCCTTGCACGGGGGCGGCGGGCTTGGCGGCGGCTGAAGAGGGCGCTGCATTTGCCTGTGAAACGGGCGTTTGCCCGCACGCGGTCAGTGAGATCAGAGCGATGGGGGCTAAGATTTTGATTAATTTGGTTTTCATTTTTAAGTATAGGCGTGTGTCAAGAAAACCGCATTGTATCAAACCTCTGTCATGCCTGCATTGTATTGAGGCTCAATTTATCGTCTGAAAATAGCTTTCGGCTGTTAAAATACGCAAAAAAACGATTTGCTTGCTTGTATGATCTATCACCGCATTGCCGTAAACGTGCCGCTTTCAGACGGCCTTTTGACTTATTCCCATTCCGAGCCGCTGCCGCAGGGCGCGCGGGTGCTTGTGCCTTTCCGCAACAAGACCGTGGTCGGGATTGTGTGGGAAACGGATATTGCGCCCGATATGGACGCGGCGCGGATTTTGGGTGTTCAGACGGCCTTTTCGGACGAGCCGCCGCTGCCTGAAAACTGGCGTGATTTGCTCTCGTTTACGTCGCGTTATTACCACTATCCGACAGGGCAGGCGGTGTTTGCCGCGCTGCCGCAGGGTTTGAAGGAAACGCGCGCGGTGGAAATGCCGCAGCCGCCGTTGTTTTACGCGCTGAACGAAGCGGGCAGGGCGCAAACGCCGCCGCCGGCGCGGTTCAACAAAAAAGCGGCTTTGTGGGACGCGCTGCTGTCGGGCGGGATGACGATGGCGGCGTTGAAGCAGGTGAACGCGCAGGCGGTGAAATTAATCGAAGATTGGGCGGAACAGGGCTGGATTGAAACCACGGAAGCGGCAAAGCCTGTATTGAGGCCGTCTGAATTTCAGCTCAACGCCGACCAGCAACAGGCTTCCGATGAAATTCAGACGGCCTTTGGCAGCTTCCAGCCGTTTCTGCTGTACGGCATCACCGGCAGCGGCAAGACCGAAGTGTATTTCGATGCGATGGCGAAAGTGTTGGCGCAGGGGCGGCAGGTGTTGTTTCTGTTGCCAGAAATCAACCTCACGCCGCAGCTTTTGAAGCGGGTGGAAAACCGGTTTGCCGACGTGCCGACTGCCGTGTTGCACAGCCAGATGGCGGCAGGCAGGCGCACGCAGGATTATCTGCGCGCAATGTTGGGGCAGGCGAAGTTGGTCATCGGCACGCGGCTGGCGGTGTTCACGCCGATGGATGATGTCGGGTTGATTGTAGTCGATGAGGAACATGACGGCTCGTTCAAACAGGACAACGAATTGCGCTACCACGCCCGCGATTTGGCGGTGTGGCGGGCGAAGCAGAGCGGCTGCCCCGTCGTGTTGGGCAGTGCCACGCCCAGCTTGGAGAGTTGGCACAAGGCGCAAAGCGGCGCGTACCGCCTGCTGCAACTGACCGAGCGCGCCCATACCGCTGCGCAACTGCCGCAAGTGGAGATCCTCAACGTAGGCCGTCTGAAACTCGACAACGGCTTCTCGCCGCAGGCTTTGCAGCTTTTGAAACAGAACTTTGAAGCGGGCGGCATGTCGCTGGTGTACCTCAACCGGCGCGGTTTTGCGCCCGCGCTGTTTTGCGGTGACTGCGGTCATACCTTCGGTTGCCCGAACTGCTCCGCCAAAATGGTGCTGCACCAACGCGCCCACCAACTGCGCTGCCACCACTGCGACCACCGCGAACCCATCCCGTTCAAATGTCCCGATTGCGGCAACCAAGACCTGACCGCCGTCGGCCACGGCACGCAGCGCGTCGAAGAAACCCTGCGGGCCTTCCTGCCCAAGGCCGCCGTCGTCCGCGTCGATAGGGACAGCACCGCGCACAAAAACGACTGGGCGGATTTGTACCGCCGCATCGCTGACAACGAAATCGACATTCTGGTCGGTACGCAGATGCTCGCCAAAGGCCATGATTTTGCGCGGCTTAACCTCGTTATCGTATTGAACGCCGACGGCAGCCTGTACAGCGCGGACTTCCGCGCGCCGGAAAGGCTGTTCGCCGAGCTGATGCAAGTGTCCGGTAGGGCGGGGCGCGCCGACAAACCCGGCAAGGTGTTGATACAGACCCAACTGCCCGAACATCCCGTCTTCGCCGCCGTCAAAGCGCAGGACTACGCCGTGTTTGCCGAAAACGAATTGAACGAGCGGCAAATGTTCGCCATGCCGCCCTTCGGTTTTCAGACCGCCGTCCGCGCCGATGCGCCGCGCGTTGCCGATGCGATGGAGTTTCTCAACGCCGCCAAAGAAACCCTCGCCCCGCTTTTACCCGAAAGCGTCTCACAGTTCGGCGCCGCCCCCATGCTGATGGTGCGCCTAGCCGAACGCGAACGCGCGCAAATCTTCCTCGAATCGACATCCCGACAGGATTTGCACCGCGCCGTGAGTTTGTGGGTGCAGGTGTTGCAGCAAAACCGCGACGGCAAAATCAGATGGTCGGTGGATGTGGACGCGCAGGAAGCGTAAGTGGAATAGGGAAGGGGTCGTCTGAAAAAGCGGAAGAGGCATTTTCAGACGACCTTTTCGCAGTATCGAACATTAATCTTTAGAAACGCTGATGGTGTGTTTGACGTGTTTTAAATTCGCCACGATGGTAAACGTCATCATCACCAGCAAAGCCCACGAACTCCATTTGCTGATGTGTACCGATGCCCATGCGCCGATTTGGTTGGGATAACGCCAAACGCCGAACAAAGTCCCTAAGTTTTCCGCTAGCCAAATGAAAAAACCGATTAGGACGAAAGACAGCAGGAGCGGCATTTTTCGGGTAGTGTCATAGGGCGTGTATAAAACCGTTGTCCGCGCATACAGCCCGAGTGCGAATGCGGCGAGATACCAGCGGTAGTCGCCGAGATAGTGATGAGTGAAAAAATTGACGTAAATTGCCAGCGCGCACAATGTGCTCAACCAATACGGCGGATGGCTTTTGATTCTGATATTAAAGAGCCGCCAAGCCTGAATGATGTAGCTGCCGACCGCCGCATACATAAAGCCTGCAAACAGCGGCACGCCGCCGATTTTGGTGTATGCCTCGTCCGGATAGCTCCAAGACTGGATGTCGCCCGATGTTTTGAACCACTCCAAAGCAAAGCCCACCAAGTGAAAAAGCGTAATCGATTTCACTTCGTCCCACGTTTCCAGCTTGAAATACAGCATCGCAACCTGTACGGAGACTGCAAAAATCAGCAGCAGGTCATAGCGTGAAATCCCCAGCCAGCCTGTTTTCGGAATCAGAAACATGGCGATGAAAAACAAACCTGCAAACAAACAGGCGCGCGCTTCTTTCAGTCCGAAAAACCAGAATTCGACCGCAAAACGCCGCCAACCGTGCAAATCATCCCGTTTCGGGTGTTCCATCAGCCAAGTATCCAGTTTGCCCAACATATTTTCAGACGACCTTCATTTTTAAAAGGGATGGAATATAACGTAAGAATAGGGATCCGGGAATATTAAGTGGCCGTCTGAAAAAGCGGTTGGCGTTTTCAGACGACCTTTTGCGTTATAATCGGGTAAACGATAAAGACACACACCAATCCTACCCATATCCCCATGAACAAACAGATCCGCCAAGAAATTTTCGAGCGTTTCCGCGCTGCCAATCCCCATCCGACCACCGAGCTTCATTTCAATTCACCCTTCGAGCTTTTGATTGCCGTTTTGCTGTCGGCGCAGGCGACCGACGTGGGCGTGAATAAGGCGACGGCAAAGCTGTTTCCGGTTGCCAATACGCCGCAGGCGATGTTGGATTTGGGTTTGGACGGCGTGATGGAGTACACGAAAACCATCGGGCTTTATAAAACCAAGTCCAAACACATCATGCAGACCTGCCGCATCCTGCTGGAAAAATACAACGGTGAAGTGCCGGAAGACCGCGAGGCTTTGGAATCGTTGCCGGGCGTGGGGCGCAAGACGGCAAACGTGGTGTTGAACACGGCGTTCGGCCATCCCGTCATGGCGGTCGATACGCATATCTTCAGGGTGTCCAACCGTACCAAAATCGCGCCGGGCAAGGATGTGCGCGAGGTGGAAGACAAGCTGATGCGCTTTGTGCCGAAAGAATTTTTGATGGATGCGCACCATTGGCTGATTTTGCACGGACGCTACACCTGCAAAGCGCAGAAGCCGCAATGCTGGAAGTGCATCATTAATGATTTGTGCGAATATGGTGCGAAGTTGATGTAAACATTGATAAATTGTAAACAATCAACAAAACAACCTTTCCATTAGGTTAAAATTTCTGACGGCATTTTTTTATTTAAAATGAAATGCTTGAAAAAATATGGACAAAAGGTAAAATTCGACCTTATCGGGTTGGAAAACGATAAAAGTTTCAGACGACCCCCGGTTTTTAAGATGCAAGAACACAATCCGTTATTCGGAAAAGGAAACGCGGTGCGCGAAAAAATGAACAAATACAGATACTTTGCTTTGGTAACGGCTTCTGCGCTGGCCTTGGGCGGCTGTGACAAAATCAGCAGCTTCTTCGGCGGCGACAGTAAAAGCGAAGAATTCGTACAAAGAATCGAACCTTCCAAAGATAACGGCAGCGTCGGCATGCTGCTGCCCGATTTCGCACAATTGGTGCAAAACGAAGGCCAGGCGGTGGTCAATATCCAAGCTTCTCCCGCGAGACGCCCCGCAGGCAGCGGGCAGTCTGAAGAGCAGGGCATGGATTTGAGCCAGTTCCCTGACAACGACCCGTTTTACGAGTTTTTCAAACGCCTTGTCCCGAATATGCCCGATATGCCGGAAGACCAGTCTGCCGACGAGGATTTGAACTTCGGCTCCGGCTTCATCATCAGTAAAGACGGCTATATCCTGACCAATACCCACGTCGTTGCCGGCATGGGCAATATCAAAGTCCTGCTCAACGACAAACGCGAATACACCGCCAAGCTGATCGGATCGGATACGCAATCCGATGTCGCGTTGCTGAAGATTGACGCTTCGGAAGAGTTGCCCGTCGTCAAAATCGGCAATCCGAAAGATTTGAAACCGGGCGAATGGGTTGCCGCCATCGGTGCGCCGTTTGGCTTTGACAACAGCGTTACTTCAGGCATCGTGTCCGCCAAAGGGCGCAGCCTGCCGAACGAAAGCTACACGCCTTTCATCCAAACCGACGTTGCCATCAATCCGGGCAACTCCGGCGGCCCGCTGTTTAACCTGAAAGGTCAGGTGGTCGGCATCAACTCCCAAATTTACAGCCGCAGCGGCGGATTTATGGGCATTTCCTTCGCGATTCCGATTGATGTGGCGATGAACGTTGCCGAGCAGTTGAAAACCAGCGGTAAGGTTCAGCGCGGTCAGTTGGGCGTGATTATTCAGGAAGTGTCTTACGATCTGGCGAAATCGTTCGGCTTGGACAAAGCCAGCGGCGCGTTGATTGCCAAAGTGATGCCGAACAGCCCTGCAATGCAGGCAGGATTGCAAGTGGGTGACATTGTCCGCAGCGTCAATGGCGAAGAAGTGCGCGTTTCCAGCGATTTGCCGGTCATGGTCGGCTCGATGCTGCCGGGTAAGGAAGTTTCGCTGGAAGTATGGCGCAAAGGCGAGAAAATCAATGTGAAAGTCAAACTCGGCAGCATGGCGGAGCAGAACGAAACGTCTTCACGCGCTACCGAGCAGCCGCAGCAGGCAAATCCGGCAGACGGCTTTACCGTCGATAATACGGGACTGACCCTGCGCGTCGATGAAGGTGCAGGCAAAAGCCGCCTGATTGTTTCCCGCGTCAGCGGCGCGGCGGAACGTGCCGGACTCAAACGCGGCGACGAAATCCTCGCCGTCAGCCAAATCAGCGTCAACGACGAATCGAGCTTCCGCAGCGCGTTGGCAGGTGCGGGCAAAAATGTGCCGCTGCTGGTTCAGCGCGACGGCAATACGCTTTTCCTCGCCCTGACCCTGCAATAAGGTGCAACGCAAGCGCCATTCAATGATAGAATACCCGCCATCCTAAGATGGCGGGTATTTTGTAATTTTAGCAACTGATTGATTTGTTTGTTTTTTGATGGTTTTGCTCTTTTGGCTTTGTCAACAATCGCATTCAAAGGTCGTCTGAAAACGTTCCGCTCCGATTGACTTCCTATTAATAAAAATATTATGCACCTGATTGATTATTCACATTCGTTTTTATCCGTCGTGCCGCCGTTTTTGGCATTGGCGCTTGCCGTCATCACCCGCCGCGTGCTGCTGTCTTTGGGCATCGGTATCTTGGTCGGTGTTGCCTTTTTGGTCGGCGGCAGCCCGATTGACGGACTGACACACCTGAAAGACATGGTGGTCGGACTGGCTTGGGCAGACGGCGATTGGTCGCTGGGAAAACCTAAAATCCTGATTTTCTTATTGTTGCTCGGTATTTTCACTTCTCTTTTAACCTTTTCGGGCAGCAATCAGGCGTTTGCCGATTGGGCGAAGCAACACATCAAAGGGCGGCGCGGCGCAAAAATGCTGACTGCCTGCCTCGTATTCGTTACCTTTATCGACGACTATTTCCACAGTCTCGCCGTCGGTGCGATTGCCCGCCCCGTTACCGACAAATTCAAAGTCTCCCGCGCCAAACTCGCGTATATCCTTGATTCCACCGCTGCGCCGATGTGCGTACTGATGCCGGTTTCAAGCTGGGGCGCATCGATTATCGCCACGCTGGCAGGTCTGCTCGTTACTTACCACATCACCGGATACACGCCGATGGGTGTGTTCGTCGCCATGAGCCTGATGAATTATTACGCCCTGTTCGCCCTGATCATGGTGTTTGTCGTCGCTTGGTTTTCTTTCGACATCGGCTCGATGGCGCGCCTTGAAAAAGCGGCATTGCAGGAAACCCATGACGAATCCGCCGGCTCGGACGGCCCTAAAGGCAGGGTTTACGCGCTGATTATCCCTGTTTTGGTGTTGATCGCATCCACCGTTTCCGCCATGATTTACACAGGCGCGCAGGCAAGCGAAACCTTCAGCATTTTGGGCGCGTTTGAAAATACCGATGTAAATACCTCGCTGGTGTTCGGCGGTACTTGCGGCGTACTCGCCGTCGTCCTCTGCACGCTCGGCACCATCAAGGCCGCCGACTATCCCAAAGCCGGCCGTCAGGGCATATCTTCGATGTTCGGCGCGATTACCATCCTGATTCTTGCCTGGCTCATCAGCACCGTCGTCAGCGAAATGCACACCGGCGACTACCTCTCCACGCTGGTTGCAGACAACATCCATCCCGGCTTCCTGCCCGTCATCCTCTTCCTGCTTGCCAGCGTGATGGCGTTTGCCACAGGCACAAGCTGGGGCACGTTCGGCATTATGCTGCCGATTGCCGCCGCGATGGCGGTTAAAGTCGATGCATCGTTGGTTATCCCGTGTATGTCCGCTGTGATGGCTGGCGCGGTGTGCGGCGACCACTGTTCGCCCATTTCCGACACCACCATCCTGTCTTCCACCGGCGCGCATTGCAACCACATCGACCACGTTACATCGCAACTGCCTTACGCCCTGACCGTCGCAGGCGCGGCAGCAGCAGGCTACCTCGTGTTGGGCATGACGCAATCGGCTTGGCTGGGCTTTTTTGCCACCGGCGTTGTCATGACCGCACTCATCTTCATACTGAAAGACAAAAAAGGCAAAGCTGCCTGACGTGTTTTCCCGTTTTCAGACGACCTTTGATACTTTAAGGTCGTCTGAAAACATTTTAAGGAATCCAAAAATGAACGCTCCCCATTCCATCCCGCGCGGCCCCGTTATGGCAGACGTCGCCGCCTACTGTCTGACCGAAGAAGAAAAACAACGCTTGCTCGACCCGTCTATCGGCGGCGTCATCCTGTTCCGCCGCAACTTCGAAAACGTCGGGCAGCTCAAAGCCCTGGTTCAAGAAATCAAAGCACTGCGCACGCCCGAACTCATCATCGCCGTCGATCACGAAGGCGGCAGGGTGCAACGCTTCATCGAAGGCTTCACCCGACTACCCGCCATGAACACTTTAGGGCAGATTTGGGATACCGAAGGCGAAGCCGCTGCCAAAGAAAAAGCCGAGCAGGTCGGCTGGGTATTGGCGACGGAACTGACCGCCTGCGGCATAGACCTCTCCTTCACGCCCGTCCTCGACCTCGATTGGGGAACATGCCCCGTCATCGGCAACCGCAGCTTCCACCGAAATGCCGATACCGTGACCCAACTTGCCCTTGCCCTGCAAAAAGGTCTGAACCGGGGCGGCATGAAATCCTGCGGCAAACATTTCCCCGGACACGGATTCGTCGAAGGCGACAGCCATTTGGTGCAACCCGAAGACACGCGCAGCCTTGCCGAACTCGAAGCTGCCGACATGATTCCGTTCCGCGCCTTAAGCAGCGCAGGCATGGCGGCGGTCATGCCCGCCCACGTCGTTTATCCGCAAATTGACGGCAAGCCCGCCGGTTTCTCCGAAAAATGGCTCAAACAAATCCTGCGTCAAGATATTGGATTTAAAGGCGTTATCTTTTCAGACGACCTCACGATGGAAGGCGCAGGCGCAGCGGGCGGCATCAAAGAACGTGCAAACGCCTCTTTCACAGCAGGCTGCGACATCGTCCTCGTCTGCAACCGTCCCGACCTCGTGGACGAACTGCGCGACGGCTTCCAAATCCCCGCCAATCCCGATTTGGCAAACCGCTGGCAATACATGGCGAACACACTGGGCAAAGAAGCCGCCCAAGCCGTGATGCAAACCCCAGATTTCCAAGCCGCACAAGCCATGACCGCGCAACTTGCCACGCCTAAAGACACAGCCGGCGGCGTGAAAGTCGGCGAAGCGTTTTAAAGGCGTTTGATTTAGAAAGCATGAAAGAAGGTCGTCTGAAAAGCTGAATTGGGCTTTTTCAGACGACCTTTTGTCCGTTTAAAGAATGTGGTAGGTTTGAAATCACATTAAGGTGCACTTTTATCGCGTGCCTGCCTTTGAATCCTCTATAAAGTAGTTCCGAACACTAAAAAAGGTCGTCTGAAAACCCCGATTTAAGGTTTTCAGACGACCTTTTTATTTCACAATGAGGGCTTGATTATCCTTCTTCGGGCAGCTTGGTAATCTGTACCCGCTCAATGCGTTGCCCGTTTTTTTCAACGACTTGGAAACGCCAGCCGTGGAAGTCGGCAAAGTCGCCGACATCGGGAATGCTTTGCAGCTCTTCCATAATCAGTCCGGCAACGGTGTGGAAGTCGGCATCTTCTTCTTGCGGCGGGAGTTTGAGTTGCGGCGCGAGTTCGACGTATTCGAGCGAACCGTCCACGGTCAGGCTTTCATCGGCATTTTCTTGAACGGCGGGTTCTTCTTGGAGTTCAAACTCTTCGGGGAATTCGCCGGCAATGGTTTCCAGCAGGTCTTTCATGGTAACCATGCCCAAAACTGCGCCGAATTCATCGACTACCAAAGCATAATCCGCGCTGCTTTGGCGGAACAATTCAATCGCGCCTAACGCGGTCGCACTGTCCGGCAGGACAAGCGGCTGGCGCAGGACGGCTTGAATATTGAGTTCGCCGGTTTCGAGCAGTTGGGCGAGCAGGTCTTTTTTGTTGATGTAGCCCAACGGTTCGTCCACACCGGCTTTACCAACGACGAGCAGGCGGCTGTACGGAGTGTTTTGCAGTTGGGCGTTTTGCTCTTCGCGGCTTTGGGAGATGTCCAAACGCTCAATGTCGCGACGCGGAATCATCACGCCGAGGATGGGACGTTCGGCAAGCGTAAGGACGCTGCGTATCATGGATTTTTCGTTTTCTTCGAAATGCCCATCATCCTCTGCTTCATCGCCCGCTTTGGCAAGCACGCTTTCGCGTATGCCCATCATGCCCAAGACGTTCTCGGCGGTTCGTTTGCGCCACGAGCTGCTGATGTAGTCGTTTTTGCGGCTGTTGCGCTGCGAAATTTGGTTGAATGCTTCAATCAGGATGGAGAAGCCGATAGCGGCGTAGAGGTAGCCTTTCGGGATGTGGAAATGGAAGGCTTCGGCAATGAGGCTGAAACCGATCATCAGCAGGAAACCCAAACAGAGCATGACGACGGTAGGATGCCTGTCCACAAACTCGGTTAGCGGTTTGCTGGCGGAAATCATGACGGTCATGGCAACGGCAACGGCGCCCATGGCAACGACGATGTGATCAACCATCGCGACGGCTGTGATCACGGAATCGATGGAAAATACCGCGTCAAGAATCAGGATTTGGGCAACCACGCTCCAAAATCGCGCGTGTTTTTTCTGACTGTCGGCAACGGCAAACTGGTTATGCCCTTCGAGGCGTTCGTGCAGCTCGGTGGTGGCTTTGTAGAGCAAGAAGATGCCGCCCGCGAGCATAATCATGTCTTTGCCGGAAACGTCCAACCCGCTGATATTGAACAGCGGGCGCGTCAGGGTCATGATGTGCGCCATGAAGCCGAGCATGATGATGCGGATAACGACCGCAAGCCCCAAACCGGTAATGCGCGCGCGGTCGCGTTGGGCGGGTTTGACTTTGTTCGCCAAAATGGCGACGAAAACGAGGTTGTCTATCCCCAAGACGACTTCGAGTACCAGAAGCGTGGCAAAGCCTATCCAAGTATGCGGCTCTGCCAACCAACTGAAATCCATGATTTTTGTATTCCTTTGTGTCAAACGCGAAAAGGCAGCCTGAAACGCTCAAGCTGCCTGATTCATATCGATACGCACGAAAAACGGCGGGCGGTCATGCTGCTCTGCTCTGGGTCTTTCATGTGTGCGTATGTCTCAAGTAAAAATAATGTAAATAGTTTAGCAGTTTGGGAGGCGGATGGCAAAAGGTCGTCTGAAAGATAAGCCTTATTTTCAGACGACCTTTTGTTTAAGCTAAACCTGATTCAGATTCAGCCTCTGTTTTTCAACCGTCCATGCAACTCCTGCACGCTGTACACGCCCAAGTGGTCGCGGCTTTTTGCGCCTTCGCTCATGGCTTCGCCGCCGGCGATGGTGGTGTATTGCGGCACGCGCTGGGTGAGGGAGGTGCGGCGGATGCTGTGGCTGTCGGCGATGGATTGCGCCGAGCTGCTGACGGTGTTCACCACCAGCGCGATTTCGCCGTTTTTAATCGCGTCCACGATGTGCGGGCGGCCTTCCTGCACTTTGTTCACCGCCTGCACGATGATGCCGTGCTCTTTCAGGTATTCGGCGGTGCCGCGTGTGGCGCAGACGCCGTAGCCGAGTGCTTGGAAGTTTTGCGCGGTTTTGACGATGAGCGGTTTGTCTTCGTCGCGCACGGCGAGGAAGATTTTGCCGGTCGGGTTCAGGCGTTCGCCTGCGCCGAGTTGGGCTTTGTAGTAGGCTTCGCCAAAGCTTGCGCCTACGCCCATCACTTCGCCGGTGGAGCGCATTTCCGGGCCGAGGATGGTGTCCACGCCGGGGAATTTGATGAAGGGGAACACGGCTTCTTTAACGGCATAGAAATCGGGGACGACTTCTTTTTCCACGCCTTGCTCTTGTAGGGAAATGCCTGCCATGCAGCGTGCGCCGACTTTGGCGAGCGGCACGCCGGTGGCTTTGGAGACGAAGGGAACGGTACGGCTGGCGCGCGGGTTCACTTCCAACACGAACACCACGCCGTCCTGTACGGCAAACTGTACGTTCATCAGGCCGACCACGCCCAGCGCGTAGGCCATGGCTTTGGTTTGGCGGCGGATTTCGTCTTGGATTTCTTCGCTGAGCGAGTAGGGCGGCAGCGAGCAGCCGGAGTCGCCGGAGTGGATGCCTGCCTGTTCGACATGCTGCATGATGCCGCCGATAACGACGTCTTTGCCGTCTGAAACGCAGTCCACATCGACTTCAATCGCGTTGTTTAGGAAGAAATCGAGCAACACGGGGCTGTCTTCGGATACCTGCACGGCTTCGCGCATGTATTTTTGCAGCTCTTCGGCGGAGTGGACGACCTGCATGGCGCGGCCGCCGAGGACGTAAGACGGGCGCACGACCAGCGGATAGCCGATTTCTTCGGCTTTGACGAGCGCTTCTTCTTCGTTGTGGGCGATGCGGTTGGGCGGTTGGCGCAGGCCTAAGTCGTTCAACACTTTTTGGAAGCGTTCGCGGTCTTCGGCGGCGTCGATGCTGTCGGCGGACGTGCCGATGATGTTTACGCCGTTTTCAACCAGCGCGTTGGCGAGTTTGAGCGGGGTTTGGCCCCCGTAATGCACAATCACGCCCCACGGGTTTTCGGTGCGGACGATTTCCAACACGTCTTCCAGCGTCAGCGGCTCGAAATAGAGGCGGTCGCTGGTGTCGAAGTCGGTGGACACGGTTTCGGGGTTGCAGTTCACCATAATCGTTTCAAAGCCCGATTCGCGCAGGGCGAGCGCGGCGTGAACGCAGCAATAGTCAAACTCGATGCCCTGACCGATGCGGTTCGGGCCGCCACCGAGAATCATCACTTTCTTACGGTCGGAAGGACGCGCTTCGCATTCTTCTTCGTAAGTGGAATAGAGGTAGGCGGTTTCGGTGGCGAATTCGGCGGCGCAGGTATCGACCCGTTTATACACAGGATGCAGCTTCAGCGCGTAGCGGTGTTCGCGTACTTCTTTTTCTTTTACGCCCAAAAGTTGCGCGATGCGTTTGTCGGAGAAGCCTTTGCGTTTCAGACGACGTAGGGCGGCGAAATCCAAATCTTGCAGGCAGCCTGCACTTACCTGCTGCTCTTCTTTCACCAAGTCTTCGATTTGCGCCAAGAACCAAGGGTCGATGGCGCAGATTTCGTGGATTTCTTCCAGCGTGAAGCCGGCGCGGAACGCGTCTGCCACAAACAGCATACGCTCGGGGCCTGGGTTCGCCAGTTCGCGGCGGATTTCCGCTTTGTCTTCGCTGCGCGGATTGAAGCCGCACAAGCCCGTTTCCAAGCCGCGCAGGGCTTTTTGGAAGCTTTCCTGAATCGTGCGGCCCATCGCCATCACTTCGCCCACCGATTTCATCTGCGTGGTCAGGCGGTCGTCTGCGGCAGGGAATTTTTCAAACGCAAAACGCGGGATTTTGGTTACCACATAGTCGATGGAAGGCTCGAACGACGCGGGCGTACGGCCGCCGGTGATGTCGTTGCGCAACTCGTCCAGCGTAAAGCCGACCGCCAGTTTTGCCGCCACCTTCGCAATCGGGAAGCCTGTCGCTTTGGAAGCCAGCGCGGACGAACGGCTCACGCGCGGGTTCATCTCGATCACAATCATCTCGCCGTTTTCAGGGTTCACCGCAAACTGCACGTTCGAGCCGCCCGTGTCCACGCCGATTTCGCGCAATACCGCCAAGCTTGCGTTGCGCATGATTTGGTATTCTTTGTCCGTCAGCGTTTGCGCCGGCGCAACCGTAATCGAGTCGCCCGTATGCACACCCATCGGGTCGAAGTTTTCAATCGAGCAGATGATGATGCAGTTGTCAGCCTTATCGCGCACCACCTCCATCTCGTACTCTTTCCAGCCGAGCACGGACTGCTCAATCAACAGCTCATGCGTAGGCGACGCATCGAAACCACGTTCGCAAATCGCCAGAAATTCGTCTTTATTGTAGGCAATGCCGCCGCCCGAACCGCCCATGGTGAAAGACGGACGAATCAGCGTCGGGAAGCCGACCTGTTCCTGCGCCGCCAAGGCTTCGTTCATCGTGTGGCAGACAAAAGATTTCGGGCAGGAGAGGCCGATTTTCTCCATCGCCTCCTTAAAGCGGCCGCGGTCTTCCGCCTTATCGATCGCGTCTTCCGTCGCGCCGATCAGCTCGACATTGTATTTCGCCAGCACGCCGTTGCGCGCCAAATCCAGCGCACAGTTCAGCGCGGTCTGGCCGCCCATCGTGGGCAGAATCGCATCAGGCCGCTCCTTGGCGATAATCTTCTCCACCGTCTGCCACATAATCGGCTCGATGTAGGTAACATCGGCCATTTCAGGGTCGGTCATGATGGTGGCAGGGTTGGAGTTTACCAAAATGACTTTATAGCCTTCTTCACGCAAGGCTTTGCAGGCCTGTGCGCCCGAATAGTCAAATTCGCAGGCCTGACCGATAACGATAGGGCCGGCGCCGATGATAAGGATGGATTTTAGGTCGGTACGTTTGGGCATGGGTGGGTCTTTCTATATATTACTTATGCAAAATCATAAAACAAACCATAGAATATAATTATTCTATTTTTGAAAATACAAGTTCATTATTTCTGCTCCTAAAAATCCACCAAACAAGACATAAAGAGTGGAAAACTCTTTTTTTATTTTTATATATTCCATATCTTGTCGGATGGTTTCATTCATATCTTGAAGGATGGTTTCATTAAAGAAAACAAGTAACAAAACAAGCGCGCAATATAGTATTATAAAAAACAAAAACTTAAAAATAATTTTGTCATATATTTCTCTTTGGACGGGAAAAGTTTTTCCACAATCATCATTGTTACGATCTAGAACTGCTAATTTTCCTGAATTCATCACTTTTTTTATTACAATCTTGTTTAGTACGTAAGGGGCTATTTGATAGTATGCAAGATGGAATAAAATAGCTGTGATTGCGCCACTAAGTAAATGTAGTGAAATTTTGTATATATTTAATTCATTATTTATTCTGCTCATATTACAAACATACAGAATAATAATAGATAAACCCACTAAAATTATGAATGGAAATAAAGAAAGATGTTGGGGTGATTTATCTGAAATGTAAGTATGACCAGATTCATCAGTAATTTTTTCATTAGATACAAGATTTGTTTCATTTATATAAATATTTGAGTACACAATATGCAATATAAGAAAAAGTAAAATAAATAATATTGTCCAAGTAAGAAAATCATGTTTTTGATAAATTACATAAAGTACGCTAAAGAAATGAAGTATTATTGTTAATATTAAGAATAAAATAGTAATGAATATTTTATTACGCTTATCTGAAATAAAGTATTTATCAATGGTTTTTATGAGTTTTTCTATATTTATATGTAAATACATAGATCTAATCTTTCTATTTTTCAAAAAATAAGCCGTAGCTCACATGTAGGGTGTGTGCGGTACACACGCACGCACGCGTTCTCCATTTTCCCTGCAACCCCAACCCACCGCGTGCGTGCCTTGCGGCACACACCCTACCGATGGGTTCAAAGGTCGTCTGAAAAAACGCTCGCGGCGTTTTTTCCATCTGCCTTGCGATAAAAGGCTACCTGAAAAATTCCTGCTGTTGATATTTCGGGCATTCTTTTTCAGACGACCTGTAATACTTGAATCTGCTGCAACCTGCCCCCTCCCCCGTGGGGAGGGCTGGGGAGAGGGCATTCCCAAAATGGCGGCAACCTTTCTCAACACCTAAATCTCCCAAATACAAGCCTTGCGGCTTGTTGCCCTCTCTCTAACTCTCTCCCACGGGAGAGAGGACGGGGCGGCTGTTGGGATTAAGGATTCCACAAGGAAAATAGGTTGTACAGGCTGCTTTTTTATTTTTCAGACGACCTAAAGTCAACGGTTGTAGATCCAAGTTGCTTTTCAAACCGCCAGCAACCGTAAAACCTGCTGCAATCCGCTCCCTCCCCCGTGGGGGAGGGTTGGGGAGAGGGTATTCTCCAAGTTGCGGCAACCTTTCCCAACACCTAAATCTCCCAAATACAAGCCTTGCGGCTTGTTGCCCTTTCTCTAACTCTCTCCCATGGGAGAGAGGACGGGGTATTTGCTGGAGTTAAGGATTCTGCAAACAAAATAGGGGTTGTGCGTGCTGTTTTTTGCTTTTCAGACGACCTTTATAAATGCTCAATTCAGGCAGCCGGTATCCTATTATTTTCAAAAATCCAATCAAAATCAGCCGTCTGCTACCGTGCAGGCTGCTTTTCCAATTTTTGCAACACGCGCAGGATTTCCGCCAGTACGTCGTTTGTCTGCTGCAAAATCTCGTGGTTCCAAAAACGCAGCACGGTAAAGCCCAAGCTGTTGAGATATGCTGTCCGCGCGTGGTCGTATGCGGCTTGTTCTGTGTGCTGCCCGCCGTCTGCTTCGACAATCAGCTTGGGCGTTACGCACATAAAATCAACAATATAATTTCCCATCGGCTGCTGGCGGCGGAATTTATAGCCGTTCAGACGGCCTGCCCGCAGGTACTGCCACAATTTTGCTTCCGCCTCGCTCATTTCTTGACGCATGGCTTTGGCACGTTGATGCAGGGCGGGGTTGTCGGTGGTCAATAGTTTTTCGGACGGGTTCATTTTTTTATTATTAGGTGTGGGAAACCCCTTGATGACAATCTTTTTTCTTTTTTCAGACGACCTTTTACGTTTTTATTTTGCACAAGCCGTCGGAAAACTTCCTTAAAAGCTGGTGATAAAGGTAATCAAGCTCAAAATGATACCGGGGGCGTTTGCCAGCATGACGGGGTAGTCGCGTTTTTCTTTCAAAAAGCCGTAGGCAACCCATAATGTGCAGTTGATGGCGGCGACGAGGGGTTGCAGCGGCGAGCCGGGGTTGCCCGCGAGGTTGTTTTGGATTTGCGGGATGTAGGAAACGTACATGCCCACTGCGGTCAGGGTAGCGACGACGGAGAGTACGCGCATTTGTTTTTCAGTCATGGTTTTCCTTTCTGATTTGAGGGTTGGGGGGATTTTTCAGACGACGTTTTATGCTGAGGGGTCGTCTGAATTTTTGTTTTTATATTTTTGGTTTTATCGGGTTTCAGACGACCTTTGTTGAGTGGAAAAGTCGTCTGAAAAGGCGGCTTATTGTTTTGCCGCTTTCATATTGTCAATGAATTTGTCAAACAGATAGCTGACATCCTGCGGGCCGGGGCTGGCTTCGGGGTGGCCTTGGAAGCAGAACACGGGTTTGTCGGTCAGCTCGATGCCTTGCAAGGTATTGTCGAACAAGGATTTGTGGGTAATTCTTGCGTTGGCGGGCAGGGTGTCGGCATCGACGGCGAAGCCGTGGTTTTGGCTGGTGATAACGACTTTGCCGCTATCTAAGTCTTGCACGGGGTGGTTCGCGCCGTGGTGGCTGAAGTGCATTTTCAAGGTTTTTGCGCCGATGGCGAGGCTGATGAGCTGGTGTCCCAGGCAGATGCCGAAGATGGGTTTGCCACTTGCCATCAGTTTTTGCACGGCTTCGATGGCGTAGGTGCATGGCTCGGGGTCGCCGGGGCCGTTGGAGAGGAACACGCCGTCGGGATTGAGTGCCAACACGTCTTCCGCGCTGGTTTGGCCGGGGACGACGGTCAGGCGGCAGCCTCGTGCGGCGAGCATACGCAGGATGTTGGTTTTCACGCCGAAATCGTAGGCGACGACGTGGAATGGTTGTTCGGCAGGAGTAACGAAACCTTTGCCCAGCGCCCATTCGCCTTCGGTCCATTCGTAGGCTTCTTGGCAGGAAACTTCTTTTGCCAAGTCTTTTCCAACCATGCTGCCGAACGCGGCGATGAGTTCTTGCGCTTTTTCAACCGTGGCGTCCGCGCCGGTCAGAATTGCGCCGCCTTGTGCGCCTTTTTCACGCAGCAGCGTGGTCAGGCGGCGGGTGTCGATTTCGGCAATGGCGACGGTTTTGTTGCGCACCAGATAGTCGTGCAGGCTTTCGGAGGCGCGGAAGTTGCTGTGCAAGAGCGGCAGGTCGCGGATAATCAAGCCTGCGGCATAAACGCTGCGGCTTTCTTCGTCTTCGGCGTTGGTGCCGGTATTACCGATGTGGGGGTAAGTGAGGGTAACGATTTGTTTGCAGTAGGACGGGTCGGTCAGGATTTCCTGATAGCCGGTCATGGAAGTGTTGAACACGACTTCGCCGGAAGTCGAACCTTCGTAACCGATTGATGTGCCGTGAAATACGCTGCCGTCAGCGAGAACGAGAAGAGCCGGAGTGGTCATGATGAATCCTGTTTGCCTGATGATGGTCGGTTTGCAGAAACGGGCAGGGGTCGTCTGAAAATTGTTTACAAAAAAGACCGCCTGAGAAAATATCGGCTAAAAAAAAACACGCCCCGCAGCCTTGATTTTGCTGCGTAACGTGCTTTTTCAGGCATAGCTGCCTATGCCGTAGAAGCAATGCATTCTACGTCAAAAAGACGCATCGTTCAAGTTGTATCCTAAGATAGTTTCTACCTTAATAATCATGCGGTCTGTTTCATTTTCACCATTTGTCCCCTGTATCAGGCAAAAAAATATTCGGAACTGCACATAAATGACATTGTAAATGTTAGAATCGCATTCCGAGAAAATAAAAACAACGTCATCATCCGTCAACCGACAATTTTATGAAAAAAGAACGCATTATGAAAAACAATCCTTCACGTTTCCCCGGTACCGTCCGTCCGATGATTTACAGCATCGCCTCCGCACTCGCTCTGATGGGTGCAGCATCGCAAGCGCAAGCGCAATTTGCCAAAACCCCGCTTTACCTGCAAAACGAATCTCAGATTATCGAGCAGCCAAAAATTAAACATAACATTATGTTTTTTATTGATAACTCCGGGAGTATGGGATGGGGGCAGGAGGTGGTACCAATAAAACGCGGATGGAAGTAACGAAAGAAGCGTTGCATGCCGTTTTGGATGAGCATAAAGATAAATTCAACTGGGGCTTGCGGGCTTTGGTCAATACCGAAAACGATCCAAACAACGCAGATCCCAAAAAGCGTACCAAAAAGAATTACACCAACGGGGATGAAACATTCAATACTTCATGGGAGCAGATGAAAACCCTGGTGGACGGTATGAGTCCGTCTGGCTATACGCCTTCTACCCGCCGTTATTACGAGGTTGTCGCCACAACGGTGATGCCGAATATCAAATACCGCTGTCAGAAGTCTTATGTCGTCATGATGTCTGACGGCGATGCCAACTTGTCGTGCAGTTTTTCTGCATGTAGAAAATCGTCGCGTTGTTTACACCACAGGTTGAGAAAAATAAGCCTGCAAGACCTCAAACGGCGTATCGCCGTTCAAACTGCGGTGTGGCTTCACAGTGTTATAAAAATTAACAAAGCGGCACAACTCCTTTTGCCGATGTTCCGGACTCTCAAACGACTGTTTCTCATGCCACATCTCCATCAGGGTACGGATAACCCGCTCCGCCTTACCGTTGGTCTGCGGACGGGCAACCCGGGTAAACTTTTGACCAATCCCGTTCTCGTAACAGGCTACACCGAAAGCATGGTTGGCCGAGCCTTTGTATTCCGTACCGTTGTCGGAGTAAACGCACTCAATCAGGTATGGGCAGGGATCAATCAGGTGTTCGGTCAGAAACTTGGCGGCGCTGTCTGCGGTTTTGTCCGGCAAAATGGCGGCGTATAGCTCCCTTGAGAAATCGTCGATGGCGACAAACAGGTAATCCCGCTTATCGGTAGCTTTCTGCCCTTTGAGCAGTGGCAGCCGTTTGGTGTCGAGATGTACCATCTCTCCGGGGTAGGATTTATTGTAGCGTTTGGCCTGCTTTTTGAGTTTTTCCTGAATGCTGCGTTCTACCTTGGCCAGGCGTTTCATTCCGTACTTTGCCTGTTTGAAACGGTTGTTGGTACTGGTTTGCGGTTTGAGCAGCTTGGCCCTTGCGGCTTTAAGGGCGCGGTAAATGGTGACGCGGCTGACTTGGTAGCGGCGTGCCAGGGAGGTGACGCTTTCCTTCCCCTGCGTGTAGGCCAGCCAAATGGCTTGTCGGTGGTGCGGGGTGAGGCGGGTGTTTTTGTGCATGTTCATGTTTCAGTATTCTCCTGGAAATACTGTAAACAACGCTACTGATTTCTACACGAAAGGTCGTCTGAAACCTTAAAACAGGTTTCAGACGACCTTTCGTTTAATATGCTTGGTTTAATTAACCCGGTTTACCGTCCAAACGCGGGCGGATGAGCCAAGGGATGTATTTCCATGCGTAAAGCAGCAAGGACAGGGCAAACAAGACTGCGGAAGTGCGGATGCTGTGGGTGTAACCGGTGCCGCTGACGAAGGTTGCAATGATGCGGATGACAGTGGCGGCTATCATCAGCCAAAAGGCGACGGGTACGGATTTGGGCGGTGGATAGATGGAGTTGCCGGTATGCCCGAGCGCGGTGCGCGCCATCATGCCCAATGTCAGGACGCCGATACCGCCAACGCCGATGAGATGTACGCCAAGATTAAGGAAAGAGCCGTGAAAGTAGGAAGCACCGATGGCAATCAATCCCAATCCTGTGAACAAATAGCCTGCGAACAAAATCCACAGCATCGGTTCTTTCAGAACGGCTTTATACCACCAGCGGTAAACCTGTACGGTAAAAATTACGCCCGCTGCAAAGGCAAAAGCAGATGAAAGCCAAGGCAGGGCATGGTGCGCCATCAGCATGGCAGTCAGCATGGGCAGCCAGAGGGACGCGTGCGCGACCCACATCGGACTGGGGATTTGCGGAACATTCAGGCGTTTGGAGGTAAAGAAGGAAATAATCCGCATGCCGATAAGGCCGATAAAGCCTGAGACCATAATCAGACCGGACTGCAGCCCGCTGAGCAGTGCAGATGCGTTTCCGGCATGCAGTTGGAAGTGGAATGCGGCGTGCGTGCAGCCTAGGACGACGATGGCGAATACGGCGACGTAGTTGCGTTTGTTTTTGGAACGGATGACGGGCAATGCCATGCAAACTGCGCCGTACCAAAAAAACAGCGTGCCGAGTATGCCGCTGGCGGTTGCACCCCAGCCCGGAATGAAAACGGCAATTCTTGCTGCCAACCAAAATGCGGTCAATCCTGCCAAAACGCCGCCGCGCGTGGGCGGCTGCCCCGTCCAAGTGGCAACGGCGGTCAATAGGAAGGCAATGACGACGAGTCCGGCATAGCCCCAGATCATCTCATGGGCGTGCCAGTACAAGCCGGACAATTCGGGCGTACCCGTATAGCCGAAGCCCCAAAGCAGGATGGAGAGTGCGCCGTATAGTGCCGCCAGCGAGTAAAACGGGCGGAATGCCATTGCCCAAACAGGGTGTTTGAAAAAGGCGGTCATGGTAGTTCCTTGGTTTGCTTTTTGAATGGTTTGTTTTAGGTTTGAATAAACAGGAGGGTCGTCTGAAAACGCTAAAATCGTGCTTTTGGACTTTTCAGACGACCTTTTTTATCAGATTCCTTCGGGTTCCGGCAAAAACGGCTCGACTGCGGGAAACAGTTCGCGTTCTTCAAAACGGGCATGGTCGCGCAGAGTAACGGCAAAGTCTTTGTTCCATGCTTCGTTAAGATATTCAGGATTTGCCATCATGCTGCGCAGTTTGGCGTGTTCGGCTTCGAAACGTTCGCGCATCGCAACGGGAATATTCTGCCAATGCGGGGCGAACATGGTTTCTTCTTCGACAAAATGCGGTTCCAATTCAAGGAAATGGGCTTCAAGCTCTGTTCGATGGCTTTCAGCGGGCGCGCGCAGGAGGCGGACGCAGAGTGAAAGGGCGTGATGGTGTTCGCGGGAAAGTTCGATAAGTGCTGGGTGGCGTTTTAACGGCTTCATAATATTTGATTATAATGATAATAAATTATCAAACTGCACTGGATTAATTCAAATGTTTCAGATATTATGAAACTTAATCATATATAAAGTCAAACACATAACGGCGACAGTTCTCCTTAGGACACACTGCCGCCGTTCCAAAAATAATATATTCAAACAGAGAAAACCATGTATCTGACGCAACATACGGATTATGGTCTGCGGGTATTGATTTATGCGGCCATAAACGACGATTCGTTAGTCAATATCGGAACCATTGCCGAAGCCTATAACATCTCCAAAAGTCATTTGATGAAAGTCGTTACCGCGCTTGTCAAAGGCGGATTTCTGACCAGTATAAGAGGTAAAGGAGGCGGACTACGTCTTGCCGACACACCCGATAAAATCAATGTCGGCGCGGTCGTGCGCCATCTTGAACCCATGCAGATTGTCGAATGCATGGGAGAAAACAATGAATGTCTGATTACGCCATCCTGCCGTCTTGCCGGTATTTTGGGCGGAGCGATTAAGGCTTTCTTTGCACATTTGGACGGGTTTACTTTGCAGGATTTGCTTAACAAGCCGACTTATGATTTGTTGTATGAGCCGAGAATTGAAATTTTTGTAGAAAAAATGAGTAATAAGTCGGCATGATACGATTTTATGAAATTTAAGTTATCAATAGGTGTTTGCGTCTTAGGCGAAGATGGAGACATTTGATTTATTCTGATGATTGTAACATTTTGAACAGGTAAGGTTTTTATTTCAGGCAGCTTATCACCCAATCTAGGTAAAAAATTTTCTTTCCATTTCCATGGGTTTCCTGTTTGTAGTGACTAAAATAAGCCTGAAAAAAAATAAGCCGCAAGCAGATATATTTGTATATCATTAAATTTGTTTCGTTATTGTGATTTTTTTGTTCGTAATCTGGTTAGATGATGAACTTTTTTCATTAAATACATTCTAATCCAATCAACTGAGGCATTAAGTCCTCTTTTTCTTTTGCCTGCTATGATAATGAATAGCAATATCAAAAAATCATGCGTATGATATTAAAATGAGGAAATATTTTTAAATGGATATTCACTAAAAAACAAATGTAAAAATGGGTTGCAAACACAAATTGTTGCTATTATCATGCGTTGATTATGAATAAAGAACGAATTTTAACTCCTTCTGTCGTCATCTCGGTGGTTTTGATCCACGCGGGTTTGGTCGCGTTGTTATGGCAGGCACACAAGCCGCCTGTGCCGGAAATGATGAATATTGAGTTTGTCGATTTGGCAGATTTGGGCGGCGATGGTGGTGGAGACGGTAGTCCTGAGGGCGAAGGTGCGCCGGCGGCTCCGGAAAAGATCCCTGAGCCTGAAAAGCCAAAACCGAAACCCAAGCCGGTTGAGCCTACAAAGCCTGTTATCAAGCCGGTGGTGACGAAAAAAGAGGATGCTGATATCCAGCAGCCTAAAGAGAAGCCGAAGCCGGTTGAAAAACCGAAACCTGAACCTAAGCCGGAACCCAAACCTGAGCCTAAACCGGAGCCACGCCCAGAGCCTAAGCCTGAACCTAAAACAGAATCCAAGCCTGCACCTCAAGCTTCGGAATACACCGGTACTAAAACCGGTCCGAATACTGCGGAAAACGGAAAAGGCAGTGGAGAAGGTAAGGCCCTTCACGGTGAGGGTAAAGGAAGTGGTGGCGGTACGAAAGGTACCGGCAGCGGACGCGGTGAGGGCAGTGGATCAGGCAGTGGCGGTGCCAAAGGTGAGCATGGATCAGGTACCGGTAGCGGCGGAGGTGCAGGAGGTGGAAGCGGTGGCCCTCCTGCTGTCGTAGATAAAGGTTTCCTGCCTACACCGGCTTACCCGCCCCTCTCTCTAGAAAATGGGGAGGAAGGAGTAGTTCATTTATCTATTCTTGTTCAGCCCGGTGGTAAGGTTGTAAAAGTTACCGTAACTAAAAGTAGCGGATTCCAACGTTTGGATAATGCAGCAAGGAAGGCAGCTACTGCCGCCGGCAGCAGATACCCTACAAACCGTTTGACAGAATACCGGGGTAAAATTAATTTCCAACTTCAGTAAATGAACGCGAATTACCTGTATTTTGACAAAAAAGAAATTTTTTAATTTTATTTTTAATCTGGAAAAATTATGGATTTGAAATTAGTGTTTGAGTCAGGCGATTTCGTCCTGATTAGTGTATTCGTACTGATGCTGGTGATGAGCATTGTTACTTGGTGCCTGATTATCCTGCGCACTATCAAACTGAAAAAAGCCAAAAGTGCCAATGCTGAAGTAAAAACGCAAATGCTAAATGCTTTTACGCTGTCGGAAGCAGTACAAAAAGTGAAAAGCATCGATTCACCGATGAGCCGTGTGGCGGACGAATCCCTGCGTGCCTACCAAAGCTATCGTCAAAGCAATGCGAAAACACTTACTACCGAACTGCCTTTGAACGAATACCTCGTCATTCAAATCCGAAACAGTATGGAGCAAGCCATGCGCCAGTTTGACTACGGTATGACTGCTTTGGCATCCATTGGTGCAACCGCTCCATTTATCGGCTTATTCGGTACGGTTTGGGGAATTTACCATGCTTTAATCAATATCGGTCAAAGCGGACAAATGAGTATTGCTGCCGTTGCCGGTCCGATTGGTGAGGCGTTGGTATCTACTGCTGCCGGTTTGTTTGTCGCCATTCCTGCTGTTTTGGCGTACAACTTCCTTAACCGCGGTAAGAAAACCCTCTCTCAAGATATGGACGCTTTCGCACACGATTTACACGTCCGCCTGTTGAATCAAAAGGACTAAATTATGGCATTCGGCTCAATGAATTCCGGCGATGACGCGCCGATGTCGGACATCAACGTTACGCCTTTGGTCGATGTTATGCTGGTGTTGTTGATCGTTTTCATGATCACCATGCCCGTATTGACCCACTCGATTCCTTTGGAATTGCCGACCGCTTCGGAAAAAGCGGCAAAGCAGAAGGAAAAGCAGCCTAAAGACCCGCTGCGACTGACGATAGATGCCAACGGCAGCTACTATGTCGGTGGTGATTCTGTGACTAAAGTCGATATTGATACGGTGATTTCACGTTTGAAAACCGAGAAGCAGGAAAATGCGGATACGATCGTAGCAATTGCGGCTGATAAAGCAGTCGAGTACGAATACGTCAATAAGGCACTCGAAGCTGCGCGTGAAGCCGGTATCAGTAAAATCGGCTTTGTAACTGAAACTAAGGCGCAATAGGATTATCAGCAGATAAAAGGTCGTCTGAAAGGCTAAAGGCTTTTCAGACGACCTTTTTATAATGGGTTGCCACTCTTTGCTTTGCTATCTTCCTCAACAAGGTAAGCATCGGGCAGGTGGTAGGCTGGGGAAGTGATAAAGGTCGTCTGAATCACTACCAAGCGTTTTCAGACGACCTTTCGTGTTAAATACAACAGGAACAGTACGGATTTGCGTCCCGTCAATGCAGACTATACTACGACCGATTACAATGACTCGGAATTTTCCGGATTTCCGATATTCAAGTTGTCCATTTCTTCTTGATGTGTAGCAAACCATTCTCCGACGACTTGGTTGACTTCTTCTATGCCTTGCTTTTTAAGGCTGGAAAACAGTTGTACGCTGATGCGTTGACGGGTCATATAGGGTTTGAGCGATTTTTTGACTGCGCCTAAAGTTTTGATTTGCTCGTTTTTCGACAGCTTGTCGGCTTTCGACAACAAAATATGCACAGGGCGGCCGGTGATGTGGAAAAAGTCCAGCATCCGCAAATCCAGCTCTTTCAATGGGTGACGCGCATCCATAATCAACACCAAGCCGATGAGCTGGCGCCGTTGTTGAAGGTAGTCGCCCAAGAGTTTGACCCAATGCGTACGGATGGCTTCGGGAACTTGTGCATAGCCGTAGCCTGGCAAATCGACCATGAAGCTGCCGTTGCTCAATTCGAAGAAATTGATGTGTTGGGTCCGTCCCGGCGTTTTGGAAACGTAAGCGAGCCGGACATGGTTGGTCAGGGTATTGATCGCACTGGATTTGCCTGCGTTACTGCGCCCGACAAATGCGATTTCTGCGGGTGTGTCGGGCAGGTCTTTGAGATGGTTGACGGTGGTGAAGAATTTGGCGTTCTGAAAGAGGTTCATCCGTATTTCCTTGTTCCCTGAGACGGAGTGGCGGAATTTGCCGTGTCCATGTTGCGAAACATGGTAGTAATTTAATGTAAATCTAGTATAGAATAGCACGTTTATAGAATTATCGGTTTTTATCGGGTAAAATTTATCCGGCGTTTTGAGTATAAAAAAGGCATTGTCGCGGTATGCAATGCTGTAATCAGGAGCACTCCATGAAACGATTGACTTTAGCGGCCTTGGTTTTGGCTGCCGGCGCGGCTGTCGCTGCCCCGAAAGCGGATATTGCAAAAGGCAAAGAAGTGGCTACTACTATTTGTGCGGCATGTCATGCGGCGGACGGCAACAGCGGCATCGCCATGTATCCAAAGCTCGCCGCGCAACACAGTGCCTATATCTACCGTCAAACCTTGGACATTAAAGAAGGCAAACGTACAAACGGTTCCGCCGCTGTGATGAAACCTATGGTGATGAACCTGTCCGAGCAAGACATCCTGAATGTATCCGCATTCTATGCCAAACAACAGGCCAAATCCGGCGAGGCTAACCCGAAACAAAATGATCCTGTTTTGGGCGGCAAAATCTACCGCGGCGGTTTGGTGGATAAAAAGGTTCCTGCCTGTATGTCCTGCCACGGCCCCAGCGGCGCGGGTATTCCGGGCGGCGGTACCGAAATCGGCGCATATCCGCGCTTAGGCGGCCAACATATGTCTTATGTGGTCGATCAAATGAAGGCTTATAAATCCGGACAACGCAAAAACGCGATTATGGAAGATATTGCCAAACGCCTGACCGAAGAAGAGTTGAATGCGGTTTCCAACTTCATCCAAGGTCTGCATTGATTCCTATCAATCCGTCTGTTTGCGGATGATGTGAATATCAAGGTCGTCTGAAAACGCTTGCCCTCGGGCGGTTGTTTTCAGACGACCTTGTGCGATGGTATGCCGCCGCTTTTGAGGCAATAAGTATTTTCAAATGGCAGCCTTTGGCTTTTTGCCCCATCATGTCTATTTTTCGTGCCGTTCGATAATCGGGTCTCTTCCGAATCCCGACCATCCCCGTATTCTTTATCAAATCAAACCGCTATGAGCAAATCCCCTTCATCCGTCCCCCTTATCCGCAAACCTTGGTTCGCTTTTTTAAGCTCCATGCGTTTTGCCGTTGCCTTGCTCAGTCTTTTGGGTGTCGCTTCGGTTATCGGGACGGTGTTGCAGCAAAACCAGCCGCAGGTCAATTATGTTGTGAAATTCGGTCCATTTTGGTCGCAGATTTTCAACTTTTTAGGCTTGTACGATGTTTATGCGTCCGCTTGGTTTGTAGTCATCATGATGTTTTTGGTGATATCGACCAGCTTGTGCCTGATTCGCAATGTTCCGCCTTTTCTCCGCGAAATCAAATCGTTCCGTGAAAACGCCAAAGAAAAATCATTAGCGGCGATGCGCCATTCGACTGTGTTGGAAGGCAAGATGTCGTCTGAAATTGCCCGGCGTTATCTCGAAGTACAAGGTTTCAGCTGCAAAACCGTAACGCGCGAAGACGGATCGGTTTTGGTTGCCGCCAAAAAAGGCGCGATGAACAAATGGGGCTATATTTTTGCCCATGCCGCGCTGATTGTGATTTGTTTAGGCGGCTTGATAGACAGCAACCTGCTGCTGAAAATCGGTATGCTGACCGGACGAATTGTGCCGGACAACCACTCCGTCTATGCCAAAGACTTCAAGCCTGAAAGCGTCTTGGGTACGTCAAACCTGTCGTTCCGCGGTAATGTAAACATTACCGAAGGGCAAAGTGCAGACGTGGTCTTCCTCAATGCCGACAACGGGATGCTGGTTCAGGATTTGCCGTTTGAAGTGAAGCTGAAGAAGTTCCACATCGACTTTTACAATACCGGGATGCCGCGTGATTTTGCCAGCGATTTGGAAATTACCGACAAGGAAAGCGGCAAAAAATCCGAACACACCATCCGCGTCAACCATCCGCTGACGCTGCACGGCATCACCATCTATCAAGCGAGCTTTGCCGACGGCGGCTCCGATTTGAAGTTCAAAGCCTGGAATTTGGGCAACCCAAGCCGCGAGCCGGTAACGCTCAGGGCGACGTCTATGCGCGATTTCCCGCTCGACATCGGCAATACGTCCTACAAGCTGGAGTTTGACCAATTCACGTCTATGAACGTGGAAGACATGAGCAAGTCGTCTGAAAAAGAGCAAACCCTGCAATCAGCGATTAACGACGTGCGCGCCGTCTCTCAAGAAAACAAAAAATACACCAACATCGGCCCGTCCGTTGTTTACCGAATCCGCGACAAAGCGGGTCAGGCTGTCGAATATAAAAACTACATGCTGCCCGTTAAGCAAGAACAGGATTATTTCTTCATTACCGGCACGCGCACAGGTCTGGAACAGCAATACCGTTGGCTGCGCATTCCTGCCGATAAGACTTTCAAACCCGATACCTTCATGGCGATGCGCGAACTCTTGAAAGACGAAGCCGCACGCAAAGCCGTCATCCGCAACGCGACCTTGAACGCGCCCGACAACATCCGCGAGCAATTCACCCTTGCCGCCGAAAACACCTTGGGCATTTTTGCGAAAGGCGGCTATTTGGCGTTGGACGAATTTATCACCAAAAACATCCCCAAAGCGCAGCAGGAAAAAATGCAGGGATATTTTTACGAAATGCTGTTCGGCGTCATGAACGCCGTATTGGAAGAAACCATCCAAAAATACAAGCTGCCCGCATGGCCTCAAGACGAAGCGCGCAACCGCTTCCTGCTGCACAGCATGGACGCCTATACCGGCCTGACCGAATACCCCGCCCCCATGCTCCTACAACTGGACGGCTTTGAAGAAGTCCGCTCCTCCGGCTTGCAAATGACCCGTTCGCCCGGTGCATTTTTAGTCTATTTAGGCTCTGTTTTGCTGGTTCTCGGCACGATATTTATGTTCTACATCCGCGAGAAACGCGCGTGGGTTCTGTTTTCAGACGACCACATCCGCTTTGCCATGTCTTCCAGCCGCAACGAGCGCGACCTGCAAAAAGAGTTTCCGCAACATACACAAAGCCTGCAACGACTGGCGAAAGATTTGAACCATGACGCATAACCATAACCCCCTACCCGAACACGAGCTGCTGACGCACAAATCGTTCCTCAAGTCCCTGAATACGGTTGACTGCCTATTCGCCCTCTTGACCGCAGCCGGCGCATTCTTCGCCCAAACCCGCATTCAGCACGCCATGGACATCTACGAAATGGTGATTTTGTGGGCAAGCGCGGGCATAACCGTCTTTTTAGGCTGGTTTTTCAAACCCATGCGCTGGTTTGCCCCCTTGTGTGCCGTCCTCGCATACGGCGCCGTCATGCTCTACGATGGCGAAATCACGCATTCCGACGGCTTCCTGCTCAAATACTTCCTCAGCAGCCAGTCCGCGATTATGTGGCAATGCGCCTTCGTCTTCTTCGCACTCTTCGCCTACATCACCGGCGCCGTGCTGGCACAACGCAAAAATGTCGCCACCAACACCCTGCTCGGCATGGGTTCCGTATTCGCATGGGTGTCTGCCGTCGCAGGCTTTACCGGACTTTTAGTGCGCTGGCACGAAAGCTACCTCCTGCGCCCTGACGCAGGACACATCCCCGTTTCCAACCTCTACGAAGTCTTCATCCTCTTCCTCGTCATCACCGCCCTGATGTACCTCTACTACGAAACCCGTTTCGCCGTACAAAAACTCGGCGGCTTCGTCTTCAGCTTCATGGCGATCGTCGTCGGCTTCGTCCTTTGGTACAGCTTTTCCCGCGAAGCACACACCATCCAACCCCTGATTCCCGCCCTGCAATCATGGTGGATGAAAATCCACGTCCCCGCCAACTTCATCGGCTACGGCGCGTTCTGTATCGCCGCCATGCTCGGCATCGCCGAACTTTGGGCATTGAGAAACGAAAACGCCGGCAAAAAATCATCGCTGCCGCCTTCGCAAGTCATCGAAGAAGTCATGTACAAAGCCATCGCCGTCGGCTTTCTGTTCTTCACCATCGCCACCATCCTCGGCGCACTGTGGGCGGCTGACGCATGGGGACGCTACTGGAGCTGGGACCCGAAAGAAACTTGGGCATTCATTGTCTGGCTCAACTACGCCGTCTGGCTGCACCTGCGCCTCGTCGCCGGCTGGCGCGGCAAAATCCTTGCATGGTGGGCAGTCATCGGACTGTTCGTTACCGCCTTTGCCTTCATCGGCGTCAACATGTTCCTGAGCGGCCTGCACTCTTACGGCACCTTGTAAGCGTCAAGGCACAATATCGAAAGGTCGTCTGAAAAGCTTATATGGTTTTCAGACGACCTTTTTTGAAAATACAGGGATGCTTGTATCCCTTTTGCTTTGATAGCTTCGGTTTAAAACAGAGATCGCACCCGTAAGAAAAAAGGGAGTATGCCAGCTCCCTTAAACAGAGGTCGTCTAAAAATAGTTTTATATTTTCAGACGACCTTTTCTTTGCATAAAGCACTAAAGGCTTAGTAGCGGTAAGCTGCCAGTTTGCGCCGTATTTCAGGAATAGCGGCTTTCGCGGCACGCTCCCCCTCGGCGATTGCACGTTGTTTTTGGCTGAAGCCGCCGACCGCGCCTAAGTCCAAAACTTGGGGATGGATGACGACATTTGCTTGGCTTAATTCATGTTGCAGGGCAGATTGCGACATGACGTTGATGGATTGGTCGAGGTAGGAGAAAAAGCCTTGTTTGAGGTTTTTAGACGGCCTGTCGGAAATATCAACGGCGATGATGAAGTTTGCTCCCTGTTTTTTTGCAGCGCTGACGGGTACGGGCTGGGTCAGTCCGCCGTCAACGTATCGACGGCCGCCGATCAGGACGGGTTGGAACACGTTGGGGATGGCGGCGGATGCGCGGACTGCCTGTCCGGCATTGCCGCGGTTGAAGGCGACGGCTTTGGAAGATTCGAAGTCGGTGGCGACGGCGGCGAATTTAATCGGGAAGTCTTGAATCGGGCGATTGCCGACTTTGCGGTTGATGTAGTCTTGCAGTTTTTGTCCTTTGATAAAGCCGCTGGTGGATAGGCTCAGATCGACCAAATCGGTTGAGCCGAGAATTTCGGCTTCCAATTCCAAACGGTCGGGACTTGCGCCGGAGGCATACAGGCTGCCGACGATGGCGCCTGCCGACGTACCGGTAACGATTTTGACGGGGATGCCGTTTTGTTTGAGGGCTTTGATGATGCCGATATGGGCAAACCCTTTGGATGCGCCGCCGCCGAGTGCTAAAGCAACGACTGCCTGCGGTTTGGGGGGAGGGGTGATTTGGGTGTTGTGCCGCGGCGGGTTGACGGGGGAAGTGTTGCTTGGACACGCACTGAGGATCAGAACGGAAGAGACGGTCAGCGCGGTACGGAAAACGGAGGAAAAGGAGGATTTCATTTTCAGACGACCTCTGTGTAAGAAGGATGTTTTGCCAGGGTGATAATGGAACACGGTAAATTTTATCTTAGCAATCACGTTAAGATGTTATCGTTTGGCATTATCGCACAGCAAGAGGTCGTCTGAAAACGGTTTGTCATTGTTTTTCAGGCTTTTTTACTGCCGTATAGTCTGCCGGTGCGGGAGGAGCGGATTCCGGCATGATGATGACGGTACTTGAACGGTCGTCCGTCAGCATTTGTGCGGCTTTTTGTACTTCTTCGGCGGTTACGGCCTGTATGCGGCGGCGGATTGCGGCTTCATCGGAATATTTGAACCCGCGCGCTTCCAAACGACCCATCAGCGAAGCTTGTGAAACCATGGAGTCGCGCGCGTAGATTTCGCCCGCCAATGCCTGTGCTTTGATGCGGTCGAGTTCTTCTTTGCTGATGCCGTTGTCGGCGATGTCTTTGATTTCGGACTTCATCTGCGTAAGCAGGGTCTCGGCGGATACGTTTTCAGCAGGCATTCCAAATACGCCGAAAAGCGGCATTTCGCGGCTGAGCAGGTCGTAATGGGCATTTGCGCTTAATGCGGTCTGTTTACCGCGTACGAGGTTTTTGTCCAAACGGCTGGAGGTGTTGCCCGCCAAAACGTCGGTCAGGACATCCAAGGCGTAAGGCAGCTTGTCGTTAAGGCGGGAGAGGGCGGGAACGCGCCAGCTGGTGGCAACCAACGGTTGACGGGTTACGGGAGAGGAAGCTTGGGCAAAGGAAGGGGCGCGTTTGACCGGTTCGGCTTTCAGGTTGTTCCGTTCAGGCAAAGATTTACGCGGTATTTTGCCGAACAATCCTGCCGCCGTGCGCAGGGTCTGTTTGGCATCGACATCGCCGACGATGACCAAAACGGCATTATTGGGTGCGTAAAATTGTTTGTACCAAGCACGCAAATCGTCGGCACGCAAGGTGTGCAGGTCTTCCATATAGCCGATAACGGAGGCTTTCATGGAGGGTAGGGTGAAGCTGTTCAGGTAGATTTGCTCCCACATCTTCCCGCCGGCATCGTCTTCTGTACGCTGGCGGCGTTCTTCTCGGATAACGTTCATTTCGTTAGCGAACTCTTTATCGCTGAAATTGAGGTTATGCATCCGGTCGGCTTCAAGTTTGAGGACTTCGGGCAAGTTGGCAGAGGCGATATTGGCGTAATATACCGTTTCGCTGCGGTTGGTATAGGCATTGTCATCGCCGCCCAAACGGGCGATGCGGCTGCTGTATTCGCCTGATGGTACGGAAGGCGTACCTTTGAACATCATGTGTTCTAAGGCGTGGCTTAATCCGCTTTTGCCCGGTTTCTCATCCACGCTGCCGACTTTGTACCAAATCTGGGAAACGGCGACAGGTGCGCGGCGATCTTCTTTGACGATGATTTTCAGACCGTTGGGCAGGGTTTGGGACAAGGTTTGTGCGAAGGTGGCGCAAGAGAGGAGGCAGGCAGATAGAAAAACGTAACGGCTCAGCATAATGGCTCCTAATAAATAAATGGCAATGGACAGACTGTAACAATAAATTTGCCCTCAGGCTATAAAAAAGGTCGTCTGAAAACCCCGATTCAAGGTTTTCAGACGACCTTTCCACATCCTAAAGTCAGGACAATGAGACTTACACAATGCCTTGCGCCAGCATCGCATCGGCGACTTTGACGAAACCGGCGATGTTCGCACCGTTGACGTAGTTGGTTTTTCCGTTTTCAGTGCCGTATTTCAGGCAGGATTCGTGGATGCTTTGCATGATGTCGAACAAGCGTTGGTCGACTTCTTCGCGGCTCCAAGCCAGACGGACGGCGTTTTGGCTCATTTCCAAGCCTGAAGTTGCCACGCCGCCGGCGTTGGAGGCTTTGCCCGGCGCATACAGGATGCCCGCTTTGACGAACTGATCGACCGCGCCCAAAGTAGAAGGCATGTTCGCACCTTCGGCAACGACGTAGCAGCCGTTTGCCAGCAGGGTTTTGGCGGCTTCTTCATCCAATTCGTTTTGGGTCGCGCAGGGCAGGGCGACTTCGGCGGCAACGCCCCACGGTTTTTGGTTTTCAAAGTATTTCAAACCTTGTTCTTTGGCATAGGTGGAAACACGTTCGCGGCGGACTTCTTTCAGCTCGATAAGCGCGGCGAGTTGGTCTTCGGTCATGCCGCTATCGGGGAAGAGGACGAAGCCGTTGGAGTCGGAAACGGTCAGCACTTTTGCACCCAGTTGGATGGCTTTTTCGGCGGCGTATTGTGCGACGTTGCCGGAGCCGGAAATCAGCACGCGTTTGCCTTCAATCGAATCGCCGCGCGTTTGCAGCATGGATTGGGCGAAGTACACGGTACCGTAGCCGGTCGCTTCGGGACGGATAAGGCTGCCACCCCATTCAAGGCCTTTGCCAGTCAGGACGGAGGCAAATTCGTTGCGGATTTTTTTGTATTGTCCGAAGAGGAAACCGATTTCGCGGCCGCCTACGCCGATGTCGCCCGCAGGTACGTCGGTGTTCGGACCGATGTGGCGGTAGAGTTCATTCATAAAGGCTTGGCAGAAACGCATCACTTCGGCGTCGGATTTGCCTTTGGGGTCGAAGTCGGAGCCACCTTTGCCGCCGCCCATAGGCAGGGTGGTCAAGGCGTTTTTGAACACTTGTTCAAAGGCGAGGAATTTCAATACGCCCAAATCGACGGTCGGGTGGAAACGCAAGCCGCCTTTGTAAGGGCCGATGGCGGAGCTCATTTGAATACGGTAGCCGCGGTTGACTTGGACTTGTCCTTTGTCGTCCACCCAAGTGACGCGGAACATAATGACGCGCTCAGGTTCGACGATGCGTTCAAGCAGGTTTTGTTGGGTGTATTTCGGATTTTTTGCCAAAAACGGGCCCAAGCTCATGAATACTTCTTCAACCGCTTGGTGAAACGGCTCTTGATTGGGGTTACGTTGTTTGAGGTTGGCAAACAAGGCATTCAAATCGGTCATTTTATGCTCCCTGTGGATTAGATTGGAAAGGATGATGAATTTGTGGAAAGCAATATAAACCTAATTTTTTTGCCTGCCAAGCAGTTTTGATGAAAATTGTTGACATTATTTTTTTGAGAATTTTATTATTTGGCATATATATCCAATAAAATATAAAAATATTTTTGAAAATTCCATCATTTTAAAATAAATTGGTTATATATTCTAAGTAATTAAACTAGAAATTTGAAACGAGAGAGTGTAAAAAATTCGATTCAGTGCAAATTTTCATGTGAAAACGGTCAATATTGTCAACAATTTTACGAAAATTACGCTTGGAAAACAGGGTAAGAAGGAAAATAACATATTGAAAGATGAACCTTGTTATTAAATAGATGTCTAGGTAAAGGATGTAGTCAGCTTTCTAAAGCTACCCCTTATAATTCAGTATGATATATTTCGCTCTGATATAATGTGCGGGCAAGGCGTACGGAAGCCGGCGTCTTGTCTTTTTTCAACTTTAGATACTAAGGAACTTATATGTGCGGTATCGTCGGCGCTATCCGCGCCAATCACAATGTAGTCGATTTTCTGACCGACGGTCTCAAACGCCTTGAATATCGGGGCTACGACTCGTCGGGTATCGCCGTGAATATGGACGGCAAAATCAAACGCGTGCGCCGTGTCGGCCGCGTGCAGCTGATGGAGGACGCCGCGCGCGAAAAAGGCGTGTTCGGCCATATCGGCATCGGCCATACCCGCTGGGCGACCCACGGCGGCGTGACCGAACCCAACGCCCACCCCCACATCTCCGGCGGTATGATTGCCGTCGTCCACAACGGCATTATCGAAAACTTCGAAGCCGAACGCGAACGCCTCAAAGCCTTGGGTTACACCTTCGAATCGCAAACCGACACCGAAGTCATCGCCCACAGCGTCAATCACGAATACACCCAAAACGGCGGCAAACTGTTTGAAGCCGTCCGCGCCGCCACCGCCCGTTTCCACGGCGCATATGCCATCGCCGTGATGGCGCAGGACAAACCCGAAGAAATGGTCGTTGCACGCATGGGCTGCCCGCTCTTGGTGGCATTGGGCGACCAAGAAACCTTCATCGCCTCCGACGTGTCCGCCGTCATCGCCTTTACCCGCCGCATCGCCTATTTGGAAGACGGCGACATCGCCGTATTGAGTGCGAACGGTATCGACAAATTGATCGACAAGACTGGTGCCGAAACCCAACGCACCGTCAAAGTATCCGAACTGTCGCTCGCTTCGCTGGAATTGGGTCCATACAGCCACTTCATGCAGAAAGAAATCCACGAACAACCGCGCGCCATCGCCGATACCGCCGAAGTTTTCCTTGACGGCGGCTTCGAGCCCGAAAACTTCGGCGCGAACGCACGCGAAGTGTTCGATGACATCCACAGCATCAAAATCCTCGCCTGCGGCACGTCCTACTACGCCGCGCTGACCGCCAAATACTGGCTCGAATCCATCGCCAAAATCCCGACCGACGTCGAAATCGCCAGCGAATACCGCTACCGCGACGTGATTGCCGATCCGAAACAACTGATCATCACCATTTCCCAATCCGGTGAAACCTTGGACACGATGGAAGCCCTGAAATACGCGAAATCCTTAGGGCACAAACACAGCCTGTCCATCTGCAACGTCATGGAATCCGCCCTGCCGCGCGAAAGCGAATTGGTGCTGTACACCCGCGCCGGTGCAGAAATCGGCGTCGCCTCTACCAAAGCGTTCACCACGCAACTGGTTGTATTGTTCGGCTTGGCGGTGACGCTGGGCAAACAGCGCGGCTTGGTTTCCGCCGAAAAAGCGAGCGAATACGTCGAAGAACTGCGCCAACTGCCCGGCAGCATCCAACACGTTCTCAACCTTGAGCCGCAAATCGCCGCATGGGCGCAAAAATTCGCCAAGAAAAACAGCGCACTGTTTTTAGGCCGCGGCATCCACTTCCCGATTGCCCTCGAAGGCGCGTTGAAGCTGAAAGAAATCACCTACATCCACGCCGAAGCCTATCCCGCAGGCGAATTGAAACACGGCCCGCTGGCATTGGTGGACGAAAACATGCCCGTCGTCGTCATCGCGCCGAACGACGGCTTGTTGGACAAAGTCAAAGCCAATATGCAGGAAGTCGGCGCACGCGGCGGCGAACTCTTCGTCTTCGCCGACTTGGACAGCAATTTCAACGCCACCGACGGCGTGCACGTCATCCGCGCCCCGCGCCACGTCGGCGTACTCTCGCCAATCGTGCACACCATCCCCGTGCAGCTCCTCTCCTACCACGCTGCCCTCGCACGCGGCACGGACGTAGACAAACCGCGCAACCTGGCGAAATCGGTTACGGTTGAATAAAGCCCGATTTGAACGGTAAAAGGTCGTCTGAAAACTGGATTCCCAAGTTTTCAGACGACCTTTTTTAAATCGACGCGCGCTTTGGATAAACCGAACCCGTAGCGTGGGCTTTGCCCGCGAGATTTGCCGCCTGCCAGTCTAAATCGGACAGTTGTCCTCGCATCTGTTTCGTAGGTATAGCTGAATTACTTTATTTTCGCTATGCAACTTACCTACTTTCGTCATTCCCGCGCAGGCGGGAATCCATTTTTGAAATTTAGAAACTGTTTTTTTAAATCAAAGTTTCTCAGGTTTTACGATGGATTCCCGCCTGCGCGGGAATGACGGAATTTGATGATATGCTGTATTTAAGGTTAAGTATGCTTGCTATAGAACCCGCGCTACGGTTTGCTTTGACGGTATCTCATTCATTTCCTAATCTGATTAAGAAAGGGTGGGTTTGAGATTGAAAGATGTTGTCTGAAAACTTAGGTTTCCGAGTTTTCAGACGACCTCAGCCCGATTTGGGTTTATAATTTCCTTTTTCCAACTGATTTCCCCGTTTACCATGATCGATTTAGAAACCAAACGCCTTGAAACCCAAGCCATGCTTGATAATGCCGAGCTTTTGTTCGACCAAGACCAATGCCGTGCCGCGCTGCAAAAAGTGGCGGACGAAATTACGCGCGACTTGGGGGACAAATATCCGCTCCTGCTGCCTGTGATGGGTGGGGCGGTGGTGTTTACTGGGCAGTTGCTGCCGCTGTTGCGCTTTCCGTTGGACTTTGATTATGTTCATGTTTCCCGTTACGGCGACAAGCTGGCGGGCGGAGCGTTCAACTGGAAACGGATGCCCGACCCAGAGCAGATTCGGGGCCGTCATGTGGTCGTGTTGGACGATATTTTGGACGAGGGACACACGATGTCGGCGATTCAGTCCAAGCTCTTGGAAATGGGCGCGGCAAGCTGCCGTGCGGCTGTGTTTGCCAACAAGTTGATCGACAAGGAAAAACCGACCAAAGCGGATTATGTCGGGCTGGATGTTCCCAACCGCTACGTCTTCGGCTACGGTATGGACGCGGCGGGCTGCTGGCGCAATTTGGGCGAGATTTACGCGCTCAACCAAGGCTGAGACAAGATTAAAAAAGGTCGTCTGAAAACCTTTTCAGACGACCTTTGTGCCACCATATCGTGCTATGTGGCGGGTGAACGGACGATACCTTCGCCCACACCGGCCGAATAAAATCATCAGAGAACACATCATGATCAACCTTTTAATCATTACCCACGAGGCAGTAGGCGAAGCCTACCGCAGCCTGACCCATCATTTCTTCCCCACAGGAATGCCGGAAAACATCCGCATCCTCGGCGTGGAGCCTGATGAAGACCAAAACGACATTATCAACAATGCCATCGCCGCGCTGCAAGAGTTTCCTGAAAACCACGGTGTATTGATTATGACCGACATCTTCGGCGCGACGCCGTGCAACGCCGCCCGCAGGCTGGTTCGCGCGGGCAAATCCGCCATCCTGACCGGACTGAACGCGCCGATGATGATTAAAGCGACCCAATACTCGCCCATGGCGGAAGACCTCGCCGCCTTTACTGAAACGGTCAGGGAAGCCGCCGTCAAAGGCATTTTCGCCATCACCGCCGAACCGGAAGATTTGGTGTGCAAACAGCACGCCGAAGCCGTCTAACCCGACCGACACGTTTTCAGACGACCCCGCACACCCGAAAGCCGAACATGCAAAAACAACAAATCGAAATCATCAACAAACTCGGACTCCACGCCCGCGCTTCCAGCAAATTCACCCAAACCGCCTCTCAGTTTCAAAGCGAAGTCTGGGTAACGAAAAACGGAAGCCGCGTTAATGGCAAAAGCATCATGGGCTTAATGATGCTCGCCGCCGCCAAAGGCACAATCATCGAGCTGGAAACCGACGGCTTGGACGAAGTCGCCGCCATGAAGGCATTGACCGACTTAATCAACGACTACTTCGGCGAGGGCGAATAATGAGTATCGTGCTGCACGGTGTCGCCGCGGGCAAAGGCATTGCCATCGGACAAGCCCACCTGATTACGCGCGGCACGGCGGAAGTGCCGCAATACGACGTTTCAGACGACCTCATCGACGCCGAAACCGCCCGCTTCGACGCCGCCATCAAAGCCACGCGCAAAGAGTTGGAACAGTTGCGCAGCGCGATTCCCGAAAACGCCCCGACCGAATTGGGCGCGTTTATTTCGCTGCACCTCATGCTGCTGACCGACGTTACCCTCTCGCGCGAACCCGTCGATATTTTGAAAGAACAAAAAATCAACGCCGAATGGGCGTTGAAACAACAAAGCGACAAGCTCGCCGCCCAGTTCGACAGCATCGAAGACGACTACCTGCGCGAACGCAAACAAGACATGCTGCAAGTCGTCCGCCGCATCCACAACAACCTCGTCGGACAAAGCAACGACTTAAACCTCAACGAAGGCTTGTTTGAAGACACCATCCTGATTGCCCACGACCTCTCGCCCGCCGACACCGTCCTCTTCAAAGAGCAGCGCATCACCGCTTTCGTTACCGACGTCGGCGGCCCGACCAGCCACACCGCCATCTTAGGCCGCAGCCTCGACATCCCTTCCGTCATCGGGCTGCACAACGCCCGTAGGCTCATTACCGAAAACGAAACCGTTATCGTCGACGGCATCAACGGCGTCCTTATCATCGATCCGGACGAAGTCGTCCTCAACGAATACCGCCGCCTCGCCCGCGAATACCGCCTCCACAAGCGCGAACTCAACAAGCTCAAAAAAACCGCCGCCACCACCGCCGACGGCATCAACATCGAGCTGCTCGCCAACATCGAATCCGCCGAAGACATCAAAGCCCTGCACAATTTCGGCGCAGACGGCGTCGGACTCTTCCGCAGCGAATTCCTCTATCTCAACCGCGACACCATGCCGTCTGAAGACGAGCAGTACGAAGTGTACAGCGCGATTGTGAAAAAAATGAAAGGCAAAAGCATCACCATCCGCACCGTCGATTTGGGCGTGGACAAAAATCCCCGCTGGTTCGGTCAAAATTCCACCCCCAACGGCAGCCTCAACCCCGCGCTCGGACTCACCGGCATCCGCCTGTGCCTCGCCGAACCCGTCATGTTCCGCACCCAAATGCGCGCCATCCTCCGTGCCGCTGTTCACGGCCCCGTGCGCATGATGTGGCCGATGATTACCTCCCTATCCGAAGTGCGCCAATGCCTGATCCACCTCGACACCGCCCAACGCCAGCTCGCCGAACGCGGCGAAACCTTCGGCACGGTCAGCGTCGGCTGCATGATTGAAATCCCGTCCGCCGCCATGACCGTCGGCAGCATCCTAAAACTGACCGACTTCATCTCCATCGGCACCAACGACCTGATTCAATACATCTTGTCGGTTGACCGCGGCGACGACAGCGTCAGCCACCTCTACCAGCCAGGCCACCCCGCCGTGTTGAAAACCATCCAGCACATCATCCGCACCGCCAACCGCATGGAAAAAAGCGTCTCCATATGCGGCGAAATGGCAGGCGACACCGCCTACACGCGGATGCTGCTGGGCATGGGGCTGCGCCGATTCTCCATGAACCCCAACAACCTGCTGCCCGTCAAAAACATCATCCTGCACAGCAACACCGCCCTGCTCGAAACCGAAACCGCTAAAATCCTCCGCAGCGAAGATTCGGAAAAAACCGAAAAACTGCTGAAATTGCTCAACAGCGCGGAACACGAAGAAGAGCGGCAGGAAGAAGACAGCCCGATAGCGCAGGCGTAAACAGGTTTCCAAACCCTTATCCGCCGCAAACTCAGTCCCAAACAAGTATGCGCCTACCTGCATAAACACCACGGGATCACACTCCATCACAGCACCGTTTACCGCTACCTCCGCCAAGACAAAAGCAACGGCGGCACTTTGTGGCAACATCTCAGAATATGCAGCAAACCCTACCGCAAACGCTACGGCAGCACATGGACCAGAGGCAAAGTGCCCGACCGCGTCGGCATAGAAAACCGACCCGCCATCGTCGACCGGAAAACCCGCATCGGCGATTGGGAGGCCGACACCATCGTCGGCAAAAATCAGAAAAGCGCGTTATTGACCTTGGTCGAACGCGTTACCCGCTACACCATCATCTGCAAATTGGATAACTTAAAGGCCGAAGACACTGCCCGGGCGGCCATTAGGGTATTAAAGGCATATAAAGCCAGAGTCCACACCATCACCATGGATAACGGCAAAGAGTTCTACCAACACACCAAAATAGCCAAAGCATTGAAGGCGAAAACCTATTTTTGCCGCCCTTACCATTCGTGGGAGAAAGGGCTGAATGAAAACACCAACGGACTCATCCGGCAATATTTCCCCAAACAAACCGATTTCCGAAACATCAGCGATCGGGAGATACGCAGGGTTCAAGATGAGTTGAACCACCGGCCGAGAAAAACACTTGGCTACGAAACGCCAAGTGTTTTATTCTTAAATCTGTTCCAACCATTGGTACCCTAGTGTTGCACTTGAAATCCGAATCCAAGGTCGTCTGAAAACTAGATTCCCAAGTTTTCAGACGACCTTATATATTGCTCCCCAAAAAGAGATGCTTAACAATACTTCTCTATCTGCGTATCACGCCCAAGTCGGCGGTTTACGGTTTACGGTATCGGATTGCGTGGGATAACCATTCTTCAATCTCTATCCACATGGCTCCTCCTATTTACAGCAAACCTGGCTGACCCAATGCCGGATCGGTCGCGCGGGCGGCTTGTGCGTCTTCAACGGTCAGCCCCAAGGCTTTTGCCACGCCTTCACCGTAGGCGGGGTCGCAACGGTGGCAGTTGCGGATGTGGCGGTATTTGATGAAGTCGGGTGCGTCGCCCATGGCTACGGCGGTGTTGTCGAACAAAGCCTGTTTCTGCGCGTCGCTCATCAGATTGAACAAAGCGCGCGGTTGGCTGAAATAGTCGTCATCGTCTTGGCGGTAGTCCCAGTGCGCCGCGTCGCCGTTGATTTTCAGAGGCGGTTCGGCGAAGTCGGGCTGTTGCTGCCATTGGCCGAAGCTGTTGGGTTCGTAGTGCGGCAGGCTGCCGTAGTTGCCGTCGACGCGGCCTTGGCCATCGCGCTGGTTGCTGTGAACGGGACAACGCGGACGGTTGACGGGGATTTGGCGGAAGTTCACCCCCAGACGGTAGCGTTGCGCGTCGGCGTAATTGAACAAACGGGCTTGCAGCATTTTGTCGGGGCTGGCGCCGATACCGGGAACAAGGTTGCTCGGGGCGAAGGCGGATTGTTCCACATCGGCGAAGAAGTTTTCGGGATTGCGGTTCAACTCGAATTCGCCCACTTCAATCAGCGGATAGTCTTTTTTCGGCCAAACTTTGGTCAGGTCGAAAGGATGATACGGCACTTTTTCCGCATCGGCTTCAGGCATGACTTGGATGTACATCGTCCATTTCGGAAACTCGCCGCGTTCGATGGCTTCGTACAGGTCGCGCTGGTGGCTTTCGCGGTCGTCGGCGATGATTTTTGCGGCTTCTTCGTTGGTCAGGTTTTTAATGCCTTGCTGGCTGCGGAAATGGAATTTCACCCAAAAACGCTCGCCCGCTTCGTTCCAGAAGCTGTATGTATGCGAACCGAAGCCGTGCATATGGCGGTAGCTGGCGGGGATGCCGCGGTCGCTCATGACGATGGTGACTTGGTGCAGGGCTTCGGGCAGCAGCGTCCAGAAGTCCCAGTTGTTCGTAGCGGAGCGCATATTGGTGCGCGGGTCGCGTTTGACAGCCTTGTTCAGGTCGGGGAATTTGCGCGGGTCGCGCAGGAAGAATACGGGCGTGTTGTTGCCGACCATATCCCAGTTGCCTTCTTCGGTATAGAACTTCAGCGCAAAGCCGCGGATGTCGCGTTCCGCATCGGCTGCGCCGCGCTCGCCTGCCACGGTGGTGAAACGGGCGAACATCTCGGTTTGCTTGCCGACTTCGCTGAAGATTTTAGCGCGGGTGTATTTCGTGATGTCGTGCGTCACAGTGAATGTACCGAACGCGCCCGAACCTTTGGCGTGCATACGGCGTTCGGGGATGACTTCGCGCACGAAGTCGGCAAGTTTTTCATTCAGCCACAAATCCTGCGCCAGCAACGGGCCGCGCGGACCAGCGGTCAGGCTGTTTTGATTGTCGGCAACTGGGGCGCCGTTGTTCATGGTCAGGTAGGTTACGGGACATTTAGAGACAGTCATAATAATTTCCTTTGTGAAATGGTCAGTGGTTTATAAAACGATTTGCCGAAAAGCATATTCGTAGCCTGTTTCTTGGCATTCATAAATTTCTTGTATCGACATTTATTTTCCTTTTAATTAAACTATGAATAGGACTATACAGAAAGATTTTGCCTATTGGAACTATGACTTCAATTTAATATTGTTATTATTAATTGAGATTTTATTTTTGTTAGATTTTTATTATCGAATAAATTAAACAAAAAGGTCGTCTGAAACTGTTTTCAGACGACCTTTTTGTATCTCCGTTCGCATTAAAGCTTGCGCATCATCATCATGAAATATGCGCCGCCTATGAGCGTGGCCATCATTCCGGCGGGGACTTCGTAAGGGAACATTACCTGCCTGCCCAGCCAGTCGGCCGTCATCATAACCGATGCACCGATGAGTGCGGCGGCGGCAAGTTGCTGTTTGGGCAGGCGTGCGCCGAGCATACGGGCCAGATGCGGCGCAAGCAGTCCGACGAAGCTCAAGGGGCCGATAAGCAGGGTAGATAAGGCGGTTAACGCTGCGCTTGAGACGATCAGCACCAGCCGTGCAAGGGAGACGTTGATGCCGACAGAGCGGGCGATTGTCGCGTTCAGACTGAGCAGTCCGAGCCAGCGTTGCAGCGGGAGGATGAGGAGGAGCGAGGCGACGGCGAGGAGGCCGACGGTAAGGGCGGATTCGGGCGTTGCCTGATAGGTCGAACCTGACATCCACAATAAAAGCAGTTGTACGCGGAAATCGCCGCTTGCCGTCCAAATGCGGATGGCGGCATCGGCGAGTGCGGCCAGTGCCATGCCGGTAAGCAGGATTTTTTCGGGGGTAAATCCGTTTTTGCGGTTGAACAGCATCAACAGCCCCAAGGATACGAGAGCGGAAACGATGCCTGTCAGCCAAAACCAGCTGCTGCCCGAGGTAATGCCGAACAGCATCACTACCGCCATCGCGCCGAATGCCGTTCCGGAGCTGATGCCCAAGAGTTCGGGTCCCGCCATCGGGTTTTGCGTCAGCCTTTGCAGTATGACGCCGGTCAACGCGAGCATGGTGCCGGTGGCGGCGGCGAGCAGCACGCGCGGGTAGCGGAATACGAAATATTCCGGGTCTATGGTCAGGCGCAGGGTTTCGTCATAGCGTCCGACCGTAAACGCCAATACCGATACGGCGACGGCGATAAGCGGCAGAAAACGCAAGAGGCGCGGGACGTGCGGCGCGGCGGTTGAAATATCGGAGGTCGTCTGAAACGAAGGACGCGGAGGTGCTTTCGCCGTCAGCCACAACAAAAGCGGCGCGCCGACGAGGGCAGTTACAGCGCCGGCGGGCAGATCGGTGCCGCGGTAGTGTTTCAGCAGTATCAGGCCGTTGTCCGTCAGCATCAAAAGCAGTGCGCCGATGATGAAGGAACAGATCAGGCGCATGGGCAGTGTGCGCACGCCCGTCTGCCGTACCAGCGTCGCCGCCGCCAATCCGACAAAGCCCATCATGCCGACAAAGCCGACCACGCCCGCACTCAAAAATGCAGCAACCGCCAAAGACAGCAGGCGGATTTTCTTCACCGGTATGCCTGCCGATTCCGCCTGCGTGTCGCCCAGGCTCATGATGTTTAACGGTTTGATTAAAAAGGCGGTAAGTATGGCAGCAACGGCAATCCACCACAAAAGCCCCAACGTATCGCGCCAACTGTCCTGCACCAGGGAGCCGCTGCCCCACTGCATCACGCCGCGCGTCTCTTCGCTGAAAAACAGCATCACGATACCGGTGAGGGAACCCAGATACAGGCTGACCACCAAACCCGCCAGCACGACGCTGAGCGGTTGCAGGGCGCGCCGTGCCGACAGCCGCAATACCGCGCCCAAAGCCGCCGCTGCGCCGGCAAACGCCACGGCGGACGTGCCGTAGGAGAGGAAGGAGGGGGCGAATACGGTTGCCGCCACCAGTGCCGTCTGTGCGCCGCTGCTGACTGCCAGCGTGCCGTCAGAGGCGAGCGGATTGCGCATCAGCTGCTGCATCAGCATGGTTGCCGCCGCCGTACTGCCGCCGGCGAGCAGCGCCATCGCCATACGCGGCAGGGTATTGTTCTGCACCATCAGTGCGTCCAGGGGTAGGGTGTCGGGGCGGTCGAAAATCCGCAGCCACGGCAGCGTCCATTCCAGCTTCAAGATCCAAAACGCCGTCAGCGCGCACGATATTGCCAACGCGGCGGCAAGGATAGGCAGGGGTCGTCTGAAAATCTTTACCATGCGACTTCCTTTTGTGCGGACGGGTTTTCAGACGACATCGAACGCATCAGTTGCAAAGTGAAACGCTGCATGGACGGCAGCGCGCCGTAGCTCCACGACGGCTCGAAGATGCGGCGGTTTGCAGGGCGGCTGAACGGCAGGCGTTGCCAAAGCGCGCTTTTTTCGAGCGTTGCACGTGTATTTTGAGGATGCGGTTTGACGATGATCAGCAGCGTGTCCGGCGGCAGCTTTGCTAAATCTAAAAGCGTGATGTTTTCGAAACCCCATTCGTTGCTTTTGCCCGTCCAGGCATTGTTCAGCTCCAATTTGTCGAACACGGCCTGAAACAGCGAAGTCTTGCCGTAAATCCGCAAATGCCGCCCGTCGGCAAACTGCACCACCGCAAACGGGCGGCCGCGATATGCCGAAAGCGCGGGTTTGGCGCGGGCAAACAGGTTTTCCGTACCGGCAATCAGCTTTTCGGCAGCGGCAGGGTCGCCGATGATTTTACCCAGCCTGCGCGTGGCTTCGACCGTGTGGGCATATTCGATGCCTTTTGCCGTGCCGAAATCCACTTCGCGTACCGGGGCGATTTTTTCAAACTGGGACTTGGCGGCGGCATACCAGGAAGATTGCACGAAAAAATCAGGCTTTATCTGATACAGCCGCTCCAAATTCGGCTGGAAGCGCAGCCCCGCTTCCTTGACGGCAGCGGGCAGCGGCGGATGGTTCACCCAGGTATCGTACACGCGGCGGTCGGCGACGCTGACGGGCGGATGCCCCATTGCCGTCAGTGTTTCGGCGACCGTCCAGTCCGAAGTCGCCACGCGCGGTGCGGCGGGTGCAGGCAGGGAAAACAGGAGGGCGGCGGTAAAAAACAGCCGTGCGGCAAGGCGGGGAATGTCGTCTGAAAAGCGGTGGGACATCGGCTTGGAAGGTCTTTCGGTTTTTGAATAAAGGGTCGTCTGAAACATATCGGAACAGGTATTCCACAATGGTCTGCAATGTCATCCGGTTTGGATTCGGGCGGCGGATTTTATGGTCGGAGCTTATGCGGCGGGACGGCTTGCCTGCGTCAAGGCAATGCCACGGGGCGGCCGTTTTCAGGATGGGCGATGATGTTCATATCGACGCTGTAAATGTCTTTCAACACTTCTGCGGTCATGATGTCGGCGGGTTTGCCCGTTTTTAATAGCCGTCCCTGTTTGAGCGCGACCAGTTCATCGCAATACTGCGCCGCCAGATTAATGTCGTGGATGACGATGATGACGCCCAAACCCAAATCGCGAGACAGCTTGCGCACCAGTGCCATCACGTCGATTTGGTGGGCGATGTCCAAAGCGGCAAGCGGTTCGTCCAGCAGCAAAAAGCGGCTTTGCTGCGCCAGGCACATCGCCAGCCAGACGCGCGAACGTTCGCCACCCGAAAGCGTATCGACGATTTGATCGGCAAATTTTTCCGTATGCGTCAGCCGCAACGCCTGTTCCACCGCCTGTCTGTCCGCATCGTTCGTGCGCCCTAAAAGCCCGCTCCAGGCATAACGCCCCATCATAACCAGCTCGCGCGCGGTCAGCGCGGTGGCGGCGGGCAGGTGCTGCGGAAGATAGGCGACTTCTTTGGCGTATGCGCGGGCGGAATAGGCGCGTATTTCTTTGTCGTTCAGCAATATCCTGCCGCCTGCGGGTTCATGCTGGCGGGTGAGCAGTTTCAACAACGTGGACTTGCCCGAGCCGTTATGACCGATGAGGCCGTACACGCGGTTAGGGGAAAAGTTGACGCTGATGTCGTGCAGCAGCGAGCGGCCGGGTATGGCGAAGGTGGCGTTTTGGATTTGGAACACGTTTCAGACGACCTTTTGGTGGGTTTGACGTTATTCGGAGAAAGCGGCGGCGCGGCAAAACCCATTGCCCGTTGTCGGTGCCGATGCCGCAAAGGCAGAGTTTTACGGCGGTTGTCCGAAAGCGTAGGACAAAGTCGGACGCCCCAGGCTCCAAGGTCGTCTGAAAACGTTTCAGACGACCTTTGGACCGTTGGAGGCCGTTTGCCGCCCGTCCCTTAAAAATCGACCGAAGCCGACAGGGTGAAGCTGCGCGGTGCGCCGGCGTTCAGGTAGCCGCTGCCGGGATAGCCGCCGACGGATGCCCAGTATTTCTTGTTGGCAACATTATCGAGGCGGGCGCGGAAGGTGGCTTCGTGCCTGCCGATTTGGGTGCGGTAGCGCGCACCGATGTCGAAGCGCGTCCAGCCGCCGACTTTAAGCGTATTGGCCGCATCGGCGTAGGAAGAACCGGTGTAAACCATGCGTCCGTCAAATGCCAAACCCTGCACTTTCGGCACTTCCCATTCCAAGCCGATGTTGGCTTGGGTTTTAGCCGCGCCGATGGTGCGTTTGCCGTCAGTTGAAGATGAGCCGGTAGATTTCTGCTTGGCATCGAGCAGGGTAATGCCGCCCAAGAGCCTCACACCTTGTGCGACTTCCCCGTAAACGGTGATTTCCGCGCCCCGGTGGCGGTCTTTGCCTTCGGAGGTGAAGCGGGCGGTGTTGCCGCTTTCGACAACGTAAAGCGAACGCGGTTTGTCGGTGTGGAACAGGGCCAATCCCGCGCCGAAGCCGTTGGCTTCAAATTTCGTGCCGATTTCTTTTTGTTTGGAAACATAGGGTTTGAGCGATTCGCCGGCATTGCTGACGGCGTAGGCCCGGCCGTTGATGGAGGCAGTCGAGCCGGCGGTCGCGCCTTGTCCCAGGCTTTCGATGTAGTTGCCGTACACCGACCAATTCGGCGTGATGCGGTACACCGCGCCGACGGCGGGACTGAGGCGCGATTTTTTGTAATTTTCGGTTTGAGCGCCCGTATTATAGGCGTAAGCCTTGTTATGCACCTGCTGCCAGCGCGCCCCGAGCATGAATTGCAGGCGTTTGTCCCAAAGGCTGAAGGTGTCGCCCAGGGCGAAGCTGGTCAGGCGTGTTTTGCCGGTAACGGCAGGATTGCCCATGTCGTTGCCCGAATACAGCGGGTCGGCGGCTGCGGGTTGCGGATAGCGGGACGGGTTGTAGAGGTTGGTCGTATATTGGTTGCCCCAATCCATGATGTAAGCGTTTTTGCGCGAGGATTGGAAACGGTTGGCGGCGGCGGTCCATTCGTGCCCTACCGCGCCCGTATTGAATTTGCCGCGCAAACCGATTTCGCCCGTGTCGATTTTATCCTTACGTGCGTTGTCGAAGCGGTAAATCGATCCGTCGCCATTGACATTGCGGACAGTCAGGTTTGCCAGAGAATTGTTTTCCTTGCTGCGGCGGAAGCCATAGGCGGCGTAGGCAGTCAGGTTGTCGTTGAAATCGTATTCGCCGCGCATTGTGCCGAACCAGTCGCGCTCGTTGGAATACGTCCACGGCTGCGCCCAGTTGGACGAGGCATCAGGCGCGGCCGGCACGGCGGTCAGGCCTGACAGGGTAACATTGGTACGCGTGGATTTGAGCTTGTTGTCCTGCCAGCCCAAATCGGCGGACAGGCGGGCATTTTCATTGCGCCAGTCTAGGCCGACATTGACTAGGCTGAGTTTGGACTTTTCGTCGTCTATTGCGGTTTTGCCGTTATGGTGCGCCGCATTGACGCGCACGCCGAATTCCTGATTTTGTCCGAAACGGCGCGCCACGTCCGCCGCCAAACCACCGCGTTTTCCCGCGCCGTAATTGGCAGTCAGCCGGTTCAATCCTTCATTGGACGCGCGTTTGGGCAATACGGATACCGTGCCGCCGATATTGTTGCCGCCCGGCGCCATACCGTTTAAGAAGGCGGATGCGCCGCGCTGGACTTCCACGCGTTCGAAAAGCTCAGTGGCGATGTATTGGCGCGGCAGGATGCCGTAAAGGCCGTTGTACATGGTATCGTCCGATTCGGCGGCAAAGCCGCGTATGAAATAGGCTTCCTGAAAATTGCCGTAACCGCGCGCAACGCGGACGGTCGGGTCGTTTTGCAGTACGTCGCCGACGCTGCGCGCATGTTTGTCTTGAATCAGCCTATTGGTGTAAGCAGTATTGGAGAACGGCGATTCTAGGTTTTTTTTATTGCCCAAAATACCCACGCGGCTGCCGCGCGCCACCTGTCCGCCCTTAAATGCAGGAATCAAACCGCCCTTGGATGCGTCCGCGCTGGCGGTTACGGTGATGGTTTCAAGTTCGGCGGTTTCTCGGACTTGGGGTTCGTCTGAGGCAAATGCCGCCGAAACGGCAAGGAGGGAGAGGCTGAGGATGCTGAGTCTGGAAGCGGGCTTAATCATTTGTATTTTCTTTCAAAAGTCGATCGTAACGGTTAATTCTAAAAGAAAATTAATTTCATTTCAAAAAAAATAAATGATAAAAGGTCGTCTGAAACTGTTTTCAGACGACCTTTTGACTGAATGGCTGTCAACTTTACCGTTTACGCCGCATCGTACAAACCGCGCACCACCCTGCCGATGGCGGCGATGCCTTTTTCCAGCGTTTCCGCGTCCTGCGCGATGCTCATGCGGATGCACTCGCGGGCGTGCGGGTAATCCTGCGTGTCGATGCCGACGAAGAAATGTTCGCCCGGAATAATCAGCGTGCCTTCGGCTTTGAGCATTTCGTACAGGGTTTGCGACGAAACGGGCAGGTTTTCAAACCAGAGCCACAGAAAAATCGCGCCTTCGGGCTTGTGGATTTTCAGCGGATACGCGCCCAGCTCACGCTTGAGCAGCGAGACGGCGGTTTGCGCCTGATTGCGGTAAAACGGCCGGATGACGTCGTCTGAAAGCTGTTTCAGACGACCGTCCTGCAACAGCGGCGTTACGATGGCTGCGCCGAAGCGGGTGGGCGACAGGTTCACAATCGCGTTCAGGCTGCTGACGGCTTTGACGACTTCGGGCGCAGCGACGATGATGCCGGTGCGCACGCCCGGCAGGCCGACTTTGGAAAGGCTGAAGCAAAGGATGATGTTTTCGTGCCAATTCAGCGTCACGTCGCTGTAAATGATGTTGGGGAACGGCATTCCGTAGGCGTTGTCGATAATCAGCGGAATGCCGTGTTCTTGCGCCAAAGCGTCCAGCCGCGCCATTTCGCCGTCGGTCAACACATTGCCGGTCGGGTTAGTCGGGCGCGAACAGCAAATCGCGCCGATTTTGCCCGCTTTGAGTTCAGGCAGGCTTTCCAGCGCGTCAAAGTCCACGTGGTATTTGAAGAAGCCTTCTTCGCCTTCGTGTTCGACAGCTTCGATTTTCGGTTTGACGGAAACGAAGTGCTGCCCTTCGACATGCACGTCGGCATAGCCGATGTATTCGGGCGCGAGTGGCAGCAGGATGGCTTTCTCTACGGAAAGGTCGTCTGAAACCTTAAATTTGCCGCCGAAGAGGTTGAAAAGATAGAAAAACGCGTTCTGTGAACCGTTAGTCAACGCGATATTGTCAGCGGTCAGGTGCCAGCCGTATTCGCGGTTGAGGAAGGCGGTCAACGCGTCAATCAGCGCGGCATCGCCTTGGGGATTGGAGTAGTTGCCGATGTTCTCGACGGCGTGTTCCGCCGCCAGCTTTGAAAATACGTCGGCGAACACGGAGTTGACTTCGGAGATCCGCGCCGGATTGCCGCCGCCGAGCATGTTGACGGGCTTGTCGCTTTTGAGCGCGTCGCCGAGGTCGTCCATAAGTTGCAGGATGCCGCTGTGTTGCGTGAATTTTTCGCCGAATGCCGAGAACTGCATGATGACTCCGTGTAAATATGATTGGCGGGGATTATATCAGCTTGATATGGAGGGAGGCTTTCTGCCAGCCTGAAAACGGGTTTCAGACGACCTTTGATATTTAGGAAGATGTTCCGCCCGTCCATTCGGGTACGGCGCCGGTGTCGAAACCTAAAAGTGAAAGCGCGTGGGCGGTGCTGTGGGTGATGATGTCGTCTATGGTTTGCGGCTGCTGGTAGAGGGCGGGGGTAGGCGGGAAGACGATGCCGCCCATTTCGGTAACGCGGCGCATATTGTCCAGATGGGCAAGGTTGAGCGGGGCTTCGCGCACCATCAGCACAAGGCGGCGGCGCTCTTTCAGGACCACGTCCGCCGCGCGTGTCAGCAGGTTGTCGCCGAAGCCGTTTGCAACCGCAGCCAGCGTGCGCATCGAACAAGGGGCAATCAGCATCCCGTCGGTTTTAAACGAACCGCTGGCGATGGCGGAACCTATATGGTTTATCGGATGGACGACATCGGCAAGGCGGTAGAGTTCGTCTTTTTCATACGGCGTTTCCAGCGCGCGCGTCATTTCCGCGCTTTTGGATACCACCAGATGCGTTTCGACATCGTGTGCGCGCAAAAGCGCCAAGGCCTTGATGCCGTATTGGAAACCGCTGGCTCCGCTGATGCCGATAATCAAACGTCGGGTCATGAAAGTCTCTCGTAAAAACGTATTTGGGTAACATTATAAAGCAGGTCGTCTTGACAGGCAGGTTTCATATTTTGAACAGCGGCTGTTTGACTGAAAGCAAGGGTAGGGGAGGCGGTTCGGCAGAAGCAGCCGAAATATGTTATAAATAAGCCCTTCTACCGACCTCAAATTGGAGCATACGACATGGAATTGGTATTTATCCGCCACGGACAAAGCGAATGGAACGCGAAAAACCTGTTTACAGGCTGGCGCGACGTGAAACTGAGCGAGCAGGGGCTTGCCGAAGCTGCCGCCGCCGGTAAAAAACTGAAGGAAAAAGGCTACGAGTTTGACATCGCCTTCACTTCCGTTCTGACCCGCGCGATTAAAACCTGCAACATCGTTTTGGAAGAATCCGACCAACTGTTCGTGCCGCAAATCAAAAGCTGGAGGCTGAACGAACGCCACTACGGCCAACTGCAAGGTTTGGACAAAAAACAAACCGCCGAAAAATACGGCGACGAGCAAGTCCACATCTGGCGCCGCAGCTACGACACCCTGCCGCCGCTGCTCGATCCGAAAGACCCGTTCTCCGCGCACAACGACCGCCGCTATGCCAACCTGCCCGCCGATGTTATCCCCGACGGCGAAAACCTGAAAGTTACTTTGGAGCGCGTATTGCCGTTCTGGGAAGACCAAATCGCCCCCGCGCTTCTGAGCGGCAAACGCGCCCTGGTCGCCGCCCACGGCAACTCCCTGCGCGCATTGGCCAAACACATCGAAGGCATTTCCGACGAAGACATCATGGGCTTGGAAATCCCGACCGGTCAGCCGCTGGTGTACAAATTGGACGACAATTTGAAAGTGGTTGAAAAATTCTATCTGTAAGCTTTGCGGATAATAAAAAGGTCGTCTGAAACCCTGATTTGTGGTTTCAGACGGCCTTTCTTGTCTGAATACGCGTAGAAAGCCTATTGGGCGGTAAAGGTCGTCTGAAAAGTCTGTCCGCCTATGGTGATGTCGGCGATGTAGTCGCGTCTGCCTTCGACGCAGACGGGCAGGTGGATTTGGTGCGCTTGCCAAGTGCGCGGGGATTGTTGTTGGAGCATATAGCGGTTGAAGCCCATGTCCATGTCTTTCATGCTGAAGCTGATGCTGACTTGTTGTGTTTCGGCTGGGGCGTTTTCGACGGTGATGTCGAAGGCGGAGCGGTGGCTGATGGGGGTGGAGCGGACGTGCGAGCCGTCGGGCAGGATGCAGCCTTTGATGAGGTTGCACTCGGCGGCGCGGGCTTGGGGTTGTTGTTTCTGCCACCAGTTCAGCAGCAGGAGTTTGGCGGCGGCGAAGAGGATGAGGAGGACGCCTGCGAGGAGGAGTTTGCGGTTTTTGTCCATTTCAGACGACCTCGGTGTCATTGTCGGACAGGACGGCGTGTGCGCCTGTCGAGAGCCAGCGGTCGCGGTAGCTTGAAACCAGTGTTTCGGGCGCGGCGACAACCAGCGGAACAGATACGCCTTGTTCCAATATTTCAAGCACTTGCCGTGCGCTTGCGTCGTCGTTGACTTGCCAAACGACGACGTCGGCATCTTGTACGCGCTGCCATTGTTCGCGGGTGTGTATCGATACCCAAACGCTTTGGGCTTGGGGCAGTTTGCCGAGCTTGTGCAGTTCGGTTTCTGAGATGAGGATGTTGGCGTGGTGCGGTTCGGCTAGGGAGTAGGGGGCGACGCGGTATTCGCCGGTACTGTTTTGTCCGTGCAAACCGGTTTTCAGACGACCTTTAAGTTGGCGCGGGACGGAGAGGGCGCGCAGTAGCGGACCGTTGGCGGGCAGCATGGGGGCGACGTTGAAATCGCCCGCTTTTTGCCACGACCATGCCTGTCCTTCGCGGGATTGGGGTTCGCCCGTCCATTGGTCGGGGTTTACCCATAGAAATTTCAGGCAGACGCGGGCGTGTTCGTAGGAATGGATTTTGGTCAGCCAAGGTGTGGCGGCTAGGATGCGGATGCCGAGTTCTTCTTCAAACTCGCGTTGCAGGGCTTGGAAGTCGGTTTCGCCCGCTTCGACTTTGCCGCCGGCAAATTCCCAATATCCGGCATAGGGCTTGCCTTCGGGGCGGGAACTGAGCAGGTAGTCGCCGTCTTGGTTGAGCAGGATGCCGGCAACGACGCGGATAAGGGGGCGGGTGTCTTGGGTCATGGGAATAGGGAGAAGGGTCGTCTGAAAATTCGGAAAGGTCGGATTTGGGAATCCGACCTGCCAATGGGGGCTGTCTTATTTTTCGGCAACGACAAATGCCAACACGGTATCTTCTTCGTCGCTCATGCTGAGGCTGACGCGGCTGATGCCTTGTTCTTCCAGCCATTTGGATAGGGCGGGGGCGTAGAAGAATTCGGGTTTGCCCAATGCGTCATGCCCGATGCCGATGTTGCGGAAGGAAACCGCGCCGCGTATGCCCGTGCCGACGGCTTTGGCGAAGGCTTCTTTGGCGGCAAAGCGTTTGGCGAGGTAGTTGACGGGCTTGCCCGCTTGCGGGAATTCGAGCAGTTCTTCGGGGGTGAGGATGCGCTCGGCAAACGCCTGTCCGAACTTTTTGCTCAGGCGGATGATGCGTTTGAGGGAAACGATGTCTGTGCCTATGCCGTAAATCATGCGGTGGTCTCCTTGTTGAGAGAAGGTCGTCTGAAAAGGTGGGTGTTGCCGCATCAAGGCAGCAGTCTTGCCCTGAACATGGTTTCCTTCATCTGGCGGACGGCTTCGGGCAGGCCGAGGAAGAGGGCTTGGGCAATCAGCGAATGCCCGATATTCAACTCGCGGATGGCGAGGATTTGGGCGATGGGGGTAACGTTGTGTATGGTCAGGCCGTGTCCGGCGTTGACGACCAAGCCCAAATCGCTGGCAAAATGCGCGCCATTTTGCAGACGCTCGAATTGCTTGATTTGTTCGGCGTGGCTGTGTGCATCGGCGTATGCGCCGGTGTGCAGCTCGATAACGGGTGCGCCGACATCATGGGCGGCTTGGATTTGCTCGTTGTCGGCATCAATAAAGAGCGAAACGCGGATGCCTGCGTTGGTCAGGATTTTGGTGAACTCGGCGATTTTTTCCTGTTGCGCCAATACGTCCAAACCGCCTTCGGTCGTGATTTCCTGACGTTTTTCAGGCACGATGCACACGTCTTCCGGCATGACTTTAAGCGCGTTTTCCAGCATTTCTTCAGTCAGCGCCATTTCAAGGTTCAGGCGCGTGCGGATGGTATTTTTGACGGCGAACACGTCCGCGTCTTTGATGTGGCGGCGGTCTTCGCGCAGGTGCATGGTAATCAAATCCGCACCGTGCGTTTCCGCGACCAATGCCGCTTCCACGGGGCTGGGATAGGTCGTACCGCGGGCGTTGCGGACGGTGGCGATGTGGTCGATGTTTACACCTAAGAGCATGATGTGTCCTTTCTTTGTGTTTTCAGACGACCCGCTAATTGTAATCTTTCTGGTCGAAAAAGGCAGCATACCGACGCATGCTGCCTTGCTGATTGGGAAAAATTGCAGTTGCCATAAGGATGGAAAGTCGTCTGAAACTCCCTTTCAGACGACCTTTATGCTTTTTATACGCCTGCGGCTGCTTTCAATGCGGCAGCTTTGTCGGTGCGCTCCCAAGTAAACTCAGGCTCTTCGCGGCCGAAATGGCCGTAGGCGGCGGATTTGCCATAAATCGGGCGCAAGAGGTCGAGCATTTGGACGATGCCTTTGGGGCGCAGGTCGAAATGTTCGCGAACTAAGGCAATCAGTTTGTCTTCGCTGATTTTGCCTGTGCCGAAAGTATCGATGGAAATCGAGGTTGGTTCGGCAACGCCGATGGCGTAGGAAACCTGAATCTGACATTGGGTTGCCAAACCGGCGGCAACGATGTTTTTCGCGACATAACGGCAGGCGTAAGCGGCGGAACGGTCCACTTTGGACGGGTCTTTGCCGGAGAATGCGCCGCCGCCGTGCGGAGCCGCGCCGCCGTAGGTATCGACGATGATTTTACGTCCGGTCAAACCGCAGTCGCCTTGCGGGCCGCCGATGACGAAGCGGCCGGTCGGGTTGATCAGGTATTTGGTTTCGGCAGTCAGCATTTCGGGCGGCAGAACGGGCTTGATAATCTGCTCGATCACGGCTTTGCTCAGTTCTTCATGGCTGATTGCAGGGTCGTGCTGGGTGGACAGGACGACGGTGTCGATGCGTTTTACTTTGCCGGTTTCGCTGTCGTAAACTACGGTCAGCTGCGCTTTTGCGTCGGGACGCAGCCACGGCAGGCGGCCGTCTTTACGCAATTCGCTTTGACGCTGCATCAGGCGGTGGCTGTAATAGATGGCAAACGGCATCAGGGTCGGGGTTTCGTCGCAGGCGTAGCCGAACATCAGGCCTTGGTCGCCCGCGCCTTGGTTCAGGTCGATGCCTTCGCCTTCGTTCACGCCTTGGGCGATGTCGGGGGATTGCTGGTCGTAGTACACGCCGACCGCGCAGCCGTTGGCATCAAAGCCCAGCTCGGACGAGTTGTAGCCGATGCGTTTGATGGTTTCGCGTGCGACTTTGATGTAGTCCACATGGGCGGTGGTGGTGATTTCGCCCGCCAACACGCACAAACCGGTGTTTACCAGAGTTTCCGCCGCGACGCGCGCTTTGGGGTCTTGCGCCAAAACCGCATCCAAAATCGCATCGGACACTTGGTCGGCCACTTTGTCCGGATGGCCTTCGGAAACCGATTCGGAAGTAAACAGATATTCGCTCATTTCAATATTTTCCTTCAAAAACAAGCCGTCTGCTTTCAGACGACCTGTTGTTTCATCATATATCCCACAACGGAAATCATAACAAAATTTCCACCTGCGCTCCATCCAAATGATAAATATTCCCACTTGGATAAAACGGTTTGGAATCCTGCCAGCACAGAACATACGGGCAAAAAAATTCCCGCATCAAGCGGGGGGATTTGAATTGCCCTCTCGGACCACATCGGCTTTGCAGCCGTCCACCTTACCTTTCCATCTGAAAAGCAGGTTGGCATGGAATTCCCAACTCTTAATGCAGCGCGGATGTTAGCAGAAAAGCCCCGCCCCCGCAAGCCGCGCGCCCTTGCGTTTTACGTTACAATACGTCGTCTGAAAACACCCGAACACCCTATCATGCACCTGCCCTCCGCCATTCCCGCCCTTGCCGCCGCCCTCGCCCTTACCCTGCCCTTGGGCGCATGCGGCAAAAAAACATCCGAACAAACCGTGCTTCAGGGTGAAACGATGGGCACGACCTATACCGTCAAATACCTTTCAGACGACCTCCCCAACCCGCCCGCGCCCGAAGCCGTGAAAAAGCAGATTGACGGCGCGCTCGAAGAAGTCAACCGTCAAATGTCCACCTACCGCGAAGACTCCGAAATCAGCCGCTTCAACCAAATGCGCGAGACCCGCAAACCCATGCCCGTTTCCGCCGATTTCGCCGCCGTAACCGCCGAAGCCTTACGCCTCAACCGCCTCACACAAGGCGCGCTCGACGTAACCGTCGGCCCGCTCGTCAACCTTTGGGGCTTCGGACCGAACAAAGAAATTACCCGCGAACCCACCCAAGCCGAAATCGACAAAGCCGCCGCCCAAACCGGTACGGACAAAATCATCCTCACGCAAAACGGCAAACAAGCCACGCTCGCCAAAACCCAACCCGAAGCCTATCTCGACCTCTCCTCCATCGCCAAAGGCTTCGGCGTAGACAAAGTGGCAGGCGAACTTGAAAAACTCGGCATCCAAAACTACCTTGTCGAAATCGGCGGCGAATTGCACGGCAAAGGCCGCAACGCCCAAGGCGAACCTTGGCGCATCGGCATCGAACAGCCCAACATCGTCCAAGGCGGCAACACCCAAATCGTCGTCCCCCTCGACAACCGCTCCCTCGCCACCTCCGGCGACTACCGCATTTTCCACGTTGACCCGCAAGGCAGGCGGCTGTCCCACATCATCGACCCCAAAACCCGCCGCCCGCTGTCGCACCGCCTCGCCTCCATCAGCGTCGTCGCCGACAATGCCACCACCGCCGACGGCCTGTCCACCGGACTTTTCGTACTTGGCGAAACCGAAGCCCTCAAACTCGCCGAACAGCAAAACCTCGCCGTTTTCCTGATTATCCGCGACCAAAACGGCTACCATACCGAAATGTCCGGCGCGTTTAAAAAACTACTCCATTAATATCTACACACTCATATCCATCCCACAGGAACACCATCATGAAAACCCTACTTCTCACCTTCGGCCTCTTCCTCCTCGTCATCCTCGGCATGGCAGTCGGCTACATTTTCTCCAAGCGCACCATCAAAGGCAGTTGCGGCGGCATCTCTTCGCTGGGCATGAAAAAAGTCTGCGACTGCGACACCCCGTGCGACACGCTGCAAAAGAAACTGGACGAACAGAAACAGCAGGAAAGCAAAGGCATTACCGTCGATCACTGACCTTACCCGAATCAGGTTCAGCCTGACTTTGAGCTTGGCAACACAAAAGGTCGTCTGAAACCGCATATTGCAGTTTTCAGACGACCTTTGATTTGCAAGTTTGGCTGTTTTTAAAAGGCAGACAGCGATTTAGCAAAGCTGCTCAAATTGCCGTCATTTCCGTACAAGCAGGAAGGACAGGACAGATATTTCCAATGTCGATTACGATACCAATCTCGCCAAAAAGGTCGTCTGAAAAACCTGAAATCCGTTTTTCAGACGACCTTTTGCTTCTCCTTACAAGCGCGTAACGCTCAACACGCCTTTGACGTCGCCGAGGCTGGCGAGGACGCGCGGGAGGTCGTTGACTTGTTTGACTTCGAGCGTGAACCTCATGCTGGCTTCCAAGTCGCGGGACTGGGTTTGCACGGCGGTAACGTTGAGTTTGTGGCGGGCAAGCGCGTCGGATACGTCGCGCAAAAGCCCTGAGCGGTCTTGGGCGCGGATTTCGACATCGACGGCGAACACTTGCCCTTCCTGCAACGCCGCCCAGCTTGCGTTCAACACTTTCTCGGGTGCTTGTTCGGCGAGGTGTTGGAAAGAGGGGCAGGTTTTGCGGTGGACGGAAATGCCGCGTTCGCGGGTAACGAAGCCGACAATATCGTCGGGCGGCGCGGGTTTGCAGCATTTGGCAAGCGTGGTCATCAAACCGTCTTCGCCATCGATGAGCACACCGGTTTTGCCGCCTTTTTTGATTTTGGACTGTTTGACGATGGTGGTTTCGCTGACGGGCACGGGCGGCGGTTCGTTCAGCGTGCCGCAGGCTTTCTGGATGGCGCGGTTGGAAATTTCGCCTTGTCCGACGGCGGTGTAGAGGTCGTCGAGTTTTTTGTAGCCGAGGTTTTCGGCAAGCTCTTGCAGGTTAGGTTTGGGCGTGAGTTTGGCAAGCTGTTTGTCGAGTTGGACGCGGCCTTCTTCGCGCACGGTGTCGGCGTTTTGCTGGCGGATGTAGGCGCGGATTTTGCTGATTGCCTTGCTGGATTTGACCCAGCCTTCGTAGAGCCAGTTGACGGAAGGATGCCCTTCTTTGGCGGTAATGATTTCAACGCGCTGTCCGTTTTCGAGCGGGGTGGACAGCGGTACGATTTGCCCTTCGACTTTCGCGCCGCGGCAACGGTCGCCGATGCTGCTGTGCAGGGCGTAGGCAAAGTCGATGGGGGTCGCGCCCGTAGGCAGGGAGAGGACTTTGCCGTGCGGGGTCAGGACGTAAATCGTGTCGTTGAAAAGCTCGGTTTTGAAGGCGGCGGCGAGGTCTTCCTTGCCGCTTTCCGCCATGTTCTCGCGCCAGTCCAAGAGTTGGCGCAACCAAGCGATTTTTTGTTCGTAGGCGGAGTCGCCCTTACCGCCCTCTTTATAACGCCAGTGGGCGGCGACACCGAATTCGTTGAATTGGTGCATATCGAAGGTGCGGATTTGCACTTCCACGCCTTTGTCTTCCGGGCCGACGATGACGGTGTGCAAACTTTTATAGCCGTTGCCTTTGGGGTTGGCGATGTAGTCGTCGAACTCGCCGGGGATGGGCTGCCAGAGGCTGTGGACGATACCCAGCGTGGTGTAACACTCGGGGACGGTATCGACCAGAATCCGCACGGCGCGGATGTCAAAGAGCCCGTCGAAGCTGAGTTTTTTCTTCACCATTTTTTTGTAAATGGAGTAGATGTGTTTCGGGCGGCCGGCTACTTCGAAGTGAACGTTGTATTTTTTAAGTTCGCCACGCAGGATGTTGAGGAAGTTTTCGATGTATTCGAGGCGTTCGGTGCGTTTTTCGTCCAAAAGCAGCGCGATTTCGCGGTATTTTTCGGGTTCTTGATGGCGGAAGCCGAGGTCTTCGAGCTGCCATTTGAGCTGCCAAACGCCCAAACGGTTGGCGAGCGGGGCGAAGATGTCGAGGGTTTCTTTGGCGACGGCGCGTTTTTCGGGGCTGTCGGGGATATTGCTGAGAAACTGCATGGTGCGGGTACGCATGGCGAGCTTGATCAACACGACGCGGATGTCAGTTACCATCGCCAGCAGCATTTTACGCATGGTTTCGGCTTGCTGGGCGCGCTCTTCAGGCGTGGCAAGGCTGTCCACGCGGGCGAAGTGTGTAAGCTTCTGCACTTCGTCCACACCTTTGACCAGCTCGGCGACGGTGCTGTTGCAGCGTTCCGTGAGCAGCTCGCGCCAGTCGGGCACAAAACGCACAATGTCGGCCAAAAGCGTGGCGGCCACCGCATCGGGCAGCAAATCCAATTCGTTCACCATACGCGCCGCACCCAAAAGGTGCGCCAAAAGCGGCTCGCCCGCAGGCGTGGCCGCATCGGCAGGATAATGCGTCTCGGCCAGCGACAAGGCCGTCTGAAGCAGCTTTTGCGCAGGTTCGGGCAAACCGGCGGTGTGC